>CAJJYX010000102.1 GCA_905197435.1 uncultured Bacteroides sp.
TGAGTGATTTAGAGAACAAAAAAACGGAAGAAACTCCGAAAAAACGTCCCTACAATTTGAGGGAAAAGAAAGAAAAAAAGGCTGCATACAGGTCTTTGATTAGACCGGAATTGGCAGACGAGTTGTATGACAAGATCCTGAATATCATCGTTGTACAGAAGAAGTACAGAGATCCTAATTATTCTGCTAAAGATTTGGCAAAAGAGTTACAGACTAATACCCGCTATTTATCGGCAGTCGTAAACTCTCGTTTTGGAATGAATTACTCTTGTTTATTGAATGAGTACAGAGTAAAAGATGCTTTGCATTTATTGACAGATAAGAGGTATGCTGACAAAAATGTAGAAGAAATCAGCACGATGGTTGGTTTCGCTAATCGTCAGTCTTTTTATGCTGCATTCTACAAAAATGTAGGAGAAACTCCTAATGGTTATCGTAAGAAACGTGCAGTAAAAAGCAAATAATTCAGTGAAGCTGAATTTATGAAAGGAAATATTCTGGGACGGTTGCTTCGGAATACTTCCTTTTGTCATTTTAATACTAACTATATCCTCCCGACACACATGAAAAAACAACTGATGTCCGTAGCAGTCGCTGCATCTTTGCTGACGGCTTGTGGCGGAGCGCAAAAAACGACTGCCGAGGCAGAAAAATTTGATTATACAGTGGAACAATTTGCAGACTTACAGATTTTACGCTATCGCGTACCGGAATTTGAGAACTTGTCTCTCAAACAGAAAGAATTGGTTTATTATTTGACGGAAGCGGCTTTGCAGGGCAGAGATATTCTTTTCGATCAAAACGGGAAGTATAATCTGACTATTCGTCGGATGCTGGAAGCTGTTTATGTCGGTTATAAAGGGGATAAAAGCACTCCCGATTTCAAGGCTATGGAAGTGTATCTGAAGCGAGTATGGTTTTCCAATGGCATTCATCATCATTATGGTAGCGAAAAGTTTGTGCCGGGCTTTACTCCCGAATTCTTCAAGCAGGCTGTGCAGAGTGTGGATGCCGCTACACTGCCACTTGCCGAAGGGCAGAGTGTGGAACAGCTGTGCGAGGAAGTATTCCCCGTTATTTTTGACCCTAAAGTGATGCCGAAGCGGGTGAACCAGGCCGCCGGTGAAGATTTGGTATTGACTTCCGCATGCAATTATTACGATGGAGTGACACAGCAGGAAGCTGAAGATTTTTATAATGCTTTGAAGAATCCGGAAGATGAAACTCCCGTTTCCTATGGTTTGAACAGCCGTTTGGTAAAAGTGGATGGCAAGGTTCAGGAGAAGGTTTGGAAAGTGGGCGGACTATATGGCCAGGCACTTGAAAAGATTGTTTACTGGCTGAAGAAGGCAGAGGGAGTTGCCGAGACTCCCGAACAGAAAGCTGTAATTGCCAAATTGGTGGAATTTTATGAAACCGGTGACTTGAAGACATTCGATGAATATGCCATTTTGTGGGTGAAGGATTTGAACTCACGTATTGATTTTGTGAATGGATTTACCGAAAGTTATGGCGATCCGCTCGGCATGAAAGCAAGCTGGGAATCTCTGGTGAATTTTAAGGATTTGGAAGCTACCCGTCGTACAGAGTTGATTAGCAGTAATGCACAGTGGTTTGAGGATCATTCTCCGGTAGACAGCCAATTTAAGAAAGAGAAAGTGAAAGGCGTATCTGCCAAGGTGATTACGGCTGCCATTCTGGCGGGTGACTTATATCCTGCAACTGCTATCGGCATCAACCTGCCCAATGCGAACTGGATACGCAGCCATCATGGTTCGAAGTCTGTTACGATTGGCAATATTACGGACGCTTACAACAAGGCTGCTCATGGCAATGGGTTCAATGAGGAATTCGTGTACAGCGATGCAGAGCTCCAATTGATTGATAAGTATGCGGATGTAACAGACGAACTGCATACTGATTTGCACGAATGCTTGGGACATGGCTCCGGTAAACTGCTGCCGGGTGTGGATCCTGATGCGTTGAAGGCGTATGGCTCTACTATCGAGGAAGCACGTGCCGACTTGTTCGGGCTTTATTACGTGGCCGATCCGAAGCTGGTGGAACTGGGGCTTACTCCGAGTACAGATGCTTATAAGGCTCAATACTATACCTATCTGATGAACGGTTTGATGACACAGCTTGTACGTATAGAGCCGGGTAACAACGTAGAGGAAGCTCACATGCGCAACCGTCAACTCATTGCGCGTTGGGTATACGAGAAAGGTGCGGCAGAAAAGGTTGTGGAATTGGTGAAGAAGGATGGAAAGACATATGTCGTAATCAATGATTATGAAAAGGTGCGTGAGCTATTTGGTGAGTTACTTGCCGAAATACAGCGTATTAAGTCTACCGGTGACTATGCCGGTGCTCATGATTTGGTGGAAGCCTATGCCGTGAAAGTCGATCCCGTTTTGCATGCCGAAGTACTGGAACGTTACAAGAGGTTGAACCTTGCGCCATACAAAGGTTTCATCAATCCGAAATATGAGGCAGTGACGGATACAAACGGTAATATTACAGATGTAACAGTGACTTATGATGAAGGTTATGCAGAACAGATGTTGCGTTATAGCAAGGATTATTCAACATTGCCTTCCGTCAATAATTGATGATATATGATAGATGATTCTAAAGAACGACTGCATCAGCAGTTGAAAGATATAAAGACACAGCTTCGTCTCTCCATGAATGGGGCTGTGTCCCAGAGTATGCGTGAGAAAGGTTTGGTATATAAGCTGAACTTTGGTGTGGAGCTTCCCCGTATCAAGAGTATTGCTGCCGGTTACGAAAAGGACCACGCACTGGCGCAGGCTTTGTGGAAAGAAGATATTAGGGAGTGTAAAATACTGGCGGGACTTTTACAGCCGGTAGAGAGCTTTCTGCCTGAGATAGCTGATATCTGGGTAGAAGATATTCGCAATATCGAGATCGCAGAGTTCACCAGCATGAATTTATTCCAGCATCTGCCTTATGCACCTGCCAAGTCTTTTCATTGGATTGCAAGCGAGGATGAATATACGCAGGTTTGCGGTTTCCTCACCATTGCCCGTCTGTTGATGAAAAAGGGCGACATGAACGAACGGGTTGAGAATGAGTTCCTTGATCAGGCGATAACGGCTTTTTTGTCGGGTTCCTACCATATCCGCAATGCTGCCATGACTGCCATCCGCCGCTTTATGCAGCAAAATGAGGAAAATTCTTTTCAGGTTTGCCGCAGGGTGGAAGGCATGGACAACTCTTCTTCCGATGCTGAACAATTACTATATAATCTTGTAAAAGAGGAGATTTGTTGAATTGATCCTAAAGTTATAGAGTGCTAATGCGATAAGGGAATATTCCCCTTATCGCAATTTTTATCCCTTTCTCGTTTGCTTTCCACAAAAAAGGATTAACTTTGTTGGCTGTAAAACTGCGCCGTCAAATGGAAAGTCAGAATGTGAAAGATACAGTTAGGCAGATATTCACTGAATATCTGAATGCGAACGGGCATCGTAAGACTCCCGAACGTTATGCTATCCTTGATACCATTTACTCCATAGACGGTCATTTTGACATTGACACGCTCTATTCACTGATGGCTGACCAAGAGAATTTCCGCGTCAGCCGTGCAACGCTTTACAACACCATTATTTTGCTTATAAATGCTCGTTTGGTCATCAAGCATCAATTTGGCAACTCTTCCCAGTATGAAAAGTCTTATAATCGTGATACGCATCATCACCAGATATGCACTCAGTGTGGGAAGGTGACCGAGTTTCAGAACGAGGAGTTGCAGCATGCCATCGAGAACACCAGATTGAGCCGCTTTAACCTTACGCACTATTCCTTATATATGTATGGGTTGTGCAGCAAGTGTGACCGAGCCAATAAACGGAAGAAAAAGAATAATAACCATAAAAAAGAAAAATGAAAGTAGACGTATTATTAGGATTACAATGGGGCGACGAAGGCAAGGGCAAAGTCGTTGATGTGTTAACTCCGAGATACGATGTCGTGGCTCGTTTCCAGGGAGGACCGAATGCCGGACATACACTCGAGTTTGAAGGACAAAAGTATGTGCTCCGTTCCATCCCATCTGGAATATTCCAGGGTGACAAGGTGAATATCATCGGTAACGGTGTAGTGCTCGATCCGGCTCTTTTTAAGGCAGAAGCTGAGGCTTTGGAAGCATCCGGCCATAACTTGAAGGACCGCTTGCACATTTCCAAGAAAGCGCACCTCATTCTGCCGACTCACCGCATATTGGATGCTGCATACGAGGCCGCCAAAGGAGATGCAAAGGTTGGAACTACCGGAAAAGGTATCGGACCGACTTATACGGATAAAATCAGCCGTAACGGTGTGCGTGTAGGTGACATTCTGCATGGCTTTGACAAGAAGTACGCAGCAGCCAAAGCTCGTCACGAACAGATATTGAAGGGACTGAATTATGAGTATGACCTTACGGAAATGGAGAAGGCATGGTTCGAAGGCATCGAATACTTGAAACAATTCCAGTTGGTGGACAGCGAACATGAGATGAATAGCTTGCTGGCTGCCGGTAAGTCTGTATTGTGTGAGGGTGCGCAGGGAACAATGCTGGACATTGATTTCGGCTCTTATCCGTTTGTTACTTCTTCCAATACGGTGTGTGCAGGTGCTTGTACCGGTCTGGGTATTGCTCCCAATAAGATCGGTGAAGTATATGGTATTTTCAAGGCTTACTGTACGCGCGTAGGTGCCGGCCCGTTCCCGACAGAACTGTTCGACAAAACCGGTGATCAGATTTGCACGCTGGGGCATGAGTTTGGTTCCGTGACAGGACGCAAGCGCCGTTGTGGCTGGATTGACTTGGTGGCACTGAAGTATGCCATTATGGTAGACGGCGTTACCAAATTGATTATGATGAAGAGTGACGTGCTCGATTCTTTTGAAACCATCAAGGCTTGTGTAGCTTACAAGATAGATGGTGAGGAGATTGATTACTTCCCATTCGATATTAATGAAACCATTGAACCGGTTTACGTAGAGTTGCCCGGTTGGCAGACGGATATGACCAAGATGCAGAGTGAAGATGAGTTCCCGGAAGAATTTAATGCATACTTGTCATTCCTGGAAGAACAGCTTGGTGTGCCCATCAAGATTGTTTCCTTAGGTCCAGACCGTGAGCAGACCATCGAACGGTATACAGAGGAATAATAAAACAGACTGATAACCTTAGGCACGGATTACACGGATTTCGCGGCTTCATCTGAAGAACCGTGGGTGTCCGGATAATCCGTGCCTTTTTTATTTATTGCCATGAAGACACGTCTTTTGTATTTTTTGTTACTGTGCTTTTTTGCGCCCTCCGCGAAGTCGCAGACTTATCAACCGACGGAGGAGAATCTGAAATCCCGTCAGGAGTTCCGGGACAATCGTTTTGGTATCTTCCTGCATTGGGGGATATACAGCATGTTGGCTACCGGAGAATGGACCATGACCAACAAGAACTTGAATTATAAGGAGTATGCCAAACTGGCGGGTGGCTTTTACCCTTCCAAGTTCGATGCGGCTAAATGGGTGTCGGCCATCAAAGTATCCGGTGCAAAGTATATCTGCTTCACATCCCGGCATCACGACGGCTTTTCCATGTTCCATACGCGCTTTTCCGATTATAATATAGTGGATGCCACTCCTTTCAAACGGGATATTCTGAAAGAATTGGCAGACGAGTGCCACAAGCAGGGAATTCGTCTGCATCTCTACTATTCGCATATCGACTGGTTTCGTGAAGATGCTCCGTGGGGACGTACCGGACGTGGAACGGGACGTCCGAATCCGAAGGGCGACTGGAGCAGTTACTATAAGTTTATGAACAACCAGTTGACCGAGTTGCTTACCAATTATGGAAAGATAGGTGCCATCTGGTTTGATGGTTGGTGGGACCAGGATCAGAATCCCGATTTTGACTGGCAACTGCCCGGACAATATGCCATGATACACCGTCTGCAACCGGCTTGCCTGGTTGGGAACAACCATCATCAAGTGCCGTTTGCCGGCGAGGATATCCAGATATTTGAACGCGACTTGCCGGGTGAGAACCGTGCGGGGCTTTCCGGTCAGGATATCAGTGCCTTGCCTCTTGAGACCTGTGAAACGATGAACGGCATGTGGGGATACAAGATTACAGATCAGGACTATAAATCGACCAAAACACTGATACACTATCTGGTGAAGGCTGCCGGAAAGGATGCCAATCTGCTGATGAATATCGGCCCTCGGCCGGACGGTGAGTTGCCTGCTGTTGCATTGGAGCGTCTGGCAGAAGTGGGAGAATGGATGAAGGTATACGGTGAAACCATCTATGGAACCCGGGGTGGCTGCATTGCTCCGCATCCTTGGGGAGTCACTACGCAAAGAGGAAATAAATTGTATGTGCATATCCTCGAATTGCAGGATAAGGCTCTCTTTCTACCGTTGGAAGGCAAGAAAGTGAAGAAAGCCATCAGTTATGTCGACCGCCTCCCGGTGAAGTTTCGTAAGAGTGAAGGCGGGGTGATACTTTATTTGCCGGAGGTTCCGATGGATGTTGACAAGGTGATAGAAGTAGAGATTGAAGAATAAATCTGAACAGGCTCTTAATTCTTCCTAAAAGATAAAGGAAGCGCTGGCATTGCTCACCGTTTCCTTTTATTTTTGGCAGACTATTTGTTGTTCAATAAGAAACGACTGATTTATTCACAATTTAAAGAAAGAAAATTATGGGAACAGGAATGATAGGAATACAATGGATTATTTTTATCGGTATTGCCGTCGTCAGTTGGCTGGTACAGATAAATCTTCAGAACAAGTTCAAGAAATACTCTAAAATCCCCACCGGTAATGGAATGACCGGAGCAGACGTTGCCTTGAAGATGCTGCACGACAATGGCATTTACGATGTGACCGTGACGCATACTCCCGGACATCTGACCGACCATTATAATCCTGCCAATAAGACAGTAAACCTGAGTGAGAGTGTTTATAGCAGTAACAGTATAATGGCTGCTGCCGTTGCAGCCCATGAATGTGGCCACGCCGTGCAGCATGCGCGTGCATATGCTCCGTTGACAATGCGTAGCAAGTTGGTACCGGTTGTCTCTTTTGCTTCACAGTGGATGACGTGGCTGTTGCTGGCAGGTATCTTGATGCTGAATTCTTTTCCACAACTGTTGTTGGCGGGTATTATATTGTTTGCATTGACGACTTTGTTCAGCTTTATCACCTTGCCGGTAGAAATCAATGCAAGTAAGCGCGCATTGGTGTGGCTTAGCAATTCCGGTATTACAAATTCGTATAACCATGCACAAGCCGAAGATGCGCTCCGTTCGGCTGCCTATACTTATGTAGTGGCTGCCCTTAGTTCACTGGCTACGCTGATTTATTATATCATGATATTCTTGGGGCGTAGAGATTAAACATGTGATGCAATTATAAGTAAATGTACCAAAATTCAGGCAGGTATATTATTCTGTCATGCAGAACGTAGTGAAGCATCTATTCTTTTACTCACAAAGAAAGTTGATTCTTCGTTTCGCTTCGCTTGCATGGCAGAGCAAAATGATCGCGGATTTTAGTCTCAACACACCCTCGCTTTAGATAGATGTTCTGTTTCTGACGCACGGGCTATCCCTTCTTTTATTCGTGATAAGGTGATGCCTGCGGATAGTCTTTTATTACTCCTTTGGGGTGTTTCCGTTGCTTTTATTCGGCAATAATGGCACAAAGGTGAACATTCTCTTTTCTTAATAAAGAAAATACTGTAACTTTGTCGTCCGATTTTTAAAGTAATTGAACTGATTATGGCAGCAAAACCAAGTATTCCGAAAGGAACCCGTGACTTCTCGCCCATAGAAATGGCGAAGCGTAACTATATATTCAATACGATTCGTGATGTATATCATCTCTATGGTTTCCAGCAGATAGAAACGCCCTCAATGGAAATGCTTTCTACTTTAATGGGAAAGTATGGTGAGGAAGGCGACAAGCTCTTGTTCAAGATACAGAATTCCGGTGATTACTTCTCCGGACTGACGGATGAAGAACTGTTGAGCCGTAATGCCGCGAAGCTTGCCAGTAAGTTCTGCGAGAAAGGTTTGCGCTATGACCTCACCGTACCTTTCGCCCGTTACGTGGTGATGCACCGTGATGAAATTACTTTTCCTTTCAAGCGTTATCAGATACAGCCCGTGTGGCGTGCCGACCGTCCGCAGAAAGGGCGCTATCGTGAGTTCTATCAATGCGATGCCGATGTGGTGGGTAGCGATTCCCTGCTGAACGAAGTGGAACTGATGCAGATTGTGGATACGGTATTCACCCGCTTTGGTATCCGTGTCTGTATCAAGATTAACAACCGTAAGATATTGAGTGGCATTGCCGAAATCATCGGCGAATCTGATAAGATTGTAGACATTACGGTAGCTATCGATAAACTGGATAAGATCGGTTTGGACAATGTCAATGCCGAATTGAAAGAGAAAGGTATCAGCGATGAGGCCATTGCCAAGTTGCAACCCATCATTCTGTTGAGTGGCAGCAATGAAGAAAAACTTGCGACATTGAAGGAGGTTCTTGCAGCCAGCGAAACCGGATTGAAGGGTGTGGAAGAAAGTGAATTCATCCTTTCTGCCCTGAAGAATCTTGGCCTGAAGAACGAAATAGAACTTGACCTGACGCTGGCCCGCGGCTTGAACTATTATACCGGAGCCATTTTCGAGGTAAAGGCGCTCGATGTGCAAATCGGCAGTATCACCGGTGGAGGACGCTATGACAACTTGACGGGTGTATTCGGTATGTCGGGTGTCAGTGGCGTAGGTATCTCGTTTGGTGCGGACCGCATTTTTGATGTACTGAACCAGCTCGACCTTTATCCCAAAGAAGCGGTGAACGGTACTCAGTTGTTGTTTATCAACTTTGGCGAGAAGGAAGCAGCTTTCTCCATGAATGTACTTGTTGAAGTCCGTGCGGCGGGTATCCGTGCCGAGATTTTCCCTGATGCAAGCAAGATGAAGAAACAGATGGGTTATGCGAACTCCAAAGCCATTCCGTTTGTGGCCTTGGTGGGCGAGAATGAGATGAATAAAGGCAAGGTGACATTGAAAAACATGGAAACCGGTGAGCAGAAAATGGTCACTCCACAAGAGTTGGTTAGCGAACTGAAATAATAAAAACTGAAATACATTTAAAAAGGAGCACAAAGTTGTTCCTTTTTTTGTATATTTATGGCACAAATATAGGTGTTTGTAATAGTGGCGTAGGAAAAATGAAACATCCTGCATTTATCTTTGTACTGACAAAAAAAGGAGGTTCTTATGGTTTCTGTTGAGTTTAAGCAAGAAAAATACAATGCCCTCATCAGCTTCCTGATGATTGTTATAGCGGCATTGTTCCTGCTCTATATGGGCAGTTCGTTGGTTCATTCTACAAAAACGTTCTGGGAAAATTATTCCATAGAAGAATTGCTGGAGTAGGAGGAATCCAAGTCAAATCACTACCTTTGTCGGCAAAACATATTGCCGATGATACTTTATTTTACCGCAACCGGAAACTCACGTTGGATTGCAGGATTGCTTGCAGAGGCTATGCATGATACTGCCGTCAGCATTGTTGATTGTCTGAAGCAAGGTTCAATACCCGCAGGACTGCCAAACACTGACAGATTGGGTATTGTCTTTCCGGTACATTCGTGGTATGCACCCCGTCTCTTGATTGATTTTCTGTCGCAGCTCCGGTTGCCGGACTGTTGTTATCGTTATGCCGTGTGTACATGCGGAGACGATGTGGGAAAGGGAATGAACCGTTTGTCGGAACATTTCCCGTTGGACGCTGCCTGGTCCGTTGCAATGCCTAATACCTACGTGCCGATGTTCAATTTGGACGATGAGGCGCTTTGTCGAAAGAAGATAGAGGATGCGCAGCATGCCGTCGCTTCGATTGCGCGAGATGTCATTGCCCGGAAAAAGACCTGGAAAGTGCATGAAGGTAATGCCGCCTGGCTGAAAACGTATGTCGTGAATCCTTTATTTGTCCGTTTTATCATTGGTTCCGGAAGTTTCCATGTGGATGAGGGCTGTATCTCTTGTGGAGTATGCAGTAAGTCTTGTCCGACAGGCAATATCCGGATGGCAGATGGGCATCCGGTGTGGGGAAAGCAGTGCATTCATTGCATGGCTTGTCTGCACTCTTGCCCCCGGAGGGTGATACAGTATGGAAAAACGACGCGGAAAAAAGGACGGTACCGGTTAGAGAATTATCTTTAGATAGGGAGAATCCTTTCCCTATTCAAGCAATCGATAGAGCAGGAATGGGAGGACTATCCGTGTTGCTGTCATCAATCAACTCCTTTTTGATGTTGCAAAGATAGCAGGCATTGTTTTATGCGTTGTCATTTTGTCAGTTTTTGTCTGCCAAACAAACAGCTTGTACGTTTGGCACGGTTTTCGTTAGTTACTTATCGCTTGCATAAAGCAAAATTACTATTATAATAAATGTATAACATATAAAACAAAAAGACTATGAACATTAAACCATTAGCAGACAGAGTGCTGATACTCCCTGCACCTGCAGAAGAAAAGACAATTGGCGGTATCATTATTCCTGATACGGCGAAAGAGAAACCTTTGAAAGGCGAAGTTATTGCAGTAGGCAACGGAACAAAAGACGAAGAAATGGTGTTGAAGGTTGGTGACACAGTGCTGTATGGCAAGTATGCCGGTACCGAACTGGAAGTCGAAGGAAACAAGTACCTCATCATGCGTCAAAGCGATGTGCTCGCTGTCTTGGGATAATTTTTAATTAGTAAACCGTTAAATAGTAAATAAGTTATGGCAAAAGAAATATTATTCAATATCGACGCCCGCGACCAATTGAAGAAGGGTATTGATACACTGGCTAATGCAGTAAAAGTAACTCTCGGCCCTAAAGGTCGTAACGTTATCATTGAAAAGAAATTCGGTGCTCCCCACATCACAAAAGATGGTGTAACGGTGGCCAAGGAAGTTGAATTGGCAGATGCATACCAGAACACCGGTGCACAGTTGGTAAAGGAAGTCGCTTCCAAGACCGGTGATGATGCAGGTGACGGTACTACAACCGCTACAGTGCTGGCTCAGGCCATCGTAGCTGAAGGGCTGAAGAACGTGACTGCCGGTGCAAGCCCGATGGATATTAAACGCGGTATTGACAAGGCTGTTGCCAAAGTGGTTGAGTCTATCAAAAGCCAGGCCGAGAAGGTGGGTGACAACTATGACAAAATTGAGCAGGTCGCTTCCGTTTCAGCCAACAACGACCCGGTTATCGGTAAGCTGATTGCAGATGCCATGCGCAAGGTTTCCAAGGATGGTGTCATCACTATCGAGGAGAGCAAGAGCCGTGATACCAACATCGGTG
>CAJJYX010000103.1 GCA_905197435.1 uncultured Bacteroides sp.
AGATGCAAGTGTATTCACTCACATCTATTCCACATTTACCTTTATAGTTCCCATTATTTGGTGGACACTTCAAACAGCCCGTCTTCCACCTCCGTAAAGCAGATATTGGAAACAGTTTCCAAATCATAGAGTACATCCGACGCATTTACTTTTCCCGTTGACAAAGTAAACCTGTTCTTCAGTACCGTAGAATCTTTCACAATAAAATGAACGTCATAATGCCTTTCCATCACCTTCATAATCTCATCGAGCGGAGTCAGATAAAAATTGAGACTATTGGAACGCCATGCCGAAATCTGCTCCATATTATCCGAGTAGGAAATCTGGCATTTCCCCGACTGACGATTATATTCCGCACTCTCTCCTGGAACAAGCCTGTACTCCTTCGCATTATGGTCTCTGAAAAGAATTCCTCCTTCATCCAAAGTTACCCAGATATTGGGTTCGGCAGCATACGCCTTTACATTAAATCGGGTTCCGGTCACTCTCACTTCCACCCCTCGCAAATCTACCTTAAAGGGACGGTTTTCATCTTTGGCAACATTAAAATACCCTTCTCCCCAAAGCTCCACCGTACGATTGAACAATCCAAATTGCTTGGGATACCTCAAGCGGGAATCCGAGTTCAAGTGCACAATACTTCCATCCTGCAAAATTACCCGTATCTGTTCACCATAAGGAACACTTATTTCAGCATACTCCGTTTCAGAGAAAATCCTCGTCCGGTTCACCAAAAACAACAAGGAAACGCTCAAGAAAACGAACGGTAACAATACAGCCGCCGCCCACATCCACTTACGACCGACCGTTCTTCTACCACGCTTACGTTTTATCTCACTCATAAACCGCTGTTTCATCTTCATGCCGGGAATAGAAGGGAGTCTGACATCTTCCGGTATCTCTTCTGTAAACTCTTCCATCTCACGATCCAATCGTTCGGACAAATATTCACGACCTTCTTCCGTAACGAACCAACCGGCAACTCTCCGAGCTTCTCCAGGAGCAGCTTTGTTGTCAAGCACTTTATCTATCACCGATTCATTTATCTTCATAATCTATTTTTTCGTATATTTATAATAACACCTCATTCTAATAAAAGTATGAGTACATTCAGTCTATTAAACAAACCCATATTATAGGGAACCATATAATCAAAGATTCAATCTCGTTACGAAGCGCTTTTATAGCCTGTGTGTAATGAGATTTCACAGTAGGGACAGTTATGCTCATCTTGTCGGCTATCTCTTGATTGGATAACCCATATTCTATTTTCAGCAAACAGATTTTCTGTTTCTGAGGAGGAAGCTTGTCAATGGCAATCCGCAAGGATTTCCTGAGTTCACTATGTTCAAACCGTGTAAAAAAAGCATCTTCGTCTTCATCATTCACCTGTTGGGCCATTTCATATAACTTCTCGAATACCAGACTGCGATGCCTCAATTCATTCAGTATATAATTCTTCAAAATAGTAAATAACAAACTGCGAATACCCGACTCAAAACTAAAAGTTTCCCTCTGCTCCCACAATTTCATGAAAAGATGCTGAACTGCATCCTCAGCCTCTTCTTCCGATTTCAGAAAACGATAGGCTATGATATACAATAACCGATGGTAGCGATCAAAGACAGCAGCAAAGGCATACTCTTTACCACGGCGAAGATCGTCATATAATTTCTGGTCAAAATCCGGATATTGATTCATAATAAATGATTTTCCTATGTTTTCTTAAAAGGCTAACTTATCACAGAGTAAGTACAAATATAGGTATCTTTTGTTAGCTTTCTCAAAAAACAGCTTGTTTTGTTTTTGATCGGCCTCTGATTTCGTCGAAAGTAAGAATGCTATAAATATACGAAATCGCCTTATGCGAAGTGCGATTTACTGGATTTATGTCCCCGGGAAGGGTAATGTTACTGCCGATTACGAATTATCCAAATGTACAGACCAGTAAAATAGAGGAACGGCACAGTCAGGCTCATGAGTATCCATAGGATTCTGGAGAAGTGTCCGAGAAATGTTCCGAAATGGATAAAATACATAGAACGGACAAGTTTTTCGGCGACAGGTTTATCTTTCCATAGGTTGGTGGCAATGATTTTTCCGGTGGTAGGATGTATGTAAATATGGTTGCTTCCCGTCCTTTCAAAATCCCATTTTTGATACATTCTCACGGAAAAGACGGACGTGTCGTCTTTTGGAAAGAAGATCATCGTGGGTGTTCCATCTTTAAACTTTTCTTGGGCGGTCGCCAGAACGGAGTCCAATGACACCCAATTTCCCGTGTATTTATCTACTTTCGGTGCCGGTACAATTGCTTTTCCTGCGGATATGGATTCAAAGAATGATTGATATTCTTTCTTGAACCCGAAATAGGAGCCGGTAAAAGCGATGACCAACAAAAAAATGGATGTACATATGCCTATGATTGAGTGAGATTTAAAAAGCTTGGCTCGCAAGCCCATTCTTCGATGAAAGGAAAAGATATGGCGTTTCGGTAATAATAAGAAACCGGAGAGCGTTAGGAAAATCAAGAAGAACCCCGATAGAGAAACAATCATGGCTCCGTTCTTTTTCCATAGAAGATTCACGTGAAAGTCATATAACCATTGGAAAATCTTATATCGGTATCTGTCAATCCCTGTGACTTTTCCCGTATATGGATTGACATAGATCTGGATGCGGCCTTTCTCGTCCGGAAAAGTGGTGCGGAAACTGTAAGCGCAATTTTTGCCTCCGTATAAGACTAAATTATTGATCTTTGCTTGTGGATATTCAAGTCTTACATTCTCCAGAAGGGTCTGCAATGGAACGGTTTTGGAAGTAGGCTTGACAAAGGCGATATCCTTTACGGATAATTTTTCCAGTTCCGGCTTGTACACAATCGCCGTACCGGAAAGGCATATTAGGGTTATCAGTAACCCTAATATGATTCCGATGTATAAGTGTAACAGATATATAATCTTTCTTAGAATCGAATTGTGTAACATGTCTTGTACACCTTTTTAGAAATTGACGGCGAGCATTACCATCAGTGTCCTGGCCGAACCCGGGAACAGCATATAGTTTCCTTGGGAGCCGGTATAGTATTCTTGGTTGAATACATTCTTCAGGTTTGCCGAGATCTTATAGAAACTATGCTTGTAAGCCACGAAACAGTCAACCAAGTGATAGGCGTCCAGTTTGATCGTATGTGCCATGTTTCCATAGGATTTACCTTGGAAATACCACCCACCGCCGAAAGACAAGCCTTTAACCAGACCTTTACGAATCAAGTAGGAAGTCCAGAGGTTAAACTGGCTTGGTGAGATATTAGCCAATTGCGTACCTACGGGATAAGTTTTGTCATTTGTCTTCGTTACTTCGGCATGTGTATACGCATAATTGAAAGCCATGCTCCAACTGGGGGTGATTTCTCCGTTTACCGAGAATTCTATACCTTTGCTCGTCTGTTTTCCAATAAGTATTTTATATTCCTCATCCTCCGGGTCTATGGTAGGTAAGTTGGTTTTCGATAGAGTATAGAAAGCCAAGCCGGTGATTAAGCGATCGTTGAAAAATGATTTCTTGACTCCTGCTTCCCATTGTTTAGAGGTAATCGGATCGAATGCCTTGCCCTCTTTCGTCTGTCCGGATTGAGGAACAAAAGACTGGCTGTAAGTGGCATATAGACTTAGGTCGGGCATAGGCATGTAAACTAAACCTACGCGAGGTGAGATTGCGAAATTGTTTTCATCCGTTTTTTTGTCTTTGATATAATTATCCTGTTTATCGTTCACCCAGTCGGCGCGTGCTCCAAGCAGCAACTTCCATTGATCAGAAAAACTTACTTGGTCTTGCAGATAAATAGCATAGGTGCGTTGGGTGATGCGTAAGTCCGTACTCTGTTTCATCTCGAAGTCGACCGGTTTTTCCGTATATTCCGGATGAACATAATTAATAGGAGTATACATATTTCCCTTTACTTGTCTGCGATTGGTCAGCCATCCATATTCCAAACCAGCGATTACTTTATGATGGATGAAGCCTGTCTTGAAACTACCGTTCACTTCCTCTAAAACGTTAGTATAATTGATTTTTGCATCCCAATGCGCCAAACGGCGGGTGATCGTGTTATCTTCCTGAGGTGTTTTCATCTGGAAATATAAACGATCTTCATGCGTAAAGTACCGGCGGGCAGAGCTCCTGAATGACCAATTTTGATTGAAGCGATGGGTTAATTGGAAGCCGACACTATTGTTTGTGAACTTTCCGTAAGCCCATGGCTCACCCAAGAATATCTTGAAACCATTATCAATAATATTATTATCAAGATGTAAAACTCCCGGATCTTGTGTCCTTTTATCCCTAAAGATATCGGCATCGATATTAAGCGTGGTCCTACGTCCCAAGTCGATATCAATGACCGGGGTAATATCGTACCGTTTGCTATTTTGCGGTTTACGGAATTTATCCGCATCCTCATACATCCCGTTCAAACGATAACGGATGGTCTTTTTGGCATTCAATGGTCCGGAAATATCGACAGACGCCTGTTTATAGTCATAACTGCCATATCTGATTGCGGCGCCATACCGGGGTGTATATAAGGTGGGCTTGGTGATAAAGTTGATAATCCCGCCGGGCTCTACCGCACCATAAAGGACAGATGCCGGCCCTTTGAGGATTTCTATACGTTCGATGCTGGATAGCGCGTCGTTCGAGAACTTCAGGTATCGTACGCCATTCCTAAAATAATTCCGGGAGTTTGTCATAGAGAAACCACGGGAAGAAAAGACTTCGTTAATATTGGAAGCCTCGCCGGAAGGTCCTCCCTTCACTCCCCCCAAGTTCCTTACGGCTTCGGTCATGGTGGTAGCTTGTTGGTCTTCCAATAATTTCCGGGTGGCGACGCCTACGGTTCCGGGTATTTCCATTACCGGTATGTCCATACGGGTTGCAGAATTAGCGATATCGGAGCTATAACTTTGTGGTTTCGCTCCGACAATATCAACTTCAGGTAATCCTAATGATTTGTATGACAGTTGAATATCCATTTTATAATTTCCTTCTCCCGCAGGAATATTCCGGACTGCCGAGACGGTATTGTAACTGTTAGTGATTAGTACGTGGTCTTTTGAATCGTTTAGTTTTAGAGAAAAGTGTCCGTTTGTATCGGTAATACCTTGTATGTCTGTACCTTTGATATAAATGACAATGCTTTCCATTGCCTTATTGTCCTCATCTACAATAGTACCAGATACGATTCTTATACTTTGTTCTGATTGTCTACTTTGGGCAGTCGCTTTAGTGCCCGACAAAATAAGCCCACTAATAATTAGCAGGAACAAATAAAAATGTTTCATATGTAATAAAATTAGTTACGCAACAGCTTACATCTACAGTGTAATCCTTTCAATGATTCACCAAAATCCCGGGAGAATCCATTTGTATTTTGTTTGGCAGGTTTCCTGACTCACCCAGAAAGCAACCTTCCCATCTTTAAAAAGACAGTGGTATTGAAGAAACTTCCCTTTTTACGGGTTTTACAGTAGCGGGCTCTGTTCCGGAATCTAACCGGAATTCCCTTTTATGAAACCGCAGAATACGATTCCATCACCAAAACGCTGCAAATATATATATATTTACTCTGTTTTTTATTAGCTATGCGTGTTAAATATATCAAAAGCGCAGAAGACCTATGGATATACAATCAAACTGTCATGCGAGAAACACTCAAAGGGATATTTTGTCTTTAACATCGAACTTACGTTCATTTAAGTAGCCAATAAAGTGCTCAAACACTCCTTCTTTCCTTTAAGTTCTGCATTCCTTTAACCTAAAACCAACATAACTCTAACATATCCTTTCTTTCACAATAGGATATCGGGTGCAGTGTACTGGTCTATGAATCAGTGCATAAGCACTGCAGACTTTCTGCATGCTTTTTGCAGCGCTACTGCAAACCGCTTTGCAGTGAGTCTGCAACTGCATTGCAGTGAGTCTGCAACAGCTTTGCAGCGTGCCTGCAACAGTATTGCAGTGGCGCTGCAAAAAGTGTGCAGAAAGTCTGCAGCAAGTGTTTTGGTTTATGAACAAAAGGGATACTTGAGCCCAAGTTATAATTGCGACAGTTCCGAGACCTCTTCCGGCATGTAGCCGCTGCGGATACGCCATTCCTGCGGATAGAGATTATTGGCGCGGTTACCGATGTTCTTGACAAAGCCAAGGGGAACCTGCTTATAAGTGAGCAACACGATGCCACGGGGAGCTGTCCCCGGCAGTACCACCGCCTCCTTGCGCAAATATGCAACGGCCTGCTCATGGCTGATTTCCTCGCGAGCAAAGGCATCCTGATTCAGCACCCTGCTCATGGCAAGCCCGTGGGCAGGCATCCAATCTTTCCCTTTCTGCTCGGCAATGTCCGCGCCGGCCTGCACAATGCGGAGCGGCAGACGCAGTGCGGAGAGTTCCTCAAGGCGGTTCTTCGGGAAGGCGCTGACATGATTGCCATTCAGTATAAATTCATATTCATCGGGAGACGCCAACCATCCGCGCACCACCGAAAGCTGCCCTTTGGCAAGTTCGGGAGCCTTCGCCCCCCTGCCGCGTGGTTTCGCCGGTGCAGCCCATCCGCCTCCGGCACTTTGTCCGGGTTTGCGGAGAACCGCCAAAAAGAATCCTTCGCCTTCTGTCTTATGGGGAAAGAAACGGTACACCGGGAAATCCTCTCCCGGCAACAAGTTTCCCGTAATCTTCCAACCGTCGGAAATATCCAGATGCAAGGCCTCTGCCCCGAACTCATCCCGTAGCCAACGGACATTTTCCTCGTCTTCCTTTGTATTATAGGTACATGTGCTGTAGATAAGAATGCCGCCGGGTTTCAGGCAAGGCCAGATATCCGAGATGATGCGGCGCTGGCGCTGCCAGCAGATTTCCACATTCTCCGGACTCCACTCACTCACCGCAACGGGGTCTTTACGGAACATCCCCTCACCGGAACAAGGGACATCTGCCAGTATGACGTCGAAGAAGTCCGTCAACGGAGAGAAATCCGCCGGGTCATTGTTGGTGACCACCACATCGGGATGTCCCCACTTCGTAAGATTCTCTGCCAGTATCTGCGAGCGGTTGCGGATTACCTCATTGGCCACCAACAGACTGCCTGCGGGCAACATGCTGCGGGCATGCGTGGACTTCCCTCCGGGAGCCGCACAAAGGTCGAGCATCACCACCGGTCTTTCGGCCGCGTACTGCCTCAAGGCCTGTTCCACAAACATGGACGAAGCCTCCTGCACATAATAGCAGCCTGCATGAAACAACGGATCGAAAGTAAACGTCAGGCGCTTGTCGAGATAATATCCGGTGGCAGCCCAAGGTACTTGCTTAAAAGAGGAACGAAAAAGCCTGAATGAAGATTCCGGCAATTTATCTTCATTCAGCCGTATGCTGACCGGCTGCTCTCCTCCCAGGGCGGCAGCCAACTTTTCATATTCTCCGGCACTCAGAAGAGTACGCGTATAATCGGTGAAAGACGAGGGTAATTCCATGCTATGAACGTTTTTACGATGGCAAAGATAACGCAAAAATCAAACACCAGCTCCTTGCCATCCGACAAAAAGGCAATATATTTGCAGGGATAATCTGCAAAAACCAATAAAAAAGTTCTTCTCTTTGCAACTTTATGATGGTGACAATACGTCTAACCTACAAAGAAACAAATTAAAAAACATAGATTATGAAACGTATCATTTTTGGATTAATGCTTGCCATGATGTTCTGCACACTGGTGAAAGGCGCAAACAGAACCGTAACAGAGAACGACGGTCAGGGAAACAAGAAAAGAGTCATCGAATTGAGGGACACCGTCATCAATGGAGAAACCGTAACGGACACACTCAGTGTCATGACTTATGAGAACGGCGCCGGCAACGACGACACCTCCGGAGAATGGAAAAACCACCACAGCAGCGGCATGAACTGGAGCGGGTTCGACCTCGGAAGCAAAACCGCGGAAACCGTAGTTACCGTAACAGCCATCGTCTTTATATTCGGCCTGCCGCCACTCGTCATATTCGTGATATTCTTCTTCCGCTACAAAAACCGGAAAGCCAAATACCGCCTGGCGGAACAAGCACTGGCCAGCGGACAACAACTGCCCGAGAATTTCTTCAAAGAAGCCGCAGCAAAGGACATCCGCAGCAAAGGCATCAACAACATATTCGTCGGCATCGGACTGTTCATCTTCCTTTGGGCCCTCACCGGAGAATTCGGTCTCGGATGCATCGGCTTGCTCGTCATGTTCACCGGCTTCGGGCAATTGGTGATTTTCTATAGCCAACAGAAGAAGGACGAAGAAAAATGAGTCAACTCAATGACATATCGTTAGTCGCACAGGTCGTGGTGTTTCACAACACCAAGGCCTTCGACCAGTTGGTAAAGAAGTACCAGTCGCCCGTGCGGCGGTTCTTCCTGCATCAGACCTGCGGCGACAGCGAGTTGAGTGACGACTTGGCACAAGATACGTTTATCAAAGCCTATACAAACATTGCTTCGTTCAAGAATCTGTCCAGTTTCTCAACCTGGCTCTACCGTATTGCTTATAATGTTTTTTATGATTATATTCGCAGCCGGAAAGAAACGGACGATTTGGATACGTACCAAGTGGACGCTCAATGCAGCACGCTGCAACAAGACGTGGGACAGCACATGGACATTTACCGTGCCCTGGCCACACTGAAGGAAATGGAACGAACCTGCATCACGCTCTTCTATATGGAAGGCCAAAGCATCGAAAAGATTGCGGGTATCACCGGATGTCCGACGGGAACGGTAAAAAGCCACCTCTCGCGGGCGAAAGACAAAATGGCTTCCTACTTAAAACAAAATGGTTATGATGGAAAATGATGATAAACTCCTGACTGCATTCTTTGCCGAACACCGGCAGGAAATAGCCGACAACGGATTCAGCCGCCGTGTAGCGCGGCATCTGCCCGACCGCAGCCGCCACCTGGCACAGATGTGGACAGCATTCTGCTTTACACTTGCCTTCGTGCTGTTTGTTGCCTTTGACGGAGTGCAGCTTATACTGGACGCCTTGCGTGAAACTTTCGATACGGCCATCCGGAGCGGGGCTTCGGAGCTCGACCCCAAGTCGCTAATCATTGCCGGAGTGGTATTGCTCTATTTCGGTTGCCGGAAAATTTCCGCTATGGCGTAATATGCCCGTGCCCGAAGAAAGCCGGCATCTATCCTTCAAATAAAGCCATCAACTCCAATCTTAATTTAAATTCAGCCCTTATCTTATTATAAAAAGGTAAGGGCTAATTTTCTTTAAACGAACAGACATATCTCAACAAGAAATCGTATCTTTGCCCACTCATAAAACTAACTAAGAGGAGAAAGTTTTGAGAAAGATTCTATTCATCATATTATTCGTTTTTTCTATTGGGAATATCGGGGCGCAAACAACAAGCGATTCCATCGTCATGAATTACTTGAAGGAAATGGGCGCTCCAGTTACATACAACAATGAAGTAAAATTGCTGATGACCGGCCACGATAAGTTTGTCGACCTCTTTGAGAACATCCGCAATGCCCGGCATCATATCCATCTGGAATACTTCAACTTCCGCAACGACTCCATAGCCAATGCCTTGTTCAGCCTTCTGGCAGAGAAGGCCAAGGAAGGAGTGGAAGTCCGCACCATGTTCGATGCCTTCGGCAACTGGTCCAACAACCAACCATTGAAGGAACGTCATCTGAAAGCCATCCGTGCACAAGGCATCGAAATCGTCAAGTTCGATCCCATCAACTTCCCCTGGGTGAACCATGCCATACACCGAGACCACCGGAAAATAGTAGTGATTGACGGCAAGGTAGGCTACACCGGCGGCATGAATATCGCGGACTACTACATCAACGGATTACCCAAAATCGGCAAATGGCACGATATGCATATTCATCTTGAAGGAGATGCCGTGCGCTATCTGCAGGGTGTATTCCTGACCATGTGGAACCGGGAGACAGGACAACACGTCGGAGGTCCCGCCTATTTTCCGGATATCCCGCAACTGCCCGACAGCATTGCCGAAGAAATAGCCATCGTGGACCGCACGCCACGCGAGACACCGCGCTCCATCAGCCATGCCTATGCAGCTTCCATACAAGCCGCACAAAAAAGCATCCGAATCGTGAATCCTTATTTCGTCCCGACCAAATCAATCCGCAAAGCAATCAAAAACGCACTGAAAAAAGGCACTGAAGTGGAAATCATGATACCTGCCGTGTCGGACATAGCTTTTACACCGGATGCCTCGTTCTACGTAGTACACAAGCTGATGAAGAAAGGAGCCAAGGTGTATCTCTTCAACGGCGGTTTCCATCATTCCAAGATAATGATGGTAGACAGCACTTTCTGTACAGTGGGTACTGCCAACCTCAACAGCCGCAGCCTGCGCTATGACTACGAGACAAATGCTTTCATCTTCGACCCCAAGACCACCAACGAACTGAATGCCATGTTCGAAAGGGATGCGCAAAACAGTACGCTGCTCACTCCCGAAGTCTGGAAAAAGCGCTCCGGATGGAAGAAATTCGTAGGCTGGGTAGGCAACCTGATGACTCCCTTCCTCTAATTTTTAATCGTTGATTCATTATTAATAATTGATTAATTCCCCTACCTTTGCATTTGGATAAAAACAGAGCATTACATCATGAAACAATATTTAGACCTGCTGAACCGCGTACTGACCGAGGGCATAGAGAAAAATGACCGCACGGGTACCGGCACCATCAGCGTATTCGGCCACCAGATGCGTTTCAATATGGATGAAGGCTTCCCCTGCCTGACCACCAAAAAGCTGCATCTGAAATCAATCATATACGAACTGTTATGGTTTCTCCGGGGAGACACCAATGTGAAATATCTTCAGGACAACGGCGTGCGCATCTGGAACGAATGGGCGGACGAAAACGGTGACCTGGGACACATTTATGGCTATCAGTGGCGCTCCTGGCCGGACTATAAAGGCGGATTCATCGACCAAATCAGCGAAGCCGTGGAAACAATCAAACATAACCCCGACTCACGTCGGATTATAGTCAGCGCATGGAATGTAGGCGATTTGGACAACATGAACCTCCCTCCCTGCCACGCTTTCTTCCAGTTCTATGTAGCCAACGGAAAACTAAGCTTGCAAATGTACCAGCGCAGTGCGGACATCTTTTTAGGAGTGCCTTTCAACATTGCTTCCTATGCCCTGCTCCTGCAGATGATGGCACAAGTCACCGGGCTGAAAGCCGGGGATTTCATTCATACTTTAGGAGATGCACACATCTATCTCAACCATCTGGAACAGGTAAAGCTCCAACTGACCCGTGAACC
>CAJJYX010000104.1 GCA_905197435.1 uncultured Bacteroides sp.
AGCGATAAACACTAAATCCTATGGTAAGAAAGTTCGATTTCCTCGTTATCGGCTCCGGGCTTGCCGGTATGAGTTTCGCGCTGAAAGTGGCGCACAAGGGAACAGTAGCCCTTATTTGCAAGGCAGGTCTGGAAGAAGCAAACACCTATTTTGCACAAGGAGGCATCGCTTCCGTCACCAATCTGGCTGTAGACAACTTCGAAAAGCACATCAAAGATACCATGATTGCAGGTGACTGGATCAGCGACCGTGAAGCCGTGGAAAAGGTAGTACGCAATGCCCCCGGACAAATCAAGGAGCTCATCAAATGGGGAGTGAATTTCGACAAAAAGGAGAACGGAGAGTTCGACCTGCACAAAGAAGGCGGCCACTCCGAATTCCGTATCCTCCACCATAAGGACAATACAGGCGCAGAGATACAGACAAGCCTCATTGAAGCTGTGAAACAGCATCCCAACATCACCGTACTGACCAACCACTATGCCGTGGAAATCATCACCCAGCATCACCTGGGAATCATCGTGACCCGCCATACCCCCGGCATCAAGTGCTACGGCGCCTACGTGCTGAACGAAGCGACGGGCGAAGTGGACACTTTCCTTTCCAAAGTCACCATCATGGCAACGGGCGGTTGCGAAGCCGTTTACCGCCATACCACCAATCCGCTGGTGGCCACGGGAGACGGCATTGCCATGGTCTACCGTGCCAAGGGAGTAGTGAAAGACATGGAATTCATCCAGTTCCATCCCACAGCCCTTTTCCATCCGGGAGACCGCCCCTCATTCCTCATCACCGAAGCCATGCGCGGTTATGGCGGCGTGCTGCGCACCAAAGACGGAAAGGAATTCATGCAGAAATACGACCCGCGGCTCTCACTGGCCCCGCGTGACATCGTGGCACGTGCCATCGACAATGAGATGAAACAGCGCGGTGAGGACCATGTGTATCTGGACGTCACCCACAAAGACCCCGAAGAAACCAAGAAACACTTCCCGAACATATACAAGAAGTGCCTCAGCATCGGCATCGACATCACGAAAGAATACATACCGGTAGCCCCTGCCGCCCATTACCTCTGCGGTGGCATCAAGGTAGACCTGGACGGACAAAGCAGCATCCGCCGTCTGTACGCCATAGGCGAATGTTCGTGCACCGGCCTGCACGGCGGCAACCGCCTGGCAAGTAATTCACTGATTGAAGCCGTGGTCTATGCCGACGCGGCGGCCAAACATGCACTGAGCGTACTGGAACGTTATGACTTCAACGAAGACATCCCCGAATGGAACGACGAAGGCACCATCTCCACCGAAGAACGCGTCCTCATCACGCAAAGCATGAAGGAAGTGAACCAGATTATGGAAGCATACGTAGGTATCGTGCGAAGCAATACCCGGTTGACACGCGCCTGGAACCGTCTGGACATCCTATACGAAGAGACTGAAGCTCTTTTCAAACGGAGCAAGGCCACCCGCGAACTGTGCGAACTGCGCAACATGATAAATGTAGGATACCTGATAACCAAGCAAGCCATGGAACGCAAGGAAAGCCGCGGACTGCACTATACGATAGACTATCCGCACGCCAAGAAATAACCCGCCATAAATCAAAACCTGTGCCGATATAGTGACACAGAAAACGAACGTAGTGAAGCATCTACTCTCCTGTAAGTAAGGGAATAGATGCTTCACTACGTTCTGTATGACAGAATGGGATGCCTGCCAGAGGAGTGATACTCCTGTCAGGATGTTGACATCCCGTTATTCATGCCTGCACAGACAAAGAGGAGTTATCAATAGTTTTCCTTCTTTACTTCAAAGTAAGCCTGCGGATGCAAGCAAGCCGGGCAAACCTGCGGAGCTTCCTTGCCGGTATAAATGAAGCCACAGTTACGGCACTGCCATACCACTTCGCCTTCCTTGGCAAATACGCTGGCAGTCTCTATATTCTGGATAAAAGCACGGTAACGTTCCTCGTGACCCTTCTCGGCAACAGAGATGTTGCGGTACATGGCAGCAATTGCCGGAAAGCCTTCCTGTTCTGCAATGTCGGCAAACTTAGGATAATCCAGCGACCATTCTTCGTGCTCACCGGCAGCAGCTTCCTGAAGATTTTCCAGTGTAGTGCCGATAACGCCTGCGGGATAGCTGGCTGTAATTTCTACCATTCCCCCTTCCAAGAACTTGAACATACGTTTTGCATGCTCCTTTTCCTGATCGGCTGTCTCCGTAAAGATAGCAGCAATCTGTTCGTAACCTTCTTTTTTGGCTGCACTTGCAAAATAAGTGTAGCGCATCCTTGCTTGTGATTCACCGGCGAATGAAGTCAACAGATTCTTCTCAGTCTGAGTTCCTTTAACACTTTTAGCCATAGTTTCTTTTTTTATTAGTTAATGTAATTACGTATAAATGTCGTTCGTATCGTTTATCGATACTACAAAATTACGGATTAAGTTCGGATTAACCGCAATCCTCCTCATCGGATTTATCTATTGTCTGATAGAAATCATCTATTATAAAACAAAGAGCACCCTATTTATGTTTAAGTACAAACAACCCAAGGCTCCACCGAACCGTTACACACCGCAACCACAGCGGTACAGCCCAAATAGAAAAAACAAAATCATTGCAGTCTTTTAGTTTATTTTATCTACTTTTGCATCCTCTTTCAATAGGCATTAGTAAATATTGGTAAAATAATTCTATATATTGCAACAAAATGAAAGCGTTTGAATTCAAGCCAAAGCTATACACGGCTTTAAAAAATTACTCAAAAGAACTATTCATGGCAGACCTGATGGCCGGTATCATTGTAGGTATCGTTGCCCTTCCGCTTGCCATTGCATTCGGTATCGCCTCCGGCGTATCACCCGAAAAAGGTATCATTACAGCCATCATCGCCGGTTTCATTATCTCCCTATTGGGCGGCAGCAAAGTGCAGATTGGAGGACCGACGGGTGCATTCATCGTTATCATCTACGGTATTATCCAGCAATACGGCGAATCGGGCCTGATTGTTGCCACACTGATGGCAGGCGTCATACTCATCCTGTTGGGAGTATTCAAACTGGGAGCTGTCATCAAGTTTATCCCCTATCCCATCATCGTGGGATTCACAAGCGGTATTGCCGTCACTATCTTCACCACGCAGATTGCCGACATCTTCGGACTGAACTTCGGAGGAGAGAAGGTTCCGGGAGACTTCGTGGGAAAATGGATGATTTACTTCCAACACTTCGATACAATCAACTGGTGGAACACAATTGTAAGTATCGTAAGCATCTTTATCATCGCTGTCACTCCCCGGTTCTCGAAAAAGATTCCGGGGTCGCTCATTGCCATCATCGTGGTGACGATAGCAGTCTGGCTGATGAAAGTATACGGAGGCATTGACTGTATCGATACCATCGGCGACCGCTTCAGTATCCGTGCCGAACTGCCTGATGCCGTAATGCCTGCCTTGGATTGGGAAGCAATAAAGAACCTGTTTCCCGTAGCCATCACAATCGCCGTACTGGGTGCCATCGAATCCCTGCTTTCCGCCACCGTGGCCGACGGTGTAATAGGTGACAAGCACGACTCCAATACAGAATTGATAGCACAAGGCATTGCCAACATGGCTACCCCGCTGTTTGGCGGCATTCCCGCCACCGGAGCCATCGCACGTACCATGGCAAATATCAACAATGGAGGAAAAACTCCTGTTGCAGGTATAGTACATGCGGTGATACTGCTGCTTATCCTGCTGTTCCTCATGCCGCTGGCACAGTATATCCCGATGGCCTGTCTGGCAGGTGTACTGGTCATAGTATCCTACAACATGAGTGGTTGGCGTACGTTCAAGGCATTGCTGAAAAACCCGAAGTCGGATGTCACGGTATTACTGATTACCTTCTTCCTGACCGTCATCTTCGACCTGACCATCGCCATTGAAGTAGGTTTGGTCATTGCCTGTGTACTCTTTATGCGCCGTGTCATGGAGACTACCGAAATATCCGTCATCAAAGACGAGATAGACCCGAACGCAGAATCGGATATTGCAAGCCACGACGAACATCTGATAATCCCCGAAGGCGTGGAAGTGTATGAGATAAACGGTCCTTACTTCTTCGGCATCGCCACCAAATTCGAAGAAACCATGGCGCAACTGGGCGACCGCCCCAAAGTGCGCATCATCCGTATGCGTAAAGTCCCGTTCATCGACTCTACGGGTATCCACAACCTGACCAACCTTTGCCAGATGTCCCAAAAGGAAAAGATTACAATCGTGCTTTCCGGCGTCAACGAAAAGGTACATAAAGTGCTGGAGAAATCGGGCTTCTATGAACTGCTGGGCGAAGAGAATATCTGTCCGAACATAAACGTAGCATTGGAAAGAGCTAAATCAATCATCCAGCACTAATACGCCATGGCACGAAGAAAAAAGAAACAATCGCAAGGCGTCTATTACCTTATATTATTTATATGTATAGTCTGCCTTGCCTATGAACCCGTTGCAAAGGTTCTTTCGGATGCCGGGCAAAAGACTTCTGCCCCACCGGTCAAAGTAGAGCTCCCGGCAAACACACGCCTTGAAATACCTGCAAAGCTGAAGAATGTTCCTGAACAGATTCTTCAGCGGAAAGGCTACACGGTATCTTACAACAAGGACCTGAAAATTCCCAACTGGGTGGCCTGGGAACTCACCCCCGAAAAACTGGTGGAGCGTGAAAGCCGGACGGACAAGTTCCTCCCCGACCCCGACCTGCCGGAGGATGAAGCCGTGACCACCGATGACTACAAAGGAGCCGGCATGGACCGCGGACACATGTGCCCTGCCGGTGACAACCGCTGGCACTGGAAAGCCATGCAGGAAAGCTTCTACATGACAAACATTTGCCCGCAGAACCACAATCTGAACCGTGGTGACTGGAAAGAACTGGAAGAGGCATGCCGCCGTTGGGCACAAGAGGAAGGCAGGATATACATCGTATGCGGCCCCATTCTTTATGACCAACGTCACCGTACTATCGGCAAGAAACACAAGATTACAGTGCCCGAAGCATTCTTCAAGGTGATTCTGTGTGCAGACAGTAATCCCCCAAAAGCCATCGGTTTCATTTATAAGAATGCGTCAGGCAATCATCCATTGGACAGCTACGTCAATACCGTGGATGAAGTGGAACGGATTACAGGCATCGACTTCTTCCCTGCCCTGCCGGATGAGATAGAAGAAAAGGTGGAAGCCGAGTATGACTTGAAGTTGTGGTAAAGGATACTACTATCATTTAGCTCTGTCATTAGCCTCGCCCAAGACCTTTTTTCATTAAAGTATAGTCAGGGATATTCAGCAATTGTCTTTAAAAAATAAGATAGCATATGAAAATGACGGCTTAACATCATTTCATATGCCATTATTATTGTAATTTGTCTATCTCATCCGTTTGGGTATAATGCTCCGGAAGAAGCCTGGCAACTTCTTTTGATAGGTTATTTACAGTCATGCCCTATGCGGCTTTATTATATCTGTTTCTGATTTTGTCAGGGACATTCATTAAATATTATAAAATTAGAAAGGAGTTTTTTCTAAGATACACACAATTTACCCCACAGGAGTAATTTTCACAAAAGAAACTCCGTGATAGGGAACCTGTGTCCGGAACTCCCCATTGTATTCCCCTAAATCTTTTTGCCGCCACAGATCGCGAACAGACACTTTGCCTGTAATTCCCAGTTGCTTGAGAGCTAATTCAAAATCATACGTCTTCATCTGGATAGCTTCAGCCTCATCCTGATCCCACAGGATAAAATAAGGATCTATCTGGAAGAATCCTACTGCATACGAGCCATCATATAGTTTCTTGTACCATATCTGCCCATTGTCAGTCAGCAATTTTGTGGCCGGTGCTGCCAACGGATCCTGATTCACAGCAATCACTTCATTATTTGTCAATAAACTCAATGTGAAATCATCTATATCGGACATATCACAACCGATCAATAACGGAGCGGAGAGAATGCACCATAGAGAGATATGAGAATATTGTTCATCAGGAGTCAGAGCCGATTCATGAACCTTCTCTCTCCAAGCTTTACCCAGTTTTCCTACCACCAGCATATCGGGATCATTATAGTTCCCCGGTGCAGTAGCCTGAGCACAAACATCCTGAAAACAACCAATGGCTGTCACAACATTCCATTCATCGGTAATGTCACGGGTGGTGCGCCACAACTCACCTCCTGCTTCCCTTGCCCAGTTCCAGACATTGGGAGCACCATATCCCACACAATAGACAATGTCCCGATCCACTTTATCCAATGCATCACGCATAACAATATAGGGTTCCCGGATTGTTTTCTCTTCAGAATCCTTCTGAACCGCATGATAGCCGCAATGATCATATTTGAGATAATCTACTCCCCATCTGCCCCAAGTCCGTGCATCTATTTCCTCATGCTGATAACTGCCCAGATAATCACCACATGTTGTCGGTCCCGGTGAAGAATAAATACCGAATTTTAATCCCAGGGAATGAATATAATCAGCCAGGCCTTTAAAATCAGGGAATTTCTCATTAGAGAGCAGCTCTCCCTGCTTGGTGCGTTCGGCAGCTTCCCAGCCGTCATCAATGTTCACATACGTCCATCCGTATGCATGCAACTTTTCATTCATCATGCGGGCAGCCTCGCGCACTTTCTCATCATCTACAGAAAGTCCCCAGCAATTCCAACTGTTCCATCCCATCGGAGGAGTCAGAGCAATCCGGTCTCCTATTTTCAAGGTAATTTCTTTTTCGGCTACACCTTTTTCGTTCATGGCTTTCAGAAGCACTTTGAAATCTCCTCTAAGTTCGGTCTTTCCCGTAATAAAGCCGGTGGAAGTATCTAATTTCAGTCCGGCAGGGAGTCCTGACGCTTCAAAAGTCATTGGCCGGTTACCACTTGCCATAATCGTCATCAGGAACGGATTTCCCAGACGGGCACCATATACCAGAGGATTATTAATCCGTGGAGTTTCCGGAGCTTCCGGTGTCAGAATGTACTTCTCCTTAGCTACAGGCTTCGGCCAGGCAGGTATCGGGGTAATCTCTCCACGAGTCACAAACTTCACATTCAACCAGTCGGCATGGTCGTACATAATGCCATCGCCACATTCTTCCACCAATAGCAACACTTTATCAATGCCGGAGAGGTTGACATTGAACTCTTTTACGGGATCGCCCTTCTGCATCACACCGCTTTTCCAAAGCTCTTTTTTATCTCCGATTATCTTGAACTGCAATTTACCGGCATACAGGTTGTTATCATCGGCTCCAACCAAGCCACTCACTGAAACGGCTTTACCACCCAAATCATACAGCATACGGCTGATGGAATGAGCTCCGATCCCCCGCTCATACACAACACCATTTACCGTAAGCGGAGTCCATACCACAGACTGATTTATCTGCGGTATTCCCCAATCCTGCACAAAACAGGAGTCCTTATAAACTTCATCCAACCAGAGTTCACGCTTCGGCCCGTTATTACAAGAGGAAACAAACCACAAGTTTGCCAAAAGAGCCAATGAGATAATTACTTTTGTTCCAAATTTCATAGTACTTTGCTTTTTATTTCAGGACCGGATTAATAAACAACTCATCTATATATACCTGTTGCGGAGCTTCAAAAGCGACCTTTACATAGCGTACATTTTCATCCAGTTGGTCAAACAATATGCTTTCAATCCAGGCATCATGCTTGTTGTTCGGGAAATAAGGGGCGTCTTTTATGGAAGACAGATTATACTCTTTACCGTCTATTGAAGTATACAGATATGTCTTCATCGGCATACCTATCTTTTCCAGATTATAATTCAGCATACGCAACATAGCTTTCTGAACACGAGTTTTCTTTTGCAGATCCACTACAAATTCATGATAGCCGGCCTCAAACTTCACCCAGCGGGCATCCTTACTGTCCTCTTCAGCAACCTTACCATCCAGTAACGGTTGCAAACCGGCCTTTCCAAACATCATTTCCGGAGTCGCTCCATTGACCAATTTCTCCATAAAAGCCGCTTCCATCAGTTTCCAATATCCCTTTCCGTTCTTCCAGTCCATATAGTCAGTATACACTTTGTTCGACCAGACAGGTTGTCCCAGTTGGTACTTTGACTCAGGATTCTCAATGATACCGTAGAACATAAATGAAATGATCTTATCAACCCCCGCCGCAGATGCTGCAACCTGCTGGGACAGCAGCCGCGGATAGGCAGCCGGAATCAAGGCAGAAGTACGGTCATTGGTACCCTCTTCCCAAGTGAAAGTCTCACAATTTGCCCACATTTCAATATTCAGGCGGTTATGAATATCACGCAATCTCTGCCAGTTCTTCTTCAGACGGGGAAGTGTGAACTGATCGCGTACACACCCCACTTCATCCTGATAGGCAATGATATCCACTTTTAGTTTTTGCATTTGCTTCTCATATTCCGGATTATCAAATTCTGACAATCCGATTCCATAAGGAGAAATCAGGGTTTTCTTGCCCGGAGCCAATTTTTTAGCCTTCTCTGATAAAGTATTTACCGACTGCACCGCATGCTCCGCAAAAATAGGACACAGGCAATCTTCTACCGGTAAATACCAGCCATAAAAGGCCTTGTGGTTTTTATAAAGGGATGCCAACTCTTCCATAATCTGGAGTTGCCGTTCCTTAATTGCCGGATCAAGCAGATTATCATCCTGATCCTTTGCCCAGCCACTACTCATGAAAATCTTCATATTATGTTTGGCCGCTTCATCCAGAATAGCATCCACAGGACTTTTCTTATCCTTATTATACCACCAAGGCATTATTTGCGAAGGATAATAAGATTTTCCTTCATTGGCAACCTCCATTAATACCAGATATTCGATACCCATAGCCGACAATTCACGTACTTTAGCCTCCCACAATTTCGGGTCCATATTATCGAAGCTCTGAGGATTCGTATATTTATTACGTACATCCTTGTATGCCAGGTTGATCCAGCTACCTGTAACAGGTTTCACACCCAAAGCCGACTCGGTAGTTTTCTCTTTTTTCTGCTTGCCGGAAGCGGCATTATCCGCACCCACCGTAACTATCGGCAGTGTAACCAATAAAACTGACAGAGCAAATCCTATCATTTGAAATTTCTTCTTCATAGTACACATATATAAATCTATAATTTAGAGATCAACTTCCTCCGGACACTATAATCAGTACCAAACCGGAGATAAAAAGAATAAGCATCAGCGTAAGCAACAGATTGGTAGACTTTGATGCCCCCTTAAACTCTTTCCAGATGAAGAGGCCCCATAAGGCGGCTACCATCGTTGCCCCTTGCCCCAGCGCATAGGAAATAGCCGCACCGGCTTTTCCGGCAGCGATATAGCTGCAAGCAGTTCCCAATGCCCAGATTATACCGCCCAAGACACCCACCAGATGCGTATTGAAGTTTCCTTTGAAATACTGGCTGTAGGACACAGGTTCTCCCATAAAAGGTTTCTTCATCACCAGTGTATTGAACAGGAAATTACTGATAAAGATACCTATTGCAAACACGAACAAAGCAGAATAAGGAGTCATCATGCCTGCTGTGGGTGCTTCCAGATTTTCCAGGTCCATAGCTGCCGCCACAAAACGGTAAAAGAACGCCATCAGGATACCGGCGCATACAGCAACCAGGATACCTTTCTTACGGGTGCTCTGACCGGATGCTTTGGAAACTTTTCCGGATGCTATTCCATTAAAGATTATAGCCAGCACAATCAGGAAAACGCCCAAGAAAAGAATGACGGGATCTCCCTTCGGAACACTGAAATAATTGACAAATACACCCAGTACCAATGCCAGCCCCACCCCTATAGGAAAAGCAACCGACATCCCTGCCAATGACATAGAAGCCGATAGCAGAATATTAGAAGCATTGAATATCACACCACCCAGGAAAGCGCTCCAGAAGTTCTCCTGACTCACTTGCAACAAGTCCTGTATAAATCCTCGCCCGGCCTCTCCCGTGCTGCCTAAAGTCAATCCCCAGATCAGAGAGAAAAGAACGATGCCAATCACGTAATCCCAATAGAACAACTCGTAGCGCCAGGTCTTGGCCGCCAACTTCTGAGTATTTCCCCACGATCCCCAGCAAAGCATCGTAACCCAGCACAACGCCACTGCCAATCCGTAACTTTCAACAATAAACATAATCGGTATTTTTAGAGGTTAATTTATTCATTCAGGTCCAGTTCTTTACGATGAGGAATAGAAGACTGCGCTCCCATTCTTGTCACGGCAACAGATGAAGCTTTAGAAGCCATTACAGCAGCTTGCCTCAAGTTCATGCCGTCTGCCAGTCCCACACATAAAGCACCATTGAAAGTATCGCCGGCAGCCGTTGTATCAACAGGTTCCACTTTAAAAGCATCCACACAATATGAAGTATCGCCTTCTCTCACCAAGCATCCCTTCGAACCCAAGGTTACAATTATATTCTGTACTCCCATCGCACTGATTTCTTTTGCAACCCGTTCCGCATCAGCATCATTCACAATCTTTATACCGGTAAGCATTTCGGCTTCAATCCGGTTGGGAGTAATCATAAACAGGTATCTGAGTAACTCTTTCGGAAGGCTCCGGGCAGGGGCCGGATTCAAGACTACCTTCACCCCTTTTTCAAAAGCTCTCCTGGCAGCATATTCCACCGTTTGAATCGGAATTTCCAGTTGCATCAACAAGATGTCTCCTTCACACATTTCCTCCACAACTTTATCCACATCCTGCTCGTTCAGCAACATATTGGCTCCGGAAGCTACCACTATACTATTCTCTGCGTGATCGTCCACACTGATCAAAGCAACTCCGGAAGCAGAGTTTTCATCAAGAGTGATATATTTTGTATCTATTCCCTCTTTCTTGAAATAATCCACTGACTGCTGTCCCAGTATATCATTCCCCAACTTCGCTACAAAGATCAGATTACCACCCAACCTTTTCACTGCAACTGCCTGATTGGCTCCTTTACCGCCCTGGTTCATAAAGAATTCACCACCCAGAATGGTTTCACCGGGAGCCGGCAGATGAGAGGTCCTCACCACCATATCTATATTGGAACTGCCAATTACTATAATTTTCTTCATGGTACTATATTTTAAATAAATAAATGCATGTATGTATCACCGTGACAGGATATTTCTTCTAAGAACTTATTCATTGTATATTATTTAATTCGTATATTTTTGCATAAAGCTTCAACATCAGA
>CAJJYX010000105.1 GCA_905197435.1 uncultured Bacteroides sp.
CATCTGTTAGGGAAAGGCCGTATGGAGGAACCGGAGAATATCATCCGCCATTTGGAAATGTACTTTGCTGCCAAAGAGGGAGACCTGGTGGGCAAGACAGTGATGATAACCGCAGGACCCACTTACGAGAAGATAGACCCTGTACGCTTCATTGGCAACTATTCTTCCGGTAAGATGGGGTTTGCCCTGGCGGATGAATGTACAGCAAGAGGGGCCAAAGTGATACTGATTGCAGGTCCGGTGCAGCAAACCACTTATTTCCCAGTACACAAATATCATGCGGTAGAGTCGGCGCAAGAGATGTTCGATGCTGCATGTGCTTTCTTTGGTTATGCAGATGCAACCATATTGACGGCTGCTGTGGCAGATTATACCCCTGAGCATGTAGCAGATGAAAAAATCAAGCGTGAGAAGACCGGAGAGATGACATTGGAGTTGAAGCCGACCCGGGATATAGCCGCTTTCTTAGGAAATTTGAAGGATAGTATAGACCACAAGAAGCGTCTCCTTATAGGCTTTGCCCTCGAGACCAACAACGAGCAGATGAATGCAGAGGACAAACTCAACCGCAAGAACCTGGATTTCATTGTACTGAACTCCTTGAATGACAAAGGAGCAGGTTTCCGTTACGATACCAATAAAATCAGTATCATAGACCGCGAAGGAAAATCGGATTATCCTTTGAAATCCAAGGCAGAGGTTGCTGCAGATATTGTGGATCGGCTGGTAGAGGCACTAAAGAAAAACAAATAACAATGTATTGTTGATTGGCATTTTTGCATTGCCAATTATTGATTGTCAATTATCAATTATCAATAAAAATGTTGCGTTCGCTTTACATACAGAATTATGCGCTTATCGAAAAGCTCGATATAAACTTTGGTAGCGGTTTCTCGGTGATAACGGGTGAGACCGGTGCCGGAAAATCCATTATTCTGGGCGCCATCGGCTTATTGCTGGGACAGCGTGCCGATGTGAAAGCCATCCGTGTGGGAGCCTCGAAATGTATTATTGAGGCTCGTTTCGATATTTCTGCTTATGGCATGCAGCCCTTCTTCGAGGAGAATGAACTGGAATACGAGGAAGAATGCATTCTGCGCCGCGAAGTGTCTGCTTCAGGCAAGAGCCGGGCATTCATTAATGACACACCAGCTTCGCTGTCTCAAATGAAAGAGCTGGGAGAACAGTTGATTGATGTTCATTCCCAACATCAGAATCTTCTGCTAAACAAGGAAGGATTCCAGTTGAATGTGCTGGACATTCTGTCGCATAATGAAGAGGCCCTGTCCGTTTACCAAAATATCTTTGGAGAGTGGAAGAAGGCGCAGCAGGACTTGGAGGCTCTCATAGCCCGTGCCAATCAGGACAAGTCGGATGAAGACTACATCCGTTTCCAATTGGAACAGTTGGAGGAGGCACGTTTGTCTGATGGTGAGCAAGAGGAACTGGAGCAAGAGGCGGATACGCTGAGCCATGCAGAGGAGATAAAGGCGGGACTCTATCGGGTGGGACAGACACTCTACTCGGATGAAGGAGGTTTGCTTTCCGAACTGAAAGAGTGCCTGAATACGATGCTCGGTTTGCAGAGAGTCTATCCGGCTGCCGGAGAACTTGCCGAACGTATGGAAAGCACTTACATCGAGCTGAAGGACATATCTCAGGAGGTGTCGGGTAAGGAAGATGAGATAGAATTCAATCCCGAACGTTTGGAAGAAGTGAACGAACGCCTGAACATGATTTATACGCTTCAACAGAAGCATCGTGTTTCCACTGTCGGCGAACTGCTGGCACTGACGGATGAATATGCCGCCCAACTTTCGGCTATCACCTCGTCCGACGAACACATCGAGGAGTTGAAAACGCGTTGCGATGCCTTATATAATAAGGTGAAAAAACAGGCTGCCGTTCTTACCAAGGCGCGTACTGCCGCTGCCCGTGAAGTGGAGAAACAGATGGCTGCCCGACTGATTCCGTTGGGTATGCCCAATGTCCGTTTCCAGGTGGAGATAGATGGACGCAAGGAGCCGGGAATACATGGGGCGGATACTGTGAATTTCTTGTTTTCAGCGAATAAGAATGGGGCATTGCAAAGTATTTCCTCAGTTGCTTCAGGTGGTGAAATTGCCCGTGTCATGCTGTCTGTCAAGGCTATGATAGCGAGTGCCGTCAAGCTTCCCGCCATTGTATTCGATGAAATAGATACCGGAGTCTCCGGTGAGATAGCGGATCGCATGGCGGATATCATGCAGGAAATGGGTGAGCAGGACCGTCAGGTAATCAGCATCACCCATCTGCCCCAGATCGCTGCCCGTGGACGTGCTCATTACAAAGTGTACAAGCAGGACAACGAGACGGAAACAAACAGCCACATCCGATGCCTGACCGACGATGAACGGGTGGAAGAAATAGCCCACATGCTGAGTGGTGTTACTTTGACCGAAGCTGCGCTGAATAATGCTAAGGTGTTGCTAAAGAGTAGTTAAGTAGTAAGTAGGATGGACTGTTATGCTTAACTACTAAACCACTGTAAGTAGGATGCCTACGACTTACTTTCTACTAATAAATAAACAAATAATAAATACCCATATATGGTTGATAACAGTGAAATGATTTTCGGCGTCCGTGCCGTGATAGAAGCCATTCAGGCAGGAAAAGAGATAGACAAAATATTGGTGAAGAAAGACATTCAGAGTGACTTGTCAAAAGAGCTTTTTGCTGTTTTGAAAGGAACCTTGATACCGGTGCAACGCGTTCCGGTGGAACGCATTAACCGCGTGACACGTAAGAATCACCAGGGAGTGATTGCTTTCATCTCTTCAGTCACTTACCAGAAGACGGAGGACTTGGTGCCTTTTCTTTTCGAACAGGGCAAGAACCCGTTGTTTGTGATGCTCGACGGCATAACGGATGTCCGCAATTTCGGTGCTATTGCCCGTACTTGCGAGTGCGCAGCGGTGGACGCCGTGATTATCCCTGCCCGTAACAGTGTGTCTGTCAATGCAGATGCCATGAAAACCTCGGCAGGAGCTTTGCATACTTTGCCTGTTTGCCGGGAGCACAGTCTGAAAGAGACCCTTCAATTTCTTAAGAACAGTGGTTTCCATATTGTGGCAGCTACAGAGAAAGGCGATTACGACTATACCAAGGCTGATTATACCGGTCCGATGTGTATCATTATGGGCGCTGAAGACAAGGGGGTATCCTATGATAGCCTGGCATTGTGTGACGAGTGGGTGAAGATTCCCATGTTGGGAACCATCGAGTCCCTCAATGTTTCTGTTGCAGCCGGCATCCTGATTTATGAAGCGGTAAAACAAAGAACTAACTAAGATATGAAAAAGAAATTACTGTTGATGCTCACTCTCTGTTTATTGGCTCAGTGGAGTGTGGCGCAAGCCCCGAAATGGGTAGACAAAGCCAAGCGTGCCGTTTTTTCAGTAGTGACCTACGACCAAAACGATAAGATATTGAATACCGGGAACGGCTTTTTTGTGACTGAGGACGGCATCGCACTTTCTGACTACACATTATTCAAAGGTGCTCAGCGTGCCGTTGTGATGGGTTCGGACGGAGAACAGATGCCGGTGGAGGCCATTATGGGAGCCGATGACATGTACGATGTCGTTAAGTTTCGTGTCGGTATCCCCGGAAAGAAAGTTACGGCACTGACTTGGGCTCCTGCGGCTCCGGTTGTTGGTGCGGCTGTATATTTGCTGCCTTATTCCACTCAGAAGGACCGTTCCTTCACTGCCGGTAAAGTAAAGGAAGTCGATAAAATTGCCGGGAATTATTCTTACTATACACTGGATATGCGTCTGAAGGACAAGATGGTGAGCTGTCCGTTAATGACTGTAGACGGACAAGTCTTTGGCCTGGCGCAGAAATCATCCGGACAAGACACAGCTACCATTTGCTATGCCATCGACGCTAACTTTGCCATGTCACAGAATATATCCGCATTGTCTTATGGAGATATGTCCTTGAAGGGAATCGGCATCAAAAAAGCACTGCCCGATACGGAAGAACAGGCTTTGGTATTCCTTTATATGGCTTCTTCCCAACTGTCTCCGGAGAAGTATATGGAAACTCTGAACGATTTCATCGCACAATATCCTGCCAGCGCCGACGGTTATCTACGTCGTGCTTCCCAGTACTTGTTCATGTCTCAGGACGATGCTTCCATGGATAAGGTTGCCGCCGACATGGACAAAGCTTTGGAAGTTGCGGTAAAGAAAGATGATGTGTATTACAACCGGGCCAAGATTATCTATAACTATGCATTAGGTAAATCCGAGAAAGTATATAAGGATTGGTCGCTCGACAAAGCCCTGGATGAGGTGCGGAAAGCGATAGCTATTGACGAACTTCCGGTTTATGTCCAGTTTGAGGGAGATATCCTATTTGCCAAGCAGGATTATCCGTCGGCTTTTACCTGCTATGACAAGGTGAATAAGACTGTTTTAGCATCTCCGGCTACTTTCTTCAGCGCTGCCAAGACCAAGGAACTGATGCAGGCTCCTGCTGAGGAGGTGCTGGCTTTGATGGACAGTTGTGTGGCTCGTTTTACCCAGCCCTATACAGAAGAAGCTGCTCCTTACTTGCTGGAGCGTGCCCAGGCTCGTATGAATGCAGACCAGGCACGCAATGCCATGCTGGACTATGATGCCTATTACAATGCCGTGAATGGCAAGGTGAATGATATGTTCTACTATTATCGTGAGCAAGCTGCCTTGAAGGCCAAACAGTATCAGCGCGCTCTCGACGATATGGCAAAGGCTATTGAACTGAATCCGGAGGATTTGACCTATCGCGCTGAATTGGCTGTGGTGAATCTTCGTGTGGGACGTTACGAAGAGGCGTTGAACATCTTGAAGGCTGCTCTGGAGAAAGATCCTAAGTATGCCGAAGCTTACCGCCTGATGGGTATTGCCCAGCTTCAGTTAAAGAAAAACAAGGAAGCTTGTGCCAACTTTGCCAAGGCGAAAGAATTGGGTGACCCTAATGTGGATGCTTTGATTGAGAAGCACTGCAAGTAAAAGAGATGCATGGAATAAAGGCTCTGTTTTCGCAAACAGAGCCTCTGTTTTGGGAAACTCCCTGTGTTAAATGAGTTAAGTCTAGGTATAAATAAGTTATGAGTGAAATTGCGTTATTGTATCTGTAAAATGCGTAGGTTTCCGAAATACTGCGTTATACTTTAGATTTTTTTTGATAATTCTAATAGTTCACTTAAATATTCAAGATTATGAAAAATGTGATTTGCAGCCAGAAGGCACCGGGCGCCATAGGCCCTTACAGCCAGGCTATTGAAGCCGGTGGAATGGTTTTTGTATCAGGTCAGTTACCCATTGACGCAGCTACCGGAGTGATGGCTGAAGGTGCGGAAGCACAAGCCCGCCAATCCCTGGAGAATGTAAAGCATATCCTGGAAGAGGCAGGACTGGGCATGGCGAATATTGTGAAGACAACGGTTTTCTTGGCAGACATGTCCTTGTTTGCTGATATGAACAAGGTGTATGCCACTTATTTTGACGGTGCATTTCCGGCACGTTCGGCTGTTGCAGTGAAAGCGCTGCCCAAGGATGCTTTAGTCGAGATTGAGTGCATCGCGGTTCGCTAACAAGTCGGCCACAATGAAGCAGCTGCCTCCCACGAAGATAAAGTCTTCCGGGAGGCTTTTTTCTTGTGCAGCCTGCACGGCAGTGGGTACATCCGGATAGCAGCGACCTTTCAGACCCATTGCGGTGGCAAGCTCCTGCAGTTCGTTTTCGGGCAATGCCCGCTTCACACTGGCTTTGGTGAAGTAATAGGTTGCTTCTCGAGGCAGCAGAGCCAATACACCCCGGATATCTTTGTCATTCACCATGCCTATGACGATATGAAGCCGTCGGTAAGTCTGCTGCTTTAATTGTTCTGCAATATAGGTGATGCCCCCCACATTGTGTCCGGTGTCACAGACCAGAGTGGGGGAATCCTGTAACTTCTGCCAGCGTCCCATCAAGCCCGTCAATTCCACCACGTGGGCAAATCCGCTGCGTATTGCTTGTCCGTTCAGCCGGTAACCGGCTTCTTTCAGTAACGGGAGGGTGGTAAGGATGGTACGGGCATTTTTCTTCTGGTAGAGTCCTTTCAATTCATATTCTATTCCGGGATAGTCTTCATGGTCATTTTCCTCGGCAAAGTAGATGGGAGCACCTGTTTCCTGTGCTTTTTTCAGAAACACCGATCTGGTCTCGGGGGTGGTCTCACCAATTACAACGGGGATGTTACTTTTGATGATTCCTGCCTTTTCTCCTGCGATTTTGGCCAAAGTGTTTCCCAGGAATTGGGTGTGGTCAAGGCTGATGTTGGTGATGATGCATACATCCGGGCTGATGATGTTGGTACAGTCCAAGCGTCCACCGAGTCCCACCTCGATCACAGCTACATCCACTTTCTCATCGGCAAAGTAACGGAAGGCCATGGCAGTGGTCAGTTCAAAGAAAGAGGGATGGAGGGGTTCGAAAAAATCACGTTCCTGCTCTACAAAACGGATGACGTATTCCTCAGGTATGGGCTGTCCGTTGATTCGTATGCGCTCGCGGAAATCCACCAGATGGGGCGAGGTATAGAGACCTACCCGGTATCCCGCTTCTTGCAGTATAGCGGCAAGCGTATGCGTGCAGGAGCCTTTGCCGTTGGTACCTGCTACGTGAATGCTGCGGAAATTACGGTGGGGATGTCCGAAGTGTGCATCCAATGTCAGCGTGTTTTCCAGCCCTTCCTTGTATGCTGCGCTGCCCACTTGCTGGAACATGGGCGCACTGTTATATAAGTAAGTTAAAGTGTCCTGATAATCCATCTTTTATAATATTTAACGGGGAGGCAATCTTTTCTCCCTATAAATTTGTTTATCTTTAGGAGCAATAAAGATAATGCAGACTGAACGTAACCAAGCTTGCTTGAAATTGCTTAGGTACAGTTTATCTTCTGCAAAGATAGCGCAAACCGAAAGCAGTACAAAATAAGCTTGCTTATTTTTATTGTTTAGTTACAGCTTATCTTATCTGAAGGTATTAACAATTTAAATCTAATGAGTATGGGAGCTAAGAAAAATTTTGTGATTGATACGAACGTGATCCTTCACGATTATAACTGTCTGAAGAATTTCCAAGAGAATGACATTTATCTTCCCATCGTAGTCCTTGAAGAACTGGATAAATTCAAGAAGGGCAATGAGCAGATTAATTTCAATGCCCGTGAGTTTGTCCGTGAACTTGATTTGATTACTGATGACAATCTGTTCACCAAAGGGGCACTGTTGGGCGAAGGCCTGGGGCGTCTGTTTGTAGTGGCAGGCATGGTGGATTCTCCCCGGGTATGCGATTCTTTCCCCGAACGTATTCCCGACCATCAGATTTTGTCGGTAGTAGACTGGCTTTCCACAAAAAAGCCCCAGATGAAGACCATCCTTGTCACGAAAGATGTGAATCTGCGTATGAAGGCGCGTTCCATCGGTTTGCTGTGCGAGGACTATATCAATGATAAGGTAGCCAATGTGGATATATTCGAAAAGTCAAATGAAGTGTTCGAGGGCATTGATCCTACCCTGATTGACTGCATTTATTCCTCCAAAGAAGGGCTCGACATCAGCGAGTTCGATTTTAAGGACGTCGTTCGTCCCAATGAATGCTTTGTGTTGAAGAGTGACCGCAGCAGCGTACTCGCACGCTATAATCCCTTTACGCATTCGGTTTGCAGGGTCAACAAGACAAAAAATTACGGCATCGAGCCGCGCAATGCCGAACAGAGCTTTGCCTTTGAGGTGCTGAATGACCCGAACATCAAGTTGGTTGCTCTGACCGGCAAGGCAGGAACCGGTAAAACATTGCTGGCACTGGCTGCTGCATTGGGAAAGCTTACTGATTATAAGCAGATTCTTCTGGCACGTCCCATCGTGGCTCTATCCAACAAGGATCTTGGATTCCTTCCCGGTGATGCCAATGAGAAGGTGGCTCCTTACATGCAGCCTTTGTTCGATAATTTGAATGTAATCAAAAATCAGTTCGCTTCCAATTCCTCTGAAGTGAAACGCTTGGAGGATATGCAAAAAAGCGGACAATTGGTTATCGAGGCTCTGGCCTTTATCCGTGGGCGTAGCTTGAGTGAGACTTACTGTATTATTGATGAAGCCCAGAATCTGACTCCGCATGAGATAAAGACCATCATCACCCGTGCCGGCGAAGGTACAAAAATGGTGTTTACCGGTGATATTCAGCAGATAGATCAGCCATATTTGGACAGCCAGTCCAACGGACTTGTTTATATGATAGACCGCATGAGAGACCAGAATCTGTTTGCTCATGTCAATCTGGTAAAGGGAGAGCGCAGCCAGTTGAGCGAGTTGGCAAGTAACCTGATGTAACGGAAGTCATATTTTCCAGGGTAAAACTATTTCTATCCCGCTTTCAGACTGTTAAAACAGTGGAAGCGGGATGGCTTTTTGTGGACGATAAATACTTGTTATAACATTTTTTTATCTTTTTCTTCTCCGTTTCAACCAAAATAGTGTATCTTTGCCTCGCCTAAAAACAAAACTGTCAAGCGAAATGAAGCGAAATTTTTTTCATCGGTATCTTTCCGCAAAAGTGCTTCCAATATGGACTATTCTATTGATAGATGTATTTATCATCGTCATATCCAGCTTGTTGGCCTATGCTCTTCGATATGATTTCAGGAGTATCTTTTTAGAATCCTCTACCATTGACAAAACCATTTTATGGACGGTTGTTGTCAACCTTATTTTCTTCCGTGTATTCCGTACCTATTCCAATGTGCTGCGCTTTTCTTCCTTTGTGGATATCATGCGCATTTTTGTGTCATTGACGGTATCGTATGCACTGCTGATGATAACGAGTGTCCTGACGGAAAGCTATTTGGAGTTTAACTTGGCTCCGGTCAGCGTGCTTTTCATGTCCTACATTATAAGTTTTGCCATGATGGCATGCTCCCGTGTGGTTGTCAAGACCTTCTTCGAGGCGCTGAACTTCGACGGTACCCACAGTGCCAATGTGTTCATTTACGGTGCCAAGGAGGCCGGAGTCAATATTGCCAAGGCATTGCGTGTCAACCTGCGTAATCACTACCGTCTGCGTGGATTCATTGCAGATGAACCTGAACTGATTAACAAGGTAATGATGGGTGTCAAGGTGTTCCCTAACGATGATTCGTTGATAGATGTACTGAACGACCGCGATGTGCAGATCATCATCATTTCTCCCGCCAAGATGGAGGTATTGAAGAAATCCGATATGGCTGACCGCTTGCTGATGCACAATATCAAACTGATGACCGCACCCCCTTTAAGCGAGTGGAACGGTCAGGCGTTGAGCCGCACGCAGTTGAAAGAAATCCAGATCGAGGATCTTCTTCAACGCAGCCCTATCGAAATAGACATACATAAGGTTGCCTCGCATCTGGAGGGCAAACGTGTGATGATTACGGGTGCCGCCGGCTCCATCGGTAGCGAGATCATGCGTCAGGTAGCTTCGTTCAATCCATACAAGCTTATTTTAGTAGACCAGGCCGAAACTCCTCTGCACGATATTCGTTTGGAACTTCAAGACCGTTGGCGCGACATCGATGCCGAAACAATCATAGCCGACATTTCCAATCCCACGCGCATGGAGGACATCTTCAGGGAGTTCAAGCCTCAGTATATTTTCCATGCTGCCGCCTACAAGCATGTTCCGATGATGGAGGACAACGTTTCCGAGTCTATCCAAGTAAACGTATTCGGTACGCGTACTGTCGCCGATCTTGCCGTGAAATATGGTGCCGAGAAGTTCGTGATGATTTCTACGGACAAGGCTGTTAATCCGACAAACGTGATGGGCTGTTCCAAACGTATCTGTGAGATTTACGTGCAGTCTCTCGCGAAGAAGTTACAGAAGGAGGGAGGCCATGTCACTCAGTTCATCACTACGCGCTTTGGCAATGTTTTGGGTTCCAACGGTTCTGTCATCCCCCGTTTCCGTGACCAGATTCAACGCGGTGGTCCGGTGACGGTGACCCATCCTGAGATTATCCGTTACTTCATGACCATCCCCGAGGCTTGTCGTCTTGTCCTTGAGGCCGGCAGTATGGGCAATGGTGGTGAAATCTATATCTTCGACATGGGTAAACCGGTGAAGATTGTGGATCTTGCCAAACGCATGATCAGTCTTTCCGGCCGCACGGATGTGAAGATTGAGTTTACCGGTCTCCGTCATGGTGAGAAGCTCTACGAGGAACTCCTGAATGTGAAGGAGCTTACAAAACCCACCTACCATGAGAAGATTATGATTGCTACGGTGCGTGAGTATGATTATGACGAGGTGAAAGAGCGTATTCAGAAGCTGATTGATGTAAGCTATACCTATGACCAGATGAAGATTGTTGCTGCCATGAAGGATCTTGTTCCTGAGTTTGTGAGCAAGAATTCCTGCTTTGAGGCGCTGGACAAGAAATAGAATGTGTAATATTCAGGCGCGTAATCCGCGCCTGAATATTAGTATCAAAGCCTCTTATATGCCTCGGTCCCTTTTACTCGTGGTGTGAAGAGAAGTATTTCAAGAACTGTGTACGTTCGAAGGTATTGACTCCCTTTGGGTCATTTACGTTCAGAATGCCTTTGAACCGGTCTATGGTTTCCATGCCTTTGCGTTCCATCCACATGTTGAGGAAGCGGATGTACTCTTCAATGACGGTAGCCGAATTCTGATAAAGCACACTGCATATTTCTACGGCCGAAGCGCCTGCCAATATTGCCTTGACAACACCTTCGGGTGAGTGGATACCACCGGAAGCCACATAATCCAGCTTGTTTACGGCTGCCGAAGCGATGCCGATCCAGCGCAAGGCTTTGGACAAATCAGCCTCATTGCTGAATATATTGCCGGACACCTGTGTCATCTTCTCAATGTTGATATCCGGTTGATAGAAGCGGTTGAACAGCACTACTGCAGCGGCACCGTTGGCGTATAGCTGGTCTATCAGGGCTATCGGGTTGGTCAGATTGTCACCCAGCTTCATGATGACGGGAATTTTGACCGTCTTCTTGATGTGGCTCAGGATGTCAATGTGGCGTTGCTCGAAAGCTCCGTAAGTATATTGTACGTCTGTCTGCAGTGCAAGGACATTGATTTCCAGTGCGTCTGCACCGGCTTCTTCTATTTTGGCGGCAAATTCC
>CAJJYX010000106.1 GCA_905197435.1 uncultured Bacteroides sp.
ATCCGCCGTTCATCTTCACGTATGGGTAGTCGCGCGAGCAGACTTTCTTGTAGTCCAGACGGGCGAGGGTATTGTTCTGCTCAGCTTTCAGTAAGGAGGCGTTGATTTCCAGGGTGGCGTTCCAAAGCTCTTCAAAATTCAGGGCGGCGGTTACGTTGATGAGGCTGTCCTGGATAATGAACGGCTGGTCCACATCTTTGTTTGCCATGAGTTCGTTCAGTTGGATGCGTGAGGTATGCAAGAGTTCCTGTTGTTTCATGTATTGGGCGCTGTCTGCATTGAAGTCCACCTTGGCTTGCTGGTAGTCCAGACGCGAGAAGTTCCCGATATGGTAACGTTCCTCTACGATGCGGAGGCGCTCTCTGGATAGTGACACGGCATAACGGAAGTTCTTCAGACGGATTTTCTGCTGCACATAGTTATAGTATTCGGCAGCTATGTTGGCTATCAGGTCTTCGATGGCGATACGTGTATTGGTTTCACCCTGGTGTGCCAATTCCTTGAGCCGTTGATAGTTGGCGGTGATATTGAAGCCGTCGAAGATGGTCCAGTTCAGGTTGATGCCCGCATCAAGGGTTTGGTCGAACACTCCGTTGTCCTTGGTTGTCTCTCCGGTGGCTCTTGCTTTGGTCTCGGTATTGTCTATGCTCCCTTTGTAGCCGGCAGAAAGATCCAGTGTGGGCAGGAAACCTGCATTGCCCGGTGTGGCGTTGTTCTTGCTGACTTGCTCTTCATTGCGCACAATGCGGAGAGAATAGTTGTTCAGCAGCCCTTGTTCCAGGCATGATTTCAAGGTATAAGTCGGCGCTGGCTGTGCATAAAGGCCCAGCGCGGTGCAGGCAGTGATTATGGAAATTAAAGCAGTGCGTTTCATTCGGCTTTCAGTTTACTTCGATTCGTAGATACATAACTATATATGGCAGGAACGATGTACATCGTCAGTAGTGTGGAGATAAGCATGCCGCCTACAACAGCAGTACCCATGGCGATTCGTTGGTTGCAGCCTTCGCCGGTGGCGAATGCCAGTGGTATCAGTCCCAAGATGGTGGAGGCACTCGTCATCAGGATGGGGCGCAGACGTTGCAGGGAAGCGTCCTTGATAGCCAGCATCTTATCTTCGCCTGTTTCCTGTTTCTGATTGGCGAATTCCACAATCAGGATACCGTTTTTTGCCACCAGGCCAATCAGCATGATAATGCCGATTTGGCTGAAAATATTCATCGTGATGCCTCCAAAATACATGAACACCAGTGCGCCGGCAATAGCCAAAGGCACTGTCAGCATGATAATCAGCGGATCCTTGAAGCTCTCGAACTGGGCAGCCAGAATCAGATAAATCAGTACGATGGCCAGAATGAAGGCAAACATCAGGCTGGAGGAACTCTCGCGATACTCCTTGGAGTCTCCCGTCAGCGCGGTCCGGAAGGTCTCGTCCAATGTTTCTTTAGCAATCTTGTCCATTTCGTCCAAGCCTTGTCCGATAGTTTTGCCGTCTGCCAGCCCTGCGGAGATGGTGGCGGAAACGAAGCGGTTGTAACGGTACAGTTTCGGAGGGGCAATGCCGCCGGTCAGTTCAATCAGGTTGTCCAGTTGCACCATGTTTCCGTTGTCACTGCGGATATAGATACCCTTCAGGTTGGCGGGCTTGTTGCGTTGTTGGCGGTTGATTTCACCTAATATTTCGTATTGCTTTCCGTTCATGTAGAAGTAGCCCATACGCTGGCCGCTCAAGCCGTATTGCAGGGTTTGGGCAATGTTCTTGGTGCTGACACCCATGATGCTCGCTTTGTCCCGGTTTATGTTGATGCGCGCTTCGGGCTTGCTGAACTTCAGGTTTACGTCTGCCATCTGGAATACCGGGTTCTCGTATACTTTCGTCATGAATTTAGGCAATACTTCCTGCAGTTTCTCAATGTTGGTGGCTTGCAGTACATACTGAACGGGCATTCCGCCGCGCCGTCCTCCGAAAGAAGATGACTGCTGTACGAAAGAACGGGCTTTCGTCTTTTGCTGTACGGCTTTCGACAGCTTTTCGGCAACTTCCATCTGTGTGTAGTCACGGCCTTTCATGTCTTTTAAAGTGATGCGTACATTACCGTTGCCGTTGGACACACGTGCCGTTACCGCTTCTGCGTCCGGAACAATGGAATCTACCAGATGATTGATGTCTTCGGTATAGTCACGGATATACTCGTAAGTCACTCCTTCGGCTCCCATCGTGTTGATGCTGATTTGTGAACGGTCCTCCAACGGAGCCATTTCTGCCGGAATCACGTTCCAAAGATAACCGATGATAATGATGGTTAACAGTGTAAAAGGCAAAGCAATCCAACGGCGCTTCAGGAAGGCTGCCAATGAGCGGCTGTATATCCGGTTCATTCCTTCAAAGAACGGCTCGGTCTTGCGGTAGAACCAACTTTGCTGTTCCCGCTTGACCAGAAGTTTGGTGGCGAGCATCGGCGTGAAGGTCAGCGCGGCAAAAGAAGAGATAATTACCGAACCTGACACAACGATGCTGAACTCACGGAACAAGCGTCCTGTCATACCGTCCATAAAAACGATGGGGAAGAACACTGCTACCAGCGTGATGGTTGTGGAGATTACCGCGAAGAAAATTTCTTTGGCTCCTTCGATACCGGCTTCCTTTGGCTGCATTCCTTTCTCTATACGGACGTAGATATTTTCCGTCATTACGATGGCATCGTCCACCACCAGACCTACTGCCAGTACCACGGCAAGCATGGAGAGTACATTGATGGAGAAGCCTGCCAGATACATGACGAAGAAAGCTCCAATCAGTGAAACCGGGATTACGATACAGGGAACAAGTGTTACACGCCAGTCGCGCAGGAACAGGAAGATAATGATGATGACGAGTACGAAAGCTTCATACACAGTCTGCTTAACTTCATTGATAGAGGCGCGGATGAATTTTGTATTGTCAAAGCCATAGTTATAATGGACATCTTCGGGCAGGTCTTTCTTCATTTTCTCCATACGGTCGTATACCGCATTGGCTATTTCTATATGGTTGGCTCCCGGCTGGGGAATTACTACAACGCCGACCATGGGGACACCGTTCATCTTCATATAGCTTTTGATGTCGGCAGGTCCCAGTTCGGCACGCCCGATGTCGCTGAAACGGACAATGCGGTTGCCGTCTTCTTTCAGGATCAGGTTGTTGAACTCTTCTGCCGTATGCATCAGCCCCAATGTGCGGATGGTGAGTTCGGTGGTATTTCCTTCAATACTTCCTGAGGGGAGTTCCACATTCTCGTTGTCTACTGCATTCTTAACGTCCATGGGGGTGATTCCATAACCGGACATCTTGATCGGGTCCAGCCAAAGCCGCATGGAGTAGCGTTTTTCTCCCCAGATGCTTACGCTGCTTACGTCTGAAATTGTCTGGAGCTGTTCCTTGACAGTAAGGTCTGCTATTTCACTGAGTTCCAACAGTGAACGCTTTTCACTTTGAAGGGCGACCATCAGGATAGGCATTGCATCTGCATCTGCTTTGGATACGGTTGGAGGGTCGCAGTCGCGGGGCAGGTAACGTTGTGCGCGCGACACTTTATCGCGTACATCGTTGGCGGCTGTCTCCAGGTCAACGGAAAGTTCAAACTCTACTGTGATGCGTGACGAGCCTTGCTGGCTGACGCTGGAGAGGGAACGTATACCGGGAATGCCGTTAATGTTCTGTTCCAGAGGTTCTGTTATCTGGTTCTCGATAACGTCGGCGTTGGCACCCGGATAGGAGCAGGATACTGATATGATGGGATTGTCTACAGATGGGTATTCGCGCACACCCAGATAATTATAGCCGATGAAACCAAACAGCAGGATTATCAGGGTAAGTACAGTTGAGAGTACCGGTCGCCGTATACTTAATTCGGATATATTCATAATTATTAATTGATTACGTCCAGTATTACCGGAAGTCCGGTGCGGAGTTGCAGGGTTCCCGAAGTGATGACGGTATCTCCGGGTTGCAAGCCTTGCAGTACTTGCACTTCCGCTTCCGTACGGATTCCCGTAGTGATTTCTATAGGTTGGGCTTTTCCTGATTTATAGAGGAATATCTTGTCTTTCCCCATTTCGGGCACGATGGCTTCGGATGGTACGGCAAGGGCATCCTGAATTTCGTTCTTGTTCAGCTTGATGTTGGCATAGCGGCCGGGCAGTATGGCTCCGCTGGCATTAGGATAAAGGGCGCGGATGGTTAGGGTATGGGTAGCGGGGTCTATCTTCGATTCGCGTGCATAGACCGTAGCATGGAAAGTATTCAGCTTTCCTTCGAGGGTAAAGTTTAGTCCGGCACCGGTCTTTACGTCGTTGGCATATCGCTCGGGAACGGTAAATTCTACCTTCAAGGGCGAAATCTTGGTAAGCTTGGCTACGATGGTTGTAGGGGAAGCATAAGTACCTACGCTGACCTGGCGCAGACCGATGACTCCATCGAATGGAGCACGCAACTCGGTTTGTGCAATGTTTGATTCTATCAAATCAATGTCTGCATTCAGAGTGGCAAGTTCTGTTTTTACTTGTTCGTAGGCTTCCTTACTGACGGCATCTCTTTCCAACAGGGCATTCTGGCGGAATACTCGGTCTTCTGCCAATTTCAGTTGAGAAACCAGACGTTGCAACTGTGCTTGTAGCGGCCGGTCATTCACTTTGGCCAGCAACTGTCCTTTCTTGACAAAACTGCCTTCCTCAAAATTTATTTCTACGATCTTACCGGATGTTTCGAAGGAAAGATCCACTTCCTCATCCGGCAACAAGCTGCCGATGATTTGTATTTCATCCTTCAACAGTTGTGGCTTGATTATTCTTGCGTTTACGTTTAGGTCTTTTTTACCGCCACGTTGACCGGTCATAACCTTGTCTGCAGCGGTCAAATCTTCATTCTCCTTAGGTAATTGGGAGTAGATTCCTCCTCCAATCAGTCCGGCACTTATCACAATGATGATGCCCCATTTAACTTTCTTATTCATGTAGTAGTATTAGTAGTAGTAAAATCAGCCTTATATTGGACGGCTGAAAAAAGGAAAAGTTTAAAAGACAAAGAGTTAAAAAATGCAAGAGAGTGAGAAGGAAAGATGATAAAAAGACAGAACTGTTGCACGCAGTCTCTGTCTGTCAGTATGCAGCCCTATATTTCCCTTCTTCCTTGTCCTCCAGCATGTTCAGATAAGAAGCATAGCGGGATTCGCTGATATAGTGTTTTTCAACAGCTTCACACACTGCACATCCGGGTTCGTGGCGATGGGTGCAGTTACTGTAGCGGCAATCGGCAGACACCTTGAATATTTCCGGAAAATAGTGTCCAATCTCTTCTTCCTCCATATCAAATGTTCCGAAACCTTTGATGCCGGGGGTGTCTATAATATATCCGTCACCCGGAACCGGGAACATCTCTGAGAAAGTAGTGGTGTGCATGCCTTTATTGTGATAGGTGGATATTTCTCCGGTCTTAATTTCTATATTTGGCAATATAGCTTTGATGAGTGTAGACTTGCCCACTCCGGAATGTCCGGAAAAGAGGGTCACTCGCCCTTTAAGTTCTTCTTTGATGGTGCCGATACCTTCCCCTTTTTTAGCGGAAACCTTAAAGCAGGGATAACCGATAGTGGTGTAAAGGTTGATGAGGCTGTCCAGATAGTGTAGCTCTTCTTCATTGTAGGCATCCACTTTGTTGAATATAATCTTGACAGGAATACGGTATGCTTCGGCAGAAGCAAGGAAACGGTCAATAAATGTAGTGGAAGTTTCGGGATAATTAACCGTTACGATGAGCATGCATTGATCCAAATTGGCGGCAAGGATATGCGATTGTTTGGAGAGGTTGGAGGCACGGCGGATGATGTAATTCTTCCGATCCTCTATCTCATTGATAAAGGCTGTACCTTCCTGGTTCAATATGATTTTTACATAATCGCCTACAGCTACGGGATTGGTACTTCGTATGCCTTTCAGACGGAAGTTTCCTTTGATTTTGCATTCAATATCCCTTCCTTCATCAGTCCGTACCAAGTACCAACTCCCGGTATTTTTTATAACAAGTCCCCTCAAAGTAATTGATGATTACCAATTCATTAAACTGTCATGATTTCTTTGTCCTTTGCAGCCAGCATGTCATCAATCCGCTTGATGAACTTATCGTGAAGCTTCTGCAGTTTTTCTTCTCCACCTTTCTGGGCGTCTTCTGCCAGTCCGTCTTTTACGGATTTCTTCAAGGCGTCGATAGCATCACGGCGTGCATTGCGCACACTTACTTTGGCTGTTTCTCCTTCTCCTTTGCATTGCTTGGCAAGCTGCTTACGGCGCTCTTCTGTCAGCGGAGGAATGCCGATACGAATAATCTCACCGTTATTTTCGGGCATAATGCCGAGGCTGGAGTCAATGATGGCTTTTTCAATGACGCGGAACATGCTCTTATCCCATGGCTTAATGGCAATGCTGCGTGCGTCCGGGGTGGTTACGGCTGGCACATTATTAATAGGAACCATACTTCCGTAAGAATCCACGCGGATACCATCCAACAAACGGATATCAGCCTTTCCGGCGCGGATATGAGCCAATGCTTCGTCCAGATACATGATGGCCATGTCCATACTTTCTTGCGCTTCGTCTAAGATGTCTTTTACGTCTCTCATATTATTTTCGTTTTGGAATAGCTTTGATTTGAAACTTTGCAAATATAATTGTTTCACTACAGATTACACAGATTTGCACGGATTAATTGTGCACCAGTGTACCGATTTCTTCTCCTTGCATCACTTTTTTCAGATTGCCCACTGTGTCCATATCAAAAACGATGATGGGCAGATTGTTCTCCTTGCACATGCAGGTGGCGGTGAGGTCCATTACTTTCAGACCGCGTTTCAGCACTTCGTCGTAGGTGATGTCATGGAACTTTGTGGCTGTCGGGTCCTTCTCCGGGTCGGCGGTATAGATGCCGTCCACACGGGTACCTTTCAGCATGACGTCTGCCTCAATCTCGATGCCGCGCAGGCTGGAACCTGTATCGGTAGTGAAGAACGGATTGCCGGTTCCGGCGGACATGATGACCACTTCGCCGGCTTCCATGCATTCGATGGCACGCCATTTATTGTAGAATTCACCGATGGGTTCCATACGCACGGCGGTCAGTACACGGGCCTTTACGCCGGTAGCCACCAAGGCGGAGCTAAGGGCAAGGCTGTTGATAACAGTTGCCAGCATGCCCATCTGGTCACCTTTTACACGGTCGAATCCCTTGTTGGCACCGCTCAATCCGCGGAATATGTTTCCACCACCTATTACGATGCCTATTTGTACTCCCAATCCGTGAATTTCCTTGATTTGTGCTGCATACTCGGCAAGGCGTTTCTCGTCAATGCCGTATTGCTTTTCTCCCATCAGGCTCTCGCCGCTGAGCTTCAATAAGATTCTTTTGTATGTTGCCATAATATATAGGTTTTGTTTTACCTTGTTTGTACGCAAAGATAATGTAAACATTTAAAGAGTGGAGGAAAAATGTGTCAAAAACTCCTCCATGCTGTGATATAGCGGGACACCGTATCGGTTGCAGGTAATCCGTACATTGTCATAGCGGTAGAAGCCGGGCTCGCAGATGACGTGCAGTTTGCCGGAACGCATGTGCAGCCCCATTTCCAGCAGGGTGATGGGTGACTTGCTGCTTGCCAGGATATTCATGATTATCAGGTCGGCTTTTTCCAGATGTTCCAGTTCCCAATTCACTTGATGTTCAAAGTCGGACATTTCACCGCTCAGCCCTTGCTCCCTCCGAGGATTGTATAGGAGGAACTTGCCTTCGGGGCATGCACGGAACCAGTCGCAGGTTGCCTTTTGCCAGTCTATGCTTTTGCCCATGTCTATGGTGCCGGCCAGGAATATTTTAGTGTATTCGGTCTCGTTTACTTCAACTTCGCCTTCATCCGGGCGGAGCACGATTACCTCGGACTGGGCTTGCAGGCCGATAGGGAATAGCAGCAGTAAAAGCAGGTAGAGACTCTTCTTCATGGGTGGTGATGTGATTTATGGGATTAATTTCTTTTCTTGCTTTTTATCGGGAGCCTTGGAAATAGTTTTCTGAAGCGAACCAGATGGCTTGTAATATTGCCACCTGCGATGACAAGCGTTACGGCAACGATAATCATCACCAGTCCAATGCTCTCTCTGACCGTCAAACTCTCTCCAAAGACGGTTATTCCGAAGATGATGGCCGTCATAGGTTCCAATGCGCCGAGGATGGCGGTGGGAGTAGAGCCGATATATTGGATGGCACCGGTAGTGCAGAGAAAGGATATGGCAGTGGGGAAGACAGCCAGTGCAAGCAGATTGCCCCACAGATACCATTGGTCCGGTGTGTTCAGCACTCCGGAGTAGAGCAAGCGTGCCACGAAGAGCGACAGGCCGAAGAGGAGGACATAAAAGGTGACCTTAAGTGTAGCTACATTCTTTAATGTCGTTTGGTTGATGCCCACGATGTATATGGCGTAGGAAAGGGCGGAAACGAAGACCAGCAGTGTCCCTATCAGACTCAGTGTGCTGCCGTCCTCGCCCTTATAGAGCAGCCCGATGCCTCCCAGTGCAAGCAATATGCAGACGATGGTTTGCAGTGCCAGCTTCTCCTTGAAAACCATAGCCATAATAAGAGCCACCATGATGGGATAGATGAATAACAGCGTCGATGCGATACCGGCGGCCATATAATTATAACTCAGGAAAAGCGTCAGTGAGGAGAGGGCTACGAGCAATCCCATAATGATGAGCGGAAGTGTCTCTTTCCGCTGTATCTTGAATGTCCGCCCTCTCGCTTTTATCATAATACCCAGCAATGGGATGGCGAAAAGGTATCTGAAAAAGAGTACCGAGTCCGGGTCCATGCCTGCTTTGTACAATGGAAGGGCAAACAATGGATTCATACCGTAGGAAGCTGCGGCGATAGAACCTAAAATATATCCTTTGGCTTTTGCATTCATATCTTTATTTGTAGATTAGCGTGCAAAGGTAGAGATTTACTTTGATTTCCTCCCTCTTTTCTGTATGAAAACCGTATGAATTTTACCCTTATGCCTTCAGCGTGTAGTCACCGGCTTCTTCCGTCACCACTTTCTGCAATTCTTCGAGCGTCTTTTCTCCGCCCGAAAATTCCACAGTGGCTACCGGAGGTGTCAGGGTTACGGTGGCATGCACACCTTCCATACTGTTCAATGCTTTTTCCACATGCATGCGGCAATGGTTGCACGTCATGCCTTCTACTTTGAATTCTTTTTTCATGATTGTTTCTGTTAATGGTTCAACTTCTTTGTTCTCTTCTCCTTTATATATTCTTTTCCGTTTCAGCAACAGGCTGTTGCTCACCACGCTGACACTGCTGAATGCCATGGCTGCACCGGCTATCATCGGGTTGAGCAGGAAACCGTTGATGGGATAGAGTATTCCGGCTGCAATGGGCACACCTATTATATTGTATATAAACGCCCAAAACAGATTCTGCCGGATGGTCCGGACTGTCAGCCGGGACAGCCGGAGGGCTTCCGGTATCTTTGTCAGGTCGGAGGAGATGATGGTCATCTTGGCTACATCCATGGCGATGTCGCTGCCTCCGCCCATGGCAATGCTCAGGTCGGCTTGGGCAAGGGCGGCACTGTCGTTGATGCCGTCGCCCACCATGGCCACTTTCCGGCCTTCTGCTTGCAACCTACTGATGAAAGCTGCCTTGTCCTGCGGTAATACACCGGCCCGGTAATGGATGATGCCTGCTTTACGGGTAATCTCACGGGCGGTGGTCTCATTGTCTCCGGTCAGCATCACGACACGGATTCCCATATTCTGCAGTTCTTTCACCGCACGCGGGCTGTCCTCTTTGATGACATCCGCAACCGCGATCATACCGAGCATCTTTCCGTCTTCACGGAAGAACAGCGGTGTCTTTCCTTCTTCGGAAAGTTTTGCTGCCTGCTCTTCCATCTGTTTCGAGAGAAACGCTTTTTTCGTAATCAGTGCGCGGTTGCCTCCGCAGAGCTCTTTTCCGTTCCGTTTTGCCACAAGGCCGTTTCCAGGAAGCGCAGAGAAATCACTGACTTCTTCGCGGGCCAGGCCTTTTTCCTCTGCAAGTGCAAGAATCGCACGGGCCAGCGGATGCTCACTTTTCTGCTCCAGTGCAAAGGCACCTTTTAAAAGCTCCTCCTCACTTACACCGTCCGCCGGGATAAGATCGGTTACCTGCGGCTCTCCGCTTGTGATGGTTCCAGTCTTATCGAGTGCAACGATCTGTGTTTTTCCTGTCTTCTCGAGAGAAACTGCGGTTTTGAACATCGTTCCGTGTTTTGCTCCCATTCCGTTTCCGACCATGATCGCAACCGGTGTTGCAAGACCGAGCGCACACGGGCAGCTGATAACGAGAACGGAAATACCTCTTGCAAGAGCAAAGCCGACGCTCTCTCCTGCAAACAGCCAGATCACAATCGTAGCAAGTGCAATACAGATAACGGCCGGCACAAAAATACCGGAAACTTTATCGGCCACTTTGGCGATCGGCGCTTTTGTCGCTGCCGCATCGCTGACCATCTGAATGATCTGGGAGAGTGTTGTGTCTTCTCCGACTCTCGTCGCCTCACAGGTCAGGAAACCGGACTGGTTTAAGGTCGCCGCCGATACGCGGTCGCCGGTCTCTTTATCCACCGGAATACTCTCGCCAGTCAGCGCGGATTCGTTGACGGCACTCGTTCCCTCCAGGACAACGCCGTCCACCGGAATATTTTCACCCGGGCGGACGATGAAATGATCGCCCTTTTTCACCTGATCAATGCCGACTTCCACTTCTTTTCCGTCTCTTAAGAGAACGGCGGTCTTCGGAGCCAGCTTCATCAGACTCTTTAACGCATCGGTCGTTTTTCCTTTGGAAATCGACTCCAGCATTTTTCCGACGGTAATCAGGGTCAGAATCATGGCTGCGGACTCGAAGTAAAATTCATGCATATAGCTCATGACTGCATCCATGTCCCCCTGTACCTGCGCTCCCGTCATGGCAAACAGGGCGTAGACGCTGTATACAAACGATGCGGTAGAACCAAGCGCTACCAGCGTGTCCATGTTCGGTGCTTTATGCCAGAGGCTCTTGAAACCGCTGATAAAGAATTTCTGGTTGATGACCATGACGATTCCGGCAAGCAGAAGCT
>CAJJYX010000107.1 GCA_905197435.1 uncultured Bacteroides sp.
TGATTTCATCTACGGCGCGATTGGTATACGAAAGCAACAGAATCTGCTTCTCCTCCCGATAAAATGCCTCTACCATGCCACGCAACGCACGGGAGGTCTTGCCTGTACCCGGAGGACCGATTAAAAGGAAATAGTCGCGGGCGGCCTGCGCCTTCAGGGTTATCCGCGAAAAGTCATCCGGGGCAGCGACAATACCGGCATCCAAAGAAGCATCGAACTCGGGAGGGCGCTGCCCCAACAACAAATCACGCCGTCTTTGAGTGGCAGAAAGGAAAGCGGAAAGTCCCAGATACATGCTACGAAAGGAGGTGTCCATATAGTCGTGCTCTATGGCATAAAGGCTAGCAGCAGGCAATACACCCGCATTCTGCTGGGTGGCGCGAAGGCGGATACATACTTCGTCATCGGATATACGTTCTATATTGCCTTTAAACACCATCTTGTTGGTAACGTTGTCGGTATCCGCATTCCGTTCGTAAAGAACTACCGCATCACCCTGACGGAAATTAGGAAGGACCGATTCTTGCCGGGGAGCAACTCTTTGCTTCGCTCTGAGTGACAAATACGGCTTGTGTGCATCTGCCGCATGATTCTCGTAAATAGTCAAATCATACAGGATTTCACCTGCCTCACATTTCTCAGCCAGTGTGGAAAGCCAAAGAGCAGCGGCACCGGTACGCCCCTCATAATCCACATCTCCGGACTTCGAGGTATAAAGTTCCTTGGTGATAAAGTTATAGAGTGTATAGAAATAGCTTTGCTCCAAAGACGAAAGTGAGCGGATGCGTTGCGCCACGGCATCAATGGAGGGATAAAGGAAGCGTTTCCACAAGGTATTGTCCAGACCGCGCTCGTTCAGTGTGTCCGGATGAATATCTTTCAGGCGTTCTGCCGTATACTGCGGACTGTTGCGTAACTGAATGCCGTATTCATTAGCCACAATCCGGTTACGCACATCCATCACACGGCGTACCATTGCCCACGAAGGGCGTGCCGGATAAAGCAACGGGTAACGGGTATAAAGCAGGTAAGCCTTTACACGCCGATGGTCCATTCCCATGGAATACTCCAATACAGCCTGATAGAGCAGCATCTGCACTTTATTGTTTTCTTTAGGTTCTACCTTGCCACGAATGGAATATTCGTCTGCCTTGCCTGACTTCATTTCAATGAACGATGTCATATCCCGCTGCATATAGTCCAGGCGTCCCTGCAGTCCCAGCGCTTCACAGATGTAAGAGGGTTCCAGTACGGCATCCGTCTTGTCGAGCTCATAACCGGATGCGCAGAATGTTTCCGTCACAGTCTGACGGATATTCTCAAAATGCCGCTTGCAATCGGAAAAGAATTCGGCTTCCTTCTCCCGGTCGCGCAGGTCGGCACACGCAGCCAACTCGATGGGATAAGAACGGAAAGCTTTCTTCATGCATGCCAGATAATCGGGTGCTTCCTTGGCATGAATCCATTCATCCAGAAAAAGATTGGCAATATTACCCAGCAGCAGCGGACGGGTATTGTCCGGCAATTGCAGCCGTGCCAAGATATAGTTGGCAGGATGATGGCCGTAGTCCTTGAAACATTCAGCCAACGAACTGATGTCTATCAGATAATCAGGCTCAAGTATGATAAAGGAAGGAGTAAGTACGCCGGCTTCGTCCACTGCTACATCCAACAGATTGACTTGGGCATGCTGCCACAGAATTCGGCAGGTTTCTGCAAACTCCTCATTAACCTGAGGTACATTGTAGCGGACACGCAACGGTGCATCGGCCACTGTATCTACAGGCAGTACATATAAATAGGTATCATCGGCATACTGGAAGCAGACGCGCATGCGTTTTACCCGTTCTTTGGAGGGAGGAGCCACTATATAGGTGGCATCTGCACGGGGCAACAGACGATAAAGCTCGGGAGGTATCTCCTCTCCCGTCAAACGCTTGACAAAGAATGACAGCGTTTTGGCATCACGCAGCAACTGTTCACGTTGCGGTTCCGCCTGCCGGTTCAGAATAGCATTGGAAGTCAGCCGAAAGGTATGCAACCGGTTTTGTTCCACGGTGGAAAGCCCGGTCTTTGAAGCTACGAAACTGATACGTGCAGAAAGGTCTGTCATTTGCAGACTGCCATCGGGCATCTGTGTACGGCACAAGCGTTCCAACAACTCGCGCAATTGCCGATAGGCTACATTGAGAGAGAGCTTTTCACCCCGACAGGCTCCCAGCAGTATGCAATAATACTCCTTTACTTCACAATCATCCATCATTCGTCCGTCTCCACTTCTTCCGCTTCATCAGTCTTTTTATCCTTTATCATCAGGATACTCAACTCATAGAGCAGATAAAGCGGTACCGCCACCACTGTCAAAGTAAACGGATCACCGGTCGGTGTAATGATGGCTGCAGCAATAACAATGATGACAATAGCATGACGACGGTATTTCCGCAAGAAGGTCTTGTGTACCAACCCCAGCAGGGAAAGCAGCCACGTCACCAGCGGCAGTTCGAATGCCAGTCCCATACAGAGCACCAGCATCATGAAATTGTCGATGTATGAGTTTAGGGAAATCTGGTTTTCAATAGCGGCACTCAACTGATAGGTAGAAAGGAAGCGCAAAGTCAGCGGATAAACCATAAAATAGCCAAGCAACACACCGATGAAAAACATCACTGTACCGATACCCAATGCTTTCTTCACCCCTTTGCGCTCGTTGGGATAGAGGGCAGGGCTTACAAAGCGCCAGATTTCATAGAATATATAAGGGGCGGCCGTCACCACCGACATCCAAAATGCGGTAGACATGTGGACAAAGAACGGTGCGGCAAGGTTGATATTGATAAGCTTCACATGAAACTCTTGAGTAAAGAATTCATCCTGCAAATCCAATTCCTGTCCTATCCAACGCAGCAAGTCATAGAAAATAAAGTCGTTATGGCAAGGAGCCAATATCACATTGTCAAACAGATAAGGCATGGCAACAAAATAACCGATAGCCAGCACAAACCACACACCGAGCACACGAAACAGCACCCGGCGCAACTCGTCCAAGTGATCCCAAAAGGTTAGTTCTTTTTCTGCCATAACACCAAATACATTTACTATCCGACTGCTTACGGCTTACTATCCGGGCTACACTACAAGATAAAAAGCAATATGCGCATGCTCTATACTTTGCAGGGTATCAAACAGTAAATCGTGAAATTGTCAAATAGTAAATTCCTCTAATTCTTTCCTGCCGGTTTGTCCAATTCTTCCTGAGCCTTGTTTATTTCTTCTTTGGCTTCGTTCACACCATCTTTGAAGCTCTTCACTCCTTTGCCTAAACCACGCATCAGTTCAGGAATCTTTTTACCGCCAAACAACAGCAAGATGACCAATGCAATGATTATCCACTCGGAACCGCTGGGCAGAAAGCCTAATAAAAGTAAGTTTGTCATAGTTATATCTGATTAATTAGAGTGCAAATATACATAAAAATCGCCAAACACAATATTCAGTCTTGATAATAAATACGTTTTACCCGTGTAGAAACACTTGTCAACACCTCATAAGGAATCGTTTCGAGCACATCGGAAAGAACGGTTATAGGCAGATGGTCGCCGAATATTTCCACACTGTCACCCTCCTTGCAATCGATATCCGTTACGTCAATCATACAGACATCCATGCAGATATTCCCTACATAAGCTGCCCGCTGGCCGTTTACAAGGCAATAGGCATGCCCGTTGCCAAGATGGCGGTTCAGGCCGTCGGCATAACCGATGGGAATGGCTGCTATGCGTGACGGGCGGGTAAGGTGTCCCTTCCGGCTGTAGCCCACCGTATCCTCTTCGGGGACATCACGTATCTGGAGGATGGTAGTCTTCAGCGTACTCACATTATTCATAATAGAATTGTCTATAGGATTGATACCATAAAGGCCGATACCCAGACGCACCATGTCGAATTGTGCCCCCGGAAAACGCTCGATTCCCGCAGAATTGCAGATATGACGAAGTATCTTATGCGGAAAGGCTTCCTGCAATTCCATGGATGCTTTCTCGAACGTCTCTATTTGACGACGTGTAAAAGCATCGAACTGCTGCGCATCGCTTCCTACCAGATGTGAGAAGACGGAACGGGCAATCACGGCATTCTGCCCCTTCAGCCGTTCTATCAACCGGGGCATATCCTCCGGGGCAAAGCCCAGGCGGTGCATACCGGTATCCAGCTTTATGTGAATGGGGAAGTTTGTAATACCTCCTTTTTCAGCTTCTTTAATCAAAGCGTCCAACAGATGGAAGCTATACACTTCTGGTTCCAATTTGTAATCGAACATGGTCTTGAAAGCAGTCATCTCAGGATTCATAATCATGATGTCCGCAGTAATACCCGCTTTGCGGAGCTCTGAGCCTTCATCGGCAACCGCCACAGCAAGATAATCGACATGATGTTCCTGCAAAGTCTTGGCTATCTCGTATGAACCTGCACCATAGGCGGAGGCTTTCACCATGCAGACAAGCTTTGTTTCCGGCTTCAACTTGGTACGATAATAGTTCAGATTGGCAATCATTGCCCCAAGATTAACCTCCAGAATCGTTTCGTGCACCTTCTTTTCCAATACTTCCGTCAAGGAGTCAAAGCCGAACTTACGTGCGCCCTTAATCAGGATGATTTCGTTTTCAAGACGAAGTTCCCCGTGCTGGATGGCGCGTATCAAGGCGGCTGTATCCTGATAAAAGGCTTTCGCGATATTAAAACGTGCAGCACAGGAAGATATTTCATTTCCTACACCTATGATGCGTTCAATGCCACGGCTGTTCACCAGTTGCGCCACTTGGCGGTAAAGTGTCGGCGTGTTCTGTCCGGTCTCCAATATATCCGAAAGAATCAAGGTTCTCCTCAATCCCTTACTTTGCGAACGACGGTAAAGGAAGTCGAGCGCTATGTCCAATGAAGCAAGGTCGGAATTGTAACTGTCGTTAATCAGCAGGCAGTTGTTTTTTCCCTCCTTGACTTCCAGGCGCATCGCAATGGGTTCCAGTCTGGCCATACGTTCCGTAATCTGTTCGGCAGGAAGCATCAGATAGAGGCACGCCGCCAGACAGTTCAGTGAATTCTCGATGGAAGCATCGTCTATGAACGGCAAGGTAAATGTATTGTCCATATCCAGATAGCGGTAGGAAATGACAGTGCAGTCGTCCCGTTTCTCCACCTTACTTATATATAGAGGGCGTTCCATATCTTTCCGGCTCCATGCAATCTCACGCGCAGAAAGCATGGACTTTGCCACACAGTTGCTGACGAACTCATCGTCACCATTATAAATCACCACATCGCAATTCTTGAAAAGCGTCAGCTTCTCCATACATTTTTCCTGCAAAGAGAAGAAGTTTTCCTGATGCGCCCCTCCTATATTGGTCAGGATACCGATGGTAGGCTTGATGATGTTCTGCAAAGCTCGCATTTCTCCCGGTTCGGAAATGCCGGCTTCAAAAATGGCAAGCTCAGACCGTTCATTCATCTGCCATACAGACAAAGGCACGCCAATCTGGGAATTATAACTGCGGGGAGAACGAACGATAACACGCTCGGGGCTGAGTAACTGGTGCAGCCATTCCTTCACAACAGTCTTGCCGTTGCTTCCCGTGATGCCGATGACAGGTATCTGAAACCGGTCACGATGTTGTTCTGCCAGTTTCTGTAAGGCTTTCAGAGGGTTGGGAACGATGAGATAGTTGATTGCCGATTGTTGGCAACCGGCAGCCGGCTGTGCGGCATAGCTTTCTTCGCTAAGCACAAAATTGCGTACTCCACGTGCATATAAATCAGCGATATAGCGTGCACCGTCATTTCGCTTGGTGGTCAAGGCAAAAAACAATGTTTCTTCAGGGAAACTCAAGGAACGACTGTCCGTAAGTAACCAGTCAATCGTAGCGGACAACTCTCCTATCCGCCGCGCACCAATGATTTGAGCTATATTTTCAATCGTATATGACATAATTCTCTTTCTTTTTGAAAATCTAAGTACGGGTATTTTCCGTTAAGTCGGTTTATTTTTAACACAATTTGTCCTAAAAAACGCTTATACTCTTCTGAGTCGGGATGAAATGGCTTATGTGCTAACATCTTACGGATATTTTCACTTTCCTCCATAATCTGTAACGCATCTGCAGCGATGCACGACTGGGTAAAACGCTCCCAGACATAGCGAATGGCTGTTTCGGAAGGATGCACCATGTCTTCCGCATAAAAACGGTAGTCACGAAGCTCGTCAAGCAACAGTTCATAAGCCGGAAAATAGAAAACATGCTCCGGAAAAGTGGCTTGCAATTGGTTCACGGCAAGCAGCAGTGTTGCTTTACTGAGCTGGTTGGCATGCATTCCGTCACGCACGTGGCGAATGGGGCTGATGGTGAACAACACTTTCATCCGGGGAATCCGCGCCAGTAATCCGGAAAGCAGAGAAGTATAATCAGATACTATTTCGTTAACGGAAAGCATACGGCGGATGAAGCAAGACTCGGGCTGTTTATGGCAGTTGGCAACCACAGTTCCCGTATTTTTGTTTTCATATACCCATGCCGTACCAAAAGTCACCAACAAACAGTCCAGCTGGTGAAAATGTTCATGAGCCTCTTTCAGCCGCCCATTGATGCGCTGCAGCGTGTCTTCTGCCTCACATGAAGAAAAGTCCCCATGATGCATCGGGCTGTGCCAACACTCCCGGAAGAAAAACAAATCATCCGGACGATACTCTTTCCCTCGATTTCCCGCAAAGCAGCAGATATAGAAAGCGGATTGTATAAAATGCCATAGGGATTGACGTCACAACGAAACTTGGCTTCGACAAGCTTCATTCCGATATTGGCAGCAAAGCACGAACCTAAAAGCATCAAGCGGTCAGCATGCGCAAGTTTTGGCAAATCGGGCGGTAATTCTACAAAAGTATAAAAGTCCATAAGCAACCGATAGTTATATCTGGTTTGCAAAGATAGCATTATTTCAACACGATAGAGCAACCTACCGATAGAATCGACCAAACGCTTTTTCTGTACCCGGATACCGAATGGACATAAAAACGATAGGAACCACTATAACACCGGAAGGAAAAAAATGAAGCAGAGTATTAGATAAAGTTGATTATTCTATGCAAACAATAATATTATATGTATATTTGTTGCATAAAACATTCCTAATACTTGCGTATTATATCATACAATACAACATTTTTCAACCAATCAAGATATAGTTATGAAACTAAAAGCTATGAATTTTTTCTGTATTCTTCTGACAATGTTGCTTGGAGGAATCTTTATGTTTTCCGGGTGCGATGAGTCAAAAGACCTTTACAATCCTGAGCACACTCAAGAGAAAGCCAAAGAGGCTTTTCCCGTAAAAGACATCGACCCTGACCAAACATGGGAAACAAGTGCGGTATGCAATGCTTCTGTATCTATCGAAGAGAAAACGGGCGAAACGTATACCATCAAGGTGTACACTGCAAATCCATATAACACGGACAATAATCCCACACTACTTGCCACCGCCACAGTAGAGAACGGAAAGGCCGTGAATTTCAAATTCGACATGCCGGCTGCATTGCAATATGTATATGTGATGAAAGTGAATAGTGAAGGGTATAGTTCGGCCGTACCGGCGGCTGTGGAGAATGCAACGGTGAAAGTGGCGTTCGGTGGCGGAGGAAGCGGAACGACACGGACAGCCATGACAAGAAACGCAACAACACAGGCTAATGATTGGCAACCGAACAAATTACCCCAAAAAGCACCGGAGGGAAGCATTCTTCTGTCTGATTTAAACAACCAATGGAACGACGTAACCAAATATGGCAACTACATAGTCTCATCGGACACAAAAGAAGTAAATGTAGGACAGCCGGTCAACCTTTATATAAAAGGAGAAGTTACATTGACCAAACTATATATCCAAAGAGCTTGGGATGCTCCTGCCGGTGAAGCTAAGATTTATCTATTGCCTCATTCCAAACTTACACTTGTCACCGGCCACAACCAGCCTTTCAGTATCCAAGAAGGTCTCGAAATCGGGATCGCTGACGGTGCCGAATTAGCATGCCAGGAGAAAATTACTTTTAATCAGAAAGTCCGCCTCTACAACTGCGGAACAATTAGTATCAAACAACTGGAATTCAATAACAACAGTCATTTCATCAACGATGGGATAGTCACCGTCACCAGTGAATTCGGCTGTGAGAACGACGCTACCCGAGTTGAAAATAACGGTAAAATCAATGCAGGTTCACTCCATTTGGCAGGAAGCTCCGCTTTTTATAATGAGCCCACCGGTGAAGTAATGATAAGCGGGCAATCAAATATCGACAGCAACTCCTCCACCTGGAATAATGAAGGCTATTTCAGAACAAACGGCATAGTCTTTAAAGCAAGTTCTCCAAACTGGATTAACAGATGCAAATTATACGTGGACGGGGAATTCACCTATACTCCAGGAAACAGTTCCGATAATGGATTTATCATGGATGCAGGTGCTTATGCAGAATGCAAGACCCTATACGCAGACCAGGCTTATATCAAAATGGGTAATAAAGCCTTCTTCAACGTTATAGGGGAAGCCAAATTCAAACATAATCCAAAAGGTTTCATTACTACAGGCAATGAATATGCCCTTTTGAAAATGGGAAGTGCTGTTCAGGAAAACACAATGCAGGGTTTCTCCATAACCTATAATGGGAGACTGCATATAGCTTGCGACAACCATTTTGCGCAAGGAAACGATGGAGCTGTCGACCACCCATTGATTGACATCAAAAATGGCGCTCAAATGACCGGTGCCGACAACGCCGGCATCAGCATCACCCAATCCGGATGCAATCCCGGATACAACAGCATCCCCGACGGCGGCAACGGCAACAATGACAAGCCACTGGCCTATACCTATGCCTTTGAAGACATGATGCAAGAGGTAGGAGACTATGACTTCAATGATGTAATGCTTTATGTCACCGTTCCTTATGCAAAAGATGGCAAGAGGTACATAGATGTCACTCTAAAAGCTGCCGGAGCATCCAAACTATTGGCTGTGCATTTCAACAACAACGGTACAAGCCGAACCATATTCGACAATGTACACGAAGCATTGGGAGTATCAGCAGGCACCATTGTCAATACCGGCAGTGCAACCGGAACAGCCAAGACCGAGCGTATTGAAGTAGAGAGCAATTTCAACCTGACAGACAACGGAGACCTCTATATTTCTGACGGTAAGAGAGACATTCATATTCCCAACTTCACAAACGGCTTCAAGAAAGGAGATGTTCCATACGCCCTCCGTGTTGCAAGTGCCTGGAAATGGCCGAAGGAAAGAATCCAAATAACAGATGCCTATGCAGGCTTTGCACTGTGGGCACAAGACGCAACGACCGAAACAGAATGGTACAATAACCCGCAAAGCGACAAAGTAATGGAATGACAATATTGTCGAACAGACAGTAGCTTCGGGCTGCAAAATCATAGATTTTGCAGCCCGAAATGTTTCCACCAGAGCACATCCATAATCCTCTCTTAACACCGGTCCTGCATTTTTTACCTATAAAACTTCCCGCCATCCATTTTCTTTTGCTATTTTTGCATTTTCATAATCTATCAGATTAAAATGGAAACAAAGCCAACAACATATAACTTGCTAAAGGCCATTACATTCCCCGAGGATTTACGCCGGCTCAGCGTAGAACAACTTCCTGAAGTCTGTAAAGAATTGAGGCAAGACATTATAAAAGAGGTAGCATGTAACCCCGGACATTTCGCAGCCAGCCTGGGTACGGTAGAGTTGACAGTTGCCTTACACTACGTATTCAACACCCCGTATGACCGCATTGTCTGGGATGTAGGGCATCAAGCATACGGACACAAAATTCTGACCGGACGTCGTGAAGCATTCTCCACTAACCGTAAATTCAAGGGAGTCCGTCCTTTTCCCTCACCAGAGGAAAGCGATTATGATACATTCACCTGCGGGCATGCGTCAAATTCAATCTCTGCCGCTCTTGGCATGGCTGTTGCCGCTGCCAAGAAGGGTGAGAAAGACCGCCATGTAGTAGCCATCATCGGCGACGGAAGCATGAGTGGCGGACTGGCTTTCGAAGGGCTGAACAACGCTTCATCCACCCCCAACAACCTTCTCATCATTCTTAATGACAATGACATGTCGATAGACAGAAGTGTAGGTGGCATGAAACAGTATCTTTTCAACCTGACTACCAGCAACCGCTATAACCAGCTGCGCTTCAAGACATCCAGACTGCTGTTCAAGATGGGACTTCTGAACGAAGACCGCCGCAAAGCACTGATTCGTTTTGCCAACAGCCTGAAATCAATGGCCGCCCAACAGCAGAATATCTTTGAAGGAATGAATATCCGCTACTTCGGCCCTATCAACGGGCACGACGTGAAAAACATAGCCCGGGTCCTGCGGGACATCAAAGATATGCAGGGTCCCAAAATATTACACCTGCACACCGTAAAAGGAAAAGGATTCGAGCCAGCCGAGAAGAATCCGGATATCTGGCATGCACCGGGCAAGTTCGATCCGGAAACAGGGGAACGCCTCAAAGCGGACACCAGCAACCTGCCTCCGCTTTTTCAAGATGTGTTCGGAGAAACATTAGTAGAACTGGCAAAAGAAAATCCGAGAATCGTCGGGGTAACCCCCGCTATGCCCACCGGCTGTTCCATGAACAAGCTGATGGACGCCATGCCCGACCGTGCCTTCGATGTAGGTATAGCCGAAGGGCATGCCGCTACCTTCTCGGGCGGTATGGCTAAAGAAGGAATGCAACCTTTCTGCAATATCTACTCCTCCTTTATGCAGCGAGCCTACGACAATGTCATCCATGACATTGCCCTGCTCCGGCTTCCCGTCGTACTTTGCCTGGACCGTGCCGGGCTGGTGGGAGAAGACGGACCGCCA
>CAJJYX010000108.1 GCA_905197435.1 uncultured Bacteroides sp.
GCACGCTGCTCATATTGGATGACCTCTTCCTTGTGAACCTTGATGCCAAGGAACGCCCCATACTACTTGATATAATAGAGGACAGGCATGGACGCAAGTCCATCATCATTACCTCGCAACTGCCGACGGACAATTGGTATGACGCAATCGGGGATCCTACCGTTGCGGATGCCATTATGGATCGTATCATACATACGGCCCACCGGATTGAGTTAACCGGGGAAAGCGTACGTAAGATGGCGGTGTACAAAGGAAAATAAGCTAAAATAATAATGACCCCATCGGTCAAGACTTTTTAAGGAGGCATTATTGAATATTTTCGAGGGATAGAATCGCTTGGTTTTAGGGAGCATCTTACACTGGATTTCCAGTATCAAACTTATTGATTTTATATTCGTCAAACGGATAATCAGACTTCCGGGCGCACTTAGCTTTAATGGCTTTATTATATGTACTGCGTAGTGTACGAAAAAGTAGGCTGATTGTAGTTTCCTTGTTACCTTTAGAGCGTAGCCATTTCTCATATTTGTTAAGCCAAGCAATATCTATGTCATTAAATAGAATATCCAATTTTCCATTAGTGAAAACTTTGAGTGAATTGAATGAGCCTTTATAGATAAGGCGGTTTCCGCATTTATCCTCACGTGTGTATTGTTCTATCAATTCGTGGTAGAACTCACTAACGGTTTTCAGTTCAAACTTGGTGTTTTCATTATTGAGTAAGGTAGTGGTAGTGTATTCTTTCTGTTCGACATTCAGCTCTAACATTCGCTGTTGTAGTTCTTGCTGTTTGTCCAAGATAATCTTTTGGATGTATTCTTTGTTAGGACAGTTCGGTTTCGGCTTATTTCGTGTGAAGTCCCAATATTTAGGATTAATGGATATGCCTAAACTCTGCATAGTCCGTTTACCACCTTTTGCTACTCTTACCATTAAAGGAGATTCTCCATTTGCTAACGTTTTCCACTTGTAGCACACTACGTTGATTGTTGCACTCATAAAATTTTTGGTTGACTTCTTGGTTGACTTCAACCGCACTGTTTCGTGCAAAATCAGCACCCTCTGAAAATAAAAATCAGATAGAAATCTTGCGATAACTATCTGATTTTCAGGAGAGCGGCAAGCGAGACTCGAACTCGTGACCCTCAGCTTGGGAAGCTGATGCTCTACCAACTGAGCTACTGCCGCATAAACATTTCCAAAGCCATGCCTCAAAAACGGTGGCAAAGTTAATAAAATCCTTCTTAAAAAAGCAAATGTTTCTCCAAATATTTCCTATTTTTGCTTGAAAAAACGAAGATAGGCTATACCCAAGCATAAAAAACAAGTGGGAGCATTGCATTCTACATCTGGTTTGCACTATCTTTGTGCATTCTTTCAAATATAGACTAGAATATCAATGAAACGAATCATACTCATCACCGGAGGAGCACGGTCCGGTAAAAGCACTTATGGAGAAAAGTTAGCGCTCGAACTTTCTCCCACCCCCGTTTATCTAGCTACGGCACGCATCTGGGATGAAGAATTTCGCCAGAGAGTAGCTAAACACCAAGAACGCCGGGGATCGGAATGGACAAATATCGAAGAAGAGAAAGAACTCAGCCGACACCGATTGGAAGGACGTGTGATCCTAATAGACTGTATCACCTTGTGGTGTACCAACTTTTTCTTCGACCTGAATTCAGATACCGACCGGGCACTTGCTGCAGTCAAAGAAGAGTTCGACCGTTTCACAGCACAAGATGCAACCTTTATTTTTGTGACCAACGAAATTGGTATGGGAGGAACTTCTGAGAACGAACTGCAACGGAAGTTCACTGACATGCAGGGCTGGATGAACCAATACATAGCTACCCGTGCTGACGAAGTGATACTGATGGTGTCCGGCATTCCCCTTCCAGTACCCAAGCTCCATTCTCCATTCCCATAAAAAAGAGAAACTGTCGGTAACAAAAAATGAACTCACGATAAAGATTACTCATAAAACAGCAAATAATCAAAATTCAACAGACAAATGAAAACATTTCATATCACTCGCCCTGACGAATCACTCCGCTCCGCATTGATTGACAAAATCAACAACTTAACCAAGCCCAAAGGCTCATTGGGTACTTTAGAAGAACTGGCACTCCAAATCGGGCTCATACAGCAAACATTGTCCCCCACCTTGGAACACCCGCAAAACATTATCTTTGCCGCCGACCATGGCATTGTCGAAGAAGGCGTCAGTCTGTCTCCAAAAGAAATCACCTGGCAGCAAATCAGTAATTTTCTTCATGGAGGTGCAGGCGTCAATTTTCTTTGTCGACAACACGGTTTTACTCTAAAAATAGTAGATGCAGGAGTAGACTACGACCTCCCTTACGAGAAAGGTATCATCAATATGAAAGTACGCAAAAGCACCAGGAATTTTCTGTACGAAGCAGCTATGACAAAAGAAGAAATGGAAATGTGTCTGGTACGAGGTGCGGAAATAGTACGCCAATGCCGCGAAGAAGGAAGCAACATCCTCAGCTTTGGTGAAATGGGCATCGGGAATACCTCTTCATCCTCTCTCTGGATGACCTACTTCACTGGTATCCCTTTGGAACAATGCGTCGGTGCGGGTAGCGGACTTGACAATGCGGGCATCCGTCACAAGTACGAAGTACTGAAACAATCTATGGAAAACTACAAGGGAGACAGTTCTCCCCAGGATATCATCCGTTACTTCGGCGGATTGGAAATGGTAATGGCCATAGGTGCCATGCTGCAAGCCACTGAGCTGAAAATGATTATCCTCGTAGACGGGTTCATTATGACCAACTGCCTGTTGGCTGCCGCCAAACTCTATTCGCACGTGACTGATTATGCCATTTTCGGACATTGTGGAGACGAGGCCGGGCACAGACTGGTGCTTAATGCCATGCATGCCCGACCACTGCTGAACCTGGGATTGCGTTTAGGAGAAGGAACGGGAGCCATCTGTGCATACCCTATTGTCGACTCAGCCGTACGGATGCTCAATGAAATGGATAACTTTGCACATGCCTCAATCACCAAATACTTTTAGTAACTCAAATTTTAATTGACTTACACAAATTTAATTCGGTACAGATTTTATGCGAATCCTACGGATGAAAAAATGTGCTCCAAATAAAAAAGATACTATAAAATGAATAATGTTTTAGCAGCATTTACAATGCTTACCCGACTACCTTTCTGGAAAATCAAGGAAGTACCGGCAGAGTGTTTTAAGCATGTGGTTCCCTATTGGCCACTCGTAGGTTGGTTGACAGGAGGTGTGATGGCAGCAGTGTTGTGGCTCACCGGACAGGTAATGCCGGTATCATTAGCATGGATTCTTGCCCTCGTTGCACGCCTACTTGTCACCGGTTGCCTGCACGAAGACGGTTTGGCCGACTTCTTTGACGGTTTTGGCGGAGGCACCACCCGTGAACGGACGCTTGCCATCATGAAGGATTCTCACATCGGAAGTTACGGTGTCATCGGATTGATATGCTATTTCCTGCTACTGCTCCAACTTCACCACTTGCCTCTGAACCTTCTCTGTATCCTTGTATTCTGTGGTGACTGCTGGTCCAAATTTTGCGCATCCCAGATTGTCAATTACCTGCCTTATGCCCGTAAAGAGGAAGACAGCAAAAACAAGACAGTCTACAACCGTATGAACTGGCACGAATTACTGGCCGGATTTATCTTCGGTCTGTTGCCTTTCGTACTACTGCTGCCGATAAAACTGTGGATTGCTACCCTATTCCCCCTGCTCACCTTCTTCCTGCTATACCGACTGATGAAACGGCGTTTACAAGGATACACGGGTGACTGCTGCGGAGCCACTTTCCTACTTTGCGAACTATCGTTCTACTTAGGAAGTTTTATTCTATTTACAAATTACGAATTACAATGGAAGTAATACTCATTCGACACACATCGGTAGATGTCCCTCCGGGGGTATGTTACGGTCAAACCGATGTTCCTCTGAAACCTACCTTTGAAGCGGAAGCCGCTGTGACAGCAGAAAACCTAAAGGCATACCTTCCTTTCGACCACATCTATACCAGCCCTCTTACTCGCTGTGTACATCTTGCCACCTATTGTGGATATCCAGATGCAGAACGGGACAAGCGAATTATGGAAATTAATTTCGGAAATTGGGAAATGAAACCCTTCGAACAGAATGACGACCCACGTTTACAAGAATGGTATGCCGACTATATGAACGTGGCAGCTACCGGTGGAGAATCCTTTGCCATGCAATACCGGCGTGTCAGCCAGTTTCTGGATGAGTTGAAGAAAAAAGACTATAAGCGTGTTGCCATCTTCGCACACGGAGGCGTATTGATTTGCGCGCAACTCTATGCCGGAACCATCAAAGCAGAGGAAGCTTTTGATGCATTGACACCCTACGGCGGCATCGTCCGCATCAATTTAGACAAGGAATAGTAAACGAGATGGTAGGCCCTTCCGCCGCTTCAGTTTGTACTTTATATATTCCTCCGAAATAATGAATAAAATGGGCATTGATTTCATGGCGAATCAAGTTCGTTTTATTCTCAAAATGTAACTTTGCAAACGGAGCATTGACTACATCGAAATAAAGAACCGGCCTACTGCGATCGCGCCTGATACGGATAATCGCCTCATAATGGGCAGTGTCATTCTCTGACGGAGTAAGCAGGCTGACAAGCAGTGTCCCAAACCATCTCCGGTCTGTCCTTGCAGGTTGCTCCTTGATGTCGGTCCGCAAATGGACAGACACAGTCCCCTTCTGCCGACCGTTCACCTTATCCAGCACTTCACTACACAACAGAATGATGTCACACTCTTCATTCTCATACTGAATCTTGCCGGACTCCAAGCGGGACAGTTCCAGAATACTGTTGACATAATTCAGCAGACTCTCCGCATTGACCAGAATAATCTGCCCGTATTCCTTTTTAGTCTCTTTATCCAATTCCTCCTTTCCCGTCAACAATTCGGCAAACCCCACTACTACATTCAACGGAGTACGTATATCATGACTGATTTCAGACTTCAGACGATCTTTGGCGATATTGTCCGTCTCTGCCTGTAAGGCTGCTTCGGCCGTCTTTTTCTCTACAGCTGCAATCTTTTGGGAGACATAGTGCGTATATAAATAAAAAAGTAGCATCAGCAACAGGCAAACACCTAAAAGTATAAATCCCATGCGGTAATTCATATCCTGAATCTTCTGCTTCTCCAGCAGCAATTCATCAATGTGATATATCTCCTTCACCTGCTTCAGTTGATTGGCCGAAAAAGCATTGTTCAGTGAATCCTGCTTATGTATCAGGTAGCGCCGGGTTTCAATGGCTCCATCACTGTCTCCCTTCTCGTATTGTGTACTTGCCTTGTAGTTAATCAAAGTAGCAAAAGTAGAAACGTAATTGTTCAGTACTGTAGGGGTCACTTCGTCTATCAATGCGATGCTCTTGTCATATTCATCGGTCTTGGCATAGTATTGAAGCTGTATTAATTGGACATTCAGCCAAAAGACAGGATCGACATGTGGTTCAAGCAGTTTTTTCACTTTCTCGATATGCTCGTGTGCTACTGTAAAATTTTTCCGATTCATGTAATGCAGGATATATTTCACTTCACAGTCAATCTCGAAATTGCTCCAATTCTTCCGCGTGTCGGGTTCTTTGGAAATAACCTTCTGCAATGTCGTATCCATTTCATGCAAATAAGGTAGTTTTAGACTGTCTTTACCGCCATTTCCATACACTTGGGCTATGCGTGACAGAATATCTACTTTCAGACTCGCTTTTGTCTGGGGGGAGAAAATCCGGTAAGCTTTCAAGAAAGAATCCAGTGCCTCATTCGGGCGACTGGAAACTCCGTAGGCGCATCCCAAACTATTATAAGCAGCTATCATCCCGTTATTGCTGTGATGAAGTTCTGATTCCTCCAATGTCTCCTTGGCCACATACACCGCTTTCTCTATCTGTCGCTTGGAGGCCAGAGCACGGCTGATGGCAGCCTTCTGCTCCAGATAATAATCGTAGGTACCTACCTGGGAAACAAAATCTTTCAAGACATTCACCCAATACGACAAACTATCCGGATCATGTTTCTTGTCATAACACGCAGCCAGATAGTAGGCACCCATATTCTCATAGAAAGTATTCTTCTGTTGACGTGCCTCTTCGTATAAGCGGATAGAGAAGGTCATATTATAGGGGGCATACTGATGCTTATAAGCCATATCGCGAAGATATGTCAGTCGGACAAGGGTAGCAGGCAAGGCATCTACAACCTTCAAGATACTGTCCTGATACCGGACAGCCCCCGTATCTTCCGCCAGTAGCGGACAGAAATATCCGCAGAGCAAACCATATATGAGAATCAATATCCGTTTCATTGCGTCGTTTCTCCGTGTAATGTGGGATTATACTTCAAAGGATGCGTAAAACAGAAACGTGCACCACGAGTGTATCCACTATCCACCCACAGTTTGCCATTCATATATTTCACGATCAGTTGACAGATGGAAAGTCCCAGTCCGCTTCCCTGCACAAAATCATTCAACTTTTCAAATCGCTCAAAAATCAAGTGTTGCTTTTCCAAAGGAATGCCGCATCCGGTATCAGTCACGGAGAAAAGTGCCGTGCCTGCATCAGCCATTTCCAATTTCAGCACAATAGATCCTTGCTCCGTAAACTTGGCGGCATTCACCAGCAGGTTTATCAAAACCTGACGGAGACGCGCATCGTCCGTCTCCAGCATCAAAACAGACAAATCCGTGTCAAAACACATTTCAGCCTCCAGCTTGCGCGAGGCCATTACGGTCTCCACCACTTCATAACACAGCTTTACGGCATCATGCTCACGGATGTTAAAGGTTATATTGTCATTCTCGAAATCAGAGAAATCCAGAATATCATTAATCAGTTTCAGCAATTGAAAGGAGTTCACCTTGATGATTTCAGAGAACTCCCGACGCGATTCGTCATCAAATGATTCATCATCATCCGTCAGTACAGCCGAAAATCCGACAATGGCATTCAGCGGAGTACGCACCTCATGGCTCATATTCGAAAGGAACATGTTCTTCCGTTGTATTGCTTGTACAGCCTTTGCCTTCATCGCTTCCTGACGCATCTGGGAACGTTTCAAACGGAATATCTTTTTCCAGCCAAGAACCAGCAGGAATATCAGAAGCAGTACGAGCACAATGATGCCGATCAGATAGAAACGCATGGAAACAATACGGTCGTGTTCGTTCTGGTATGCCAACTGGTCGGCTTGGAAACGGGTACAGAGCTGGTCTATCTCCTTGGGATAATTTTTCTCAAACGAAGTCACGATATACGAAAGGACCTTTCCATATTGTCCGTAAGCTTCTTCCTTGTTTCCCATATTCATCAGTAGATCCGCCTTTTCAAACAGAGCCTCCTTATAGATGTTATGGTTTATCCGGGCATATTCGGTCTGAAGAAAATCATTGTAAGCAGTCAAGGCTGTTCCATACTCTCCGGTAGCTACCAGATAGCGGGCGTTTATAATAAGAAGGTATTGCCGTATATCCGGTATCAGCTGCATCTCAAATTGCTTTATTTGGGTCAGATAATGATTGGCGGCTTTCAAGTCTCCTTTGAACAATTGGTAGGAGGCATTGGATATGTGGCGCATGGCCAATTCCAACGGAGAAAGTTGTTCTTTCGGATAGAGGTTCAGGCGAGAAAGATAACGTGAAGCATCATTTCTATTCCGTATGCGCAGGTTATAATCTATCAATTCCACAAGCAGCATGCGAACATGTATATCCTTCCCATTCATTTCATCCAAGAGTTTCAAAGCCTCTTCATAGGCAATGCCGGCTTCCTGAAGCCTGCCGGTATAACTGTAAACCTCTCCCATGGCATTCAGTGCAAGGGCATTGCCGAAGGAGTATACAAGCGCACGGGCTTTGGAGTACATCCGGTCACTCTGAGCAATGGCCATGCGGATTTCTCCGCGAAAAAGGTAGGACTTGACAAGTATCCTTTCTAATTCAAAATAGGTATAATAACGCTGGGAATCATCCAATTGGGATAAAAGGCCGTAAGCATTCAGCGAGTCGCACTCCTCCTTGGTCAGATAATCAAAACCAAGGCTGTTATGAAAAGCGGAGATAATCTCATAAACTATGCTTTCCTTTTCCTCTGTCCAAGAACCCACTTTATCTGTTGCCGATGCAATTATAATGCTCCCGAACCAAATAAAGAAAAGGAATGTATATAGTTGTTTTATCCTCATTTATATGATTTTGCCTGCTCTAAAAATTGCATTTTCATACAACAAGGCTTCGCAAAGATATTAATCTTTTTGAAACAGACAAAGGATCAGTTAAAATAACAACAATTTAAAAGTAAAAGGAAGCAAAGGTAGATGTTATCATGACGGCAACCACCATCCACCACTCCACACGTCGGTTGATGCGGACAGCCACACGCATATCTTCTGTTTTCAAAGGTCGTTCATTAGAACCGATGTAGGGTTTCCATACCTCCTTGCCAAAATAGTTATGAGGACCTCCGAAACGGCAGTTCAGAATAGCGGCAAGAGCAGCCTCCGGATAACCGGAATTCGGACTGGCATGTTGGCTGCCATATCTGCCCACGAAAGCAAGCAAGGAAAGCCGACCGGAAACCAGTACCATCAGAAAGGCCGTCAGACGGGCGGGAATATAATTAGCGACATCGTCCAGACGAGCGGCAAAACAGCCGAATTGACAGTAACGCTCATTCCTGTAGCCTACCATGGAATCCAAAGTATTCACCATTTTATAGGCAAGCATACCCGGAACTCCCAGCAGCAGATACCAGAACAAGGGAGCAACCACACCGTCACTCAGATTCTCTGCCAATGTTTCCAACGCAGCGGTCCGTACTTCCTGTGCCGATAGTTCGGATGTGTCACGGCCTACGATGCGTGCCACTTGTTTTCTGCCTTCCTCCAGGGAACGGTCTACAGCCTTGAATACCATACGTACCTCGCGAACCAACGTAGTGCCCGCCAGACAATAGAATATCAACAGTATCTGTACAGCCAGAAGCATACCCGGAGAAAAGAGAGCCGCCAAGCGGAGCAACAAAAGTGTGATGGAATATACGCCTGCCACAAGAAGCACCGTCATGAGTGCTCCCTTCAGAAAACGCGAATCGCCCTGATTCAACCGATGCTCACAGAAAGAAATGGCCTTGCCGAAAGCCACAACCGGATGGGGCAACCACGTCGGGTCACACAGCCAATGGTCGAGCAACCAGGCTGTGAGAAGCGGTAGGTTCAAGTTAAAAGCAATCCCCAAAAGTATAAGAATATCTTCCATCGATTATCCCTCCTCAAGCCATTGTCCTATCGCTTTTACAAGCATGTCATTCTCCTCGCGGCTTTGGGCGGCTATGCGAAAGAAGTGCTCATTCAGTCCGTCGAAGTTGGAAGCATCCCGAATCAGGATGCCATACTCTTCGGCCAGAAACTCCTTCAAGGCAGAAGCCTTGCCCATGCGGAGGCACACCAGCATAAAATGGGTTTCGGTGGCCCAGACCTCCAGTCCTCCCAGCGCTTCGAGCGCACAGCGCAGGCGGGCAGTCTCTTGCAAATAGGATGCCACATCCAGCGGATTGGGAACATCGTGTTCCAGCAAATGAAGCCCAGCTTCAATGGCAAGCTGGTTAACCGACCAAGGCATACGGTTTGTACGCAGACGGTGCAGCAGATTAGGGTTACCTGTGACATATCCCAGGCGCAGACCGGGAACAGCATAACGCTTGGTCATGGAGTGTAGCTGCAAGACGTTTGGAAACGCTGCCGCTTCGGCTGCGGAGAAAAGCGGGCACAAGGTAAAATATTCGTAGGACTGGTCTATAACGAAACATACCTGTGGATTATTCCGGACAAGCATTGCCAGTTGTTCCTTCTCCACAACTGCTCCGGTAGGGTTATTGGGATTACACAGCCACAGCATGCGCACCTCTTCCGGCAAGAGATACCCTTCGCTCTCTACAGGAAGCCGGTAGAGGGAGGTGACCCGATGGCCATGCATGCGACAGGCATCGGCATATTCACTGAAAGTGGGCTGCACAATGGCGGTATTGGTCCCGCGGAAGGTCTGTGCTATAAGATAGATGGCTTCGGTAGCTCCGTTCGCCACGCACACGGCTTCGACGGGAAGACGGTGGTAGTGGGCAAGACGGGTTTCAAGCGTGTAAGGTTCCGGTTCGGGATAATTGCTGATACTGTCAATCCGGGCACACAGATGTGCCTTCAAGGCAGAAAGGTCTACCTTGCTGTATACGTTCGAACTGAAATTAGCCGTAATCGGACGGCCGTATTTATAAGAATCGTCTCCGTGTCCTTCAATCATGGTTCTCTGTCAATATTTGGTAGATAAGTGGCAGGTTCACGTGGCGGCGCACGTGCTCGGCAAGCTTATCGTATTGTTCTTCTTTGAATGTATGGTAATCGAATGCGTCGGCATCCCCGGACAATTTGTCCGCAAAAGGTGCAAGCAGGAAATCTATGAATACCTGATTGTCAAGAATGCCATGGATATAAGTTCCCATGCAAGTCGGGTCCACATAATAGCCATCGGTAGAGCCGTCCTCCAGTAGATTCAGGGGGGAGTTGGGAACACCTTCTACGGGGGTGGTTACTCCCATGTGGATTTCATAACCCTTCATTAATGGAGAATGAAGAGAGGAGGATGGAGAATGAGGATTGCCCAATCCGAACAGCACCTGGCGGGTCACCTTCTCTCCCGACATACGGGTACTGATGGGCAGCAAACCAAGGCCGGGCAAACGTTCGATGTCCCCTTCCACATGTTCTGGATCGAGCACCTCCTGCCCCATCATCTGATAACCGCCGCAGATGCCCATTACAGTGGCACCTTCACGATGGGCACGGATAATGGCGG
>CAJJYX010000109.1 GCA_905197435.1 uncultured Bacteroides sp.
CCCCCTGCCAGTCGCACAAGCAGAGTTTATCACCGAACGAACCGAGCAGTAATACGCCACATGGCGATTCGTATCGCTTTGTCTTGATAACATTCTTTTCTTTCATAACGCTCATACATATTTTACATGACCTGTTGACCGTTCCTGATGATACCCTCCCCCGACATAATCGGGAAGTCCGATATTCAGTAACAGTATGATGACCTGTTTCTCATTCAGAGCGCAATATATGTTATTGTTTCGACAATCCAAAGCTACGGCAATCCTTTTTTTCTCTAACGGCACAAGGCATTTAACTCTACATGGCATCGACTATTTCTATTTCAGCTGCTTGTCTTAACTCTATGTTCAAAGAGGCATCGTCCTTTAACGGTGTCCAGAACACCCGGTGGCATTCATTCTTCTGCAAGAAGCAACGATGCCGGTGGCTGCCCGACAGATATTCCGTATCGATGCGGAAGGAATCGGTATTGACGCTAAAGTCGGATATTTCGTCCAGATTCAGATAAAGGTTGCGTACTTCGCCACTGTTGAAATGCAAGCTCCGTGCCTGCGCCGCAAGAGTAGTGATGCGGCAATCCTCCACCTTGGCGACGTTGCGCACCCGGAAAGAAAGTGTATCGCAACTGAACCCCTTGAAAGAGGTTGCCATGCCTTCCACATCGACCACAACCGTCTGTGTGCTTGCAGGCAGCTTCAATGACATCTCTTCCGAACGCACTCCTATCCAAGTATCGTCTTGAAGATGCCGCTCCAGCTTGTCTTCAGGGAAGCCAAAGGTGACGAGCAGGGTATCGCCAACGGAGGTCATCGACATGAAAGCCTCCATATCCCCCGCATAAGAGAAACTGCCCTGCTGCAAAGAGTCTCCGGCAGTCACTTTCAACGGTACTCCCTCGAACGAGCATATACGTTCCGCCTCTATGACACCTTCCTTTTTCTGTTTCCACGCCACCGGAGGCTGAACCAGCTTCAACACCTTGCATGGAGGCAGCTGCACTGTTTTCCGTTCTCCGCCGATTTCCATAAAATTGCCTTTCCGAGTAGTGGCATAGCGGTCCACAGCATAGAACATGAGACCGCATACCATTGCCACACCGGCAATCAGCATTCCTATCATTACATAAGTCGTTCGTTTCATAACTGTCTTCTTTTATTTTTGTTTCTTGATAAATTCCTTGTACATCCCGGACAATTCTCCCGCAGAGATGCCCAACGTGAAAATCTGCTTGAAGAAATAATCCACCTCCTCCTTCAGGAAGTGCTCCTTCCTCAGCGAGAGAATCAGTTTGCGTGCACCTGCCGACACAAAATAGCCGATGCCACGCTTATTGTAAATCACTCCTTGTGTCTGCAAGTAGTCGTACGAGCGCATCACCGTATTGGCGTTGACCTCTACCACAGCCGCATACTCCCGTACCGAAGGAATGCGTTCTTCCTCCTGATATTGCCCGAGAAGCACCTCGTCGCAAATGCGGTCTGCTATTTGCAGGTAGATGGCTTTGCTTTCCTTAAAGTTCATGGTTACCAACGATTAATGATTTCAGACTCCTTGAAACGGAAGTAGGCAAGTACCCAGTTGACAAGTGCAAGAAACGAGGTTATAAAAATCAGCCAACCACTCGACACATCACTATCTATATAAGGTTCAGCCATAGAGAAATCACCAGGCAGAATAGCCTTCAAGCACAATACAGCTATCAGGATATAGGAAACGAGGATGCAGACACCGGCTGCAAAAGTCTTGATAAGCGCATTCTTGGGCCAAACCGTAGCACCCAGCAAGAAGAAAGATTGGAGAAAAAAGTAACAACTCAAGAATAGCCACACTTCAGCCGACCCGCTTCCCAGCGTCTCATAGAAACGGTTGGTGTTACAGCAGAACTCTCCCAGCGGGAAGGAAGAAACGATGTTCAAATCCGGGTAAGCCAGCAGGTAGAAAACGACCCTTGTCCAATCTGCCAGCCTGAAGGCTATCAGATAAACCAGAATAAAGCCGCAGGTTGCCATCAGCCAACGGGAAAAGAACTTCTCGAACATGGTGGCAGGTGTCATAAGCATAACGGTACGTCCCGTCTTGCTTTTCATCCGTTCCATCGCAAACGAAGCGCTGATGCATCCCCAGATGACAAGCCCCCAAAGAAAGAATATGGACTCGAAGTACCAGATAGGGTCTATGGTGTACTCCGTCCCTGCTTCCAGGCCGCAATACCGATAGTAGCCATTCCAGACAAAGATTATGGCCAACATTCCGTAGACCATCACCGAACGGAGCACATGGGTCTTCCAATTCTCCACCATCTCTTTGCGGCATACGTTCACAAAGCGATGCAAACTAAAAAAGGTATCGCGTATCATAGTGTATTTGTTTTAGCGTGAAACATCTCTACTATCTTCTCCGGATTTGCAAGTACGGCACCGAACAGCAGTTCAAGATTAATCTCCGACTCCTCACCTTTCGCATTGGGCAGCATCAGAAAATTGCCCTGCACGGAGGGAAGCGCATGCAATGCAGTTGCGGCCAGCTCGCGGTCGTCACTCTCCATGAAGAACAGCTTGCTGCAAATGCCGGCAGTAGACTCGTCCAGCAACACGCGGCTGTTGTCCATAATCAGTACATGGTCCAGCACCTTGTCGATGTCGCGCACCTGGTGGGTAGAGATGACAACCGTCTTGTCGTCCGACATTCCCGAGGCCAGGAATTTGCGGAACTGACTCTTTCCCGGAATATCCAGCCCGTTGGTAGGCTCGTCCATCAGCAACAGGGAAGTATTGGTGGCAAGTGCAAAGCTCATGAAGATTTTCTTCTTCTGCCCCATGGACAAGGCTCCTAAATCCGCATCCATATCCATCTCGAAGAAATGCAGGTACTTCACCATGTCTTCCTTGCTGAAACGGGGATAGAACTTACTGTTCAACTCAATATAGCTGACCAAGGAAATGGGAGGCAACTCGAATTCCTCGGGCACAAGAAACATGTCCTGCAACGTGACGGGCAACCGGCGGCGTACATCGGTATCATGATACATCACTCTCCCGTGTTTGGGAGTCAACAGACCGCTCATCAGGTAGAGCAGCGTAGACTTGCCGGCTCCGTTCCTACCCAACAGACCATATACCCGGCCTGCTTCCAGCGAAAGCGAAAAATCACTCAGGACTTCTTTCCGCCCCTTGCGATAGCTAAATGAAATGTTTTCTACTTGTAACATACGCTTGAATGAATTAAATATCTCACCGTTTAAGTGTATTAGTATAATAGTACACTACAAATATAGGCATTCTTTTTAGAACAACAAGCGGTTTTGCCGAAATTTACTGAAAAGAATGCAGGCAGACCATGGACCGGCCAATGTGGAAAAACCGGGCAGGCAGACAAAGGCACTGCTGACCGAAGCCCAAGGCACTGCTTCAAAGCTGTAGAAACATAGCGCTGAATGAAGTGAAACAATATGGCAGGAGTGCACGAGATGTGCATCTCATGTTGTGCGAGATGCCCATCTCATGCAGTATGAGATGTACATCTCGTGCAGCAAAAGGATAGGGATTGAAACCGACGGGAGTACATGCTCCGGACGTGAAGAAGGAATCTCTCAGAGGTGGAGAAAGTATGTTACGGGTATCAAAAGAAAAAGGAGGAGCTAAGAATCACTCTCCGCTCCTCCCGACACGACAAACAACTAAAATTATTGCTATTTGATGCCGTCCAATGCCTTGTTTGCTGTGGCATTGGTGGGGTCGATAGCCAGAATTTTATTCCAGTACTCTTTCGAAGTAGCATAGTCACTCTTCAGCAAATAGTAGTAGCCCAGATAACTGTAGCACTCTATCAATGCAGAATTGTACCTCGGTTCGTTTTTGGCAAGCAGCACGTCTGCCACCTTTTCGTAATAAGGTTTCGCCAACCCCTCTGTTGTTTCGGGGTCCATGGCAGAGTGTGTGCGGGCGCGCCACATATCTCCCAAATAACTGTCGGGAGCTTGCCCGGCAACAAGCGCGAACACAGAGTCGGCAGCCTGCAGTGCCGCCATACGGTCGGCAGGCCGAACGGCGAGAGTGTCCGAAGACGTGCCCTCCCCGTAGTACAGACGTCCTAACCGGAATAGGTCTTCGGGCGTCTTTTTATCTTGCGCCAGCGAGTCATAGTACTTTTTGTAAGCAGCAATGGCTTGGGGGTAATCGTTTTCCAGTTCGTAGGCATCGGCTATTTCACGCCACAAGTCCACCCGGGTCTTATCTTTTTCCAATGCCTTGCCATACTCCTCGATGGCCCGGTTGTATTTCTTCAGAGCACTCAGCAAAGCACCGTGATAGCGGTAGTCCAAATATGAATAATCGGCATTGTCCGAAGCATTGAAGAAAGCATCGGCAGCCTTCTCTGCCTCGCCATAACGCTTGAGGTCGACATTGTTGTACATCACAAGCCGGTTGAACGCGGCATGGCGGGCATTCTTCCGCAGGCCTTTCTGCGCCACCTCCAAGGATTTCTCGAAGTCATGGTTCAGGAACAGTGCAAAAGCATATTTCAGGATGTCATCTTCCGTAGCCACGGGAGTGTCGATGAAATTGGCATAGGCAGCAGCAGCCTTGCCAAAACGGTTGGTGGCGTAGTACACCTCCGCCAGTTCCTTGTCTGCTTCCGGGCAATCCGGAGCTATGGCCTTCAACCGGTTCAGCTTCTCTATGGCCTGCGAAGGGCTGGCCGACTTGTATGCCCGCGCATATTTCAGATACGCATCCTTATAGTTCGAATCAAAATAGATGGCTTGCTCGTAAAGCTGGCATGCCTTTCCGATATCTTTCCGGGCAAAAGCGATATCACCCTCGAGAACGGAGACTGCCGGAGCCTTGCTGTCGGCCTTTCTTGCTATTTCCAGGTAGGATTCCGCCTCTTTCAGTTGCCCGACGTCCAGATAGGCACGGGCCACGGAAACCACAAGTTCCGCATTCTTCTTGTTCTTGCCCTTCAGCAGTTCACCGGCTGCGTCGGAGGCCTGCTCCGGATTCGTCTTTATCAGACTTTTTACCTTATCCACCCCCGCCTGCCACTCAGGCACCGGCGTTTGTGCGGCGAGCGTACCTGCAAGCAGCATCGCTCCCAAACAAAATACAAATCTACGTTTCATTTTAGCATTCATTTTAGTCATTCATCCTTGACGTTCACCACGCGCACCGGCTGGGTGGCGGGAACCAATCCCGACTTCAATATAATCCGCTGTCCCCGGTCGGAAGCGAGGAAGGAGGCAAATCCCCACGGAAGCGCGCTCCGCGGATCATTCAACAAAGCATAAATGCTGCATGCCAACGGATAATCACCGTAGTACAAATACGCCTGATAAGGCTTGTAACTATTGCTCGGCGTAGCCTTGTCGGCAGCACTGACGGACATCACCCGCACCTCTTTACTGAAAGAGAGCCCCGTACTGTCATTCCGGTCGCTCAGCCAGTTCACACCGATGATGCCGATGGCATCAGGCGTGCGGGCCACGTAGTCAATCACTTCCCTGTTGGTCTTCAACGCTTTCACCCGGCCGGAAAGCGGTGCGCCCTTGCAGATGGAATCGACGGCAAAACGCACGGTACCGGAGTTCTTGTTGTCAAACACAAGACTGATATCCCCCAAATGGGAAGCCGGATAAATATCTTTCCACTGCTTCACATCACCCGTCAGGATGCGGCGGATGTTCCTCACGCTGATCAGTGAATCCGGATTGCCGAGGTGGGTTATCAATGCCAGCCCGTCCGTAGCGATCTTTATCTCCTGCGGAAAAAACTTCCGGCTATTGAAGGAGCTCATCTCTTCGGGAGTCAGCCGGCGGCTGGTTATGGCCAACCGCAGGCTGTCCTTGAGCAAGAGGTTGACGGCATCGACTTCCGTCACATAACGGGGCACAATTCCCGCCAAGGGAAACAATCCTTCGAACACGTCAATCTCCTCCTGCACGATAGGCTGGAAACTCTCGTCCGCAGCAATGGCAACCACACCGGAAGCATAAGTATCCGTCTGTCCGTCCTTGGGCTTGCCCTGGCAGGCAGAGAAAAGAGCCAGCAATGCCAGCAAGCCTGAAAGCTGAAGTTGTTTCACCGTTTTCATAACACACACACTTATTGTAATCTGAACATTACCGGTATCGTATATTTCACCGATACGGCTTTACCGTTCTGCTTGCCGGGAATCCATTTGGGCATGGACATAATCACGCGGACAGCTTCTTTATCCAGATAGGGGTCTACACCTCTCAGGATTTTCACATCACGCACCTTGCCGTCGGCACCTACCACAAACTGGCAGGTTACACGTCCTTGCGTGCCGTTTTCCTGGGCAATCGTCGGATACTTCATGTTCTTGCTGATGAACTGCATCATCTCGGCCTGGCCGCCGGGGAACTGGGGCATCTGCTCCACCATATCGAAGACCTTTTCAGGTTCCGGCTCGGCTTGCGTCACTACCTGTTTCAGGTCGGCGATGTCCTTGCCGTGTTCCTCGTCATTACCCTTCACGTCGGCAATGGAGATGGCAACCTTGGTTTCCGTCAGCTCTGTCTGGCTCTTTATCTCATCCTCGTCCCTCACTTCCTCATCCTTCTTGATGACGGGAGCGGTGAACTTGATGGAGCTTTTCAGCGCAGGCGGCGGTGGGGCTACGGGCTCTATCCGCTTCATCTCTTCCTGCTTCACTTCCGGTTCTTCCAGTTGCGAGAGGGTGGTCACTTCGGTCATCACCTCTTTCTGTTTCGGGGTAGCCATCTTTATCAGCGTGGGGATGCTGAAACCTATCAGCGCAATCACGATTACCAGTATCACGGCAATGTTGTGACGCCTGGGAGAGGTCTCGCGCATCTTATAGGCTCCGTATGCTTTGTTCTTGCCGCTGAACACGAGGTCACACCATGCTTGGGAGCTTAAATCTACTTTAGCCATATTTTTTCCTTTCTTTGGGTGTTACACATCATTCGGCAATGTTCCGGGACAATTCACCTTTGCTTTCATAGTTCTTCATCAAGAACTCGTCGGCTTCGGCAATGTCCGTTATCACATACTTACCTATATTACATATCTGCATTTCATCGAGAGCATCAATCAGATTCTTGTACGAAGACTTGCCGGTAGCCTTGATAATGACCGTCGGCGTGTCCTTTCCGCTCTTTATCTCGGAAAGCTGTTTCCGGTAGTCGTCCTCCGATATCTTAAGGTCCAGTTTCTGCTGTTTCAGTTTGTTCACTTCGTTCACAGCAATTCTATTACGTTGCAGAAGCATTGCCCGCAGACCGTCTGCCTGATAGGTGGTTTCCTTCAGTGAGGCATAGTCCTTGTAGTTGGGTTCCCCTTCGTAATAATACAACTTGTTGTCATCGCCCAGCAACAGCGTGATGGCTTGGGAAGCTTTGACCTTGGTCTGCTGCTCCTCGGTAATGGTCTTGTCATTGCTCGGCATGCTTATCTCCATGGTCTGAGGCTTGCTCAGCGAGGTGCAAAGCATAAAGAAGGTAATCAGCAGCATGTTCATGTCTACCATAGGTGTAAAGTCCACCCTGACGGTCATTTTCTTCTGCTTGCTCTTTCCGCCTTTCTTGTTGCCGTTTTCTTGTATTTCAGCCATAATGTTTCCTTTCTTGTTCTACTTGTAACTCGTAGTTTGTCACTCGTCACTTGTTGTCTTCAGAGAAGTAATCAGGTTGTACCGGTTCTCTCTGAGGTCCTGAAGTGAGTTCATCACGTTCTTTATTACGGAATAAGGAGTATTGGCATCGGCTTTGATGGCAATGCGCAAGTCACTGTTCACTGCACGGGCATTGCGCACCCAGGCCTTGAACTGATTGTCAATACTGTCTGTCGGTATCCCCTCATTCTTCAATACGGCATCTTGCTGGTCCTGCGGCAAGTCGAGGTATTTCTTCATACTCTTCATCGGCACACCAAAGGTAGATGCCAGCATGAATTTTTTGGTCTCCTCCGGAGTGAAGGTCACTCCATATTCCTGCCCCATGGCTTCCAGCACTTCGTGCAAATCGGACTGCTTGTCCAGGCTCATAAATACTTTTCCGTTCGGGTCGACCAATATCTGAAGCACATTTGTCTCCGGAATCTTGATCTCGGACACGGAGGCGGGAGTGGTTACTTGTACCGGCTCTTTCTTCACGAACGTAGAAGTCAGCATGAAGAAGGTCAGCAGCAGTACAGTCACGTCACTCATCGCCGTCATATCGATGAACGTACTTTTCTTTTTTATTTTTGCTCTACCCATAATCGTTTCATTGAGAATTAAAATTGAGAATTCATTCGTTGAACAGATAATAGAAGCACTACGCGTGACAGCGTAGCCCAACTATCAGCAGCCAGCTTATTTATGGGTAGCAGCAAAAGTCTGCACGATAGAGAAGCCAACCTCATCGAGGCTGTAAGTCAACTTGTCAATCTTGTTTGTATAATAGTTGTAGGAGATAACGGCCAGCGCACCGGTCAAAATACCAAAGGCAGTATTAATCAATGCCTCGGAAATACCTTGCGACAGAGCCATAGAGTCGGCAGAGCCTCCGGCAGCAAGAGCGGCAAATGAACGGATCATGCCGATAACCGTACCGAGCAATCCCATCAATGTTCCCAAAGTCGTGATGGTACCGATAATAGGAAGATTCTGCTCCATCATCGGGAGTTCCAATGCAGTGGCTTCTTCCAGTTCCTTCTGAATGGCAAGCAGCTTCTGGTCTTTGGACAGCTCCGTGTCATTCTCCATCTCGGCATATTTTTTTAAAGTGGCATTTACCACATTGGCTACAGAACCACGCTGTGAATCGCAGATTTGTTGCGCCTTCTTCATGTCGCCTTCAGCCAAGGCTGCTTTAATGTTGGCCACGAATTTCACCAGCGAGCCTTTGCCAAAAGCAGCACTGATAGCAATGTAACGCTCAATACTCAGTGCAATGACAGTCAACAAAAGAGTTTGGATCACAGGAACGATGAACCCGCCTTTATAGATAGTACCAAGAAAGTTACCCGGCAATGGATGATTATTCGGGTCATTGTTCATGAAGTTGGAGGGATTTCCCAACACAAAATTAAAAATAAGCACGGCGATGATAAAACAGATTACGATTACCCAACCGGCGGATCTGATGCCTTTAAAAGAGGCTGCTTTTTTTTGAGTAGTTTCCATAATGAAAAGTTTAATTGTTGGTATTTAAATAGATTTTTGGAAATAAAGCATAGGGATACGGCTTCCCGCTTACGAACCAATAGGGCGTAATCATCCTTGCAACCTCAACTAATATATGTGCACACTAAAGGTCCCTGCTTTCAAGTCTTCAGAACAAGAAAGGAGGAAAAGGGGAAGGAAATCAATAAGAAGAAAAATTGACTAAATCAGAATCCGCCGAAGCGTATAGATATAGTAATCACTGCCCGTCAATGCATAGTGCGGGGCTTTATCTGAATAGTATAATTTGGAACGGCCTTGCACGAGCAGATTCTCGTGGTTGGATAACATCAGAAGGATATTTCTGAGGAAAAGATTGTCCTCAATTGCCCTGCGCAGACGCTGTTGGTGAGAAGAGTAAGTTTCGGAAACAGGCTTGCTCCCCAGCTCAACATCGGTAGTCCATACGAACTTGGCATTCGCGAGCAATGAGTTCTTCGTGTTAATGCTATTGTCTGAAGTAAAAGAACATGAAGATAAAGAAGCAGAGACTTCAGCAGTTCCGGTCATTCTGTCATCCACCTGCACCAGGTCAATGGCTTTACCGCTAATGCAACAAGTCAGCATCAGTAGCATGCATATCCAGAATGTCTTTACAGTTGTTCTCATGTCGTCTAATAATTCTACAATAAATAACAGATATCTCTCTTATTTGTTTTACAACTATGCTACTTTCTTTTGTATAAAGATTAAATTGTTCACTGATTAAAGGATTTACTGTACCTTTTAATACACTGTAAAGAAAAGGACAATAAATGAAATACAAAATGGGGGATAGAACGTAAAACACTGATTTAAACGCTTTCAATCATTTATTTAGCATCATAATTCAGGAGTTAATCTGATGGACTTCCAATGAAGGAATCATATATAATAAGGAATGGCGATTATCGGCAAAAACAGAATTTAAAGAAGGGAATGCTTCAGTCCCCCACAGATTGTACAGATATCGTTTTCGGACATAAGGAGATATTTGCTTTTTGTCTTTTCTCTCCTATATCTAAACCAAGTCTGCAATAACGAATGGCAGGATTAAGGAGCAGGAAAGCAGTCCGGAGGTATATAAAGCGCAATAACTCTCTCTCCGATGGCATATCCGTCTCTGCGTTTAAGTCTAACATAAGGTCCCCAAACAGTAAATCCCCCGTACCAATGTCTGATACGGGGGATTCCTCTGTAAAACGGCGACTACCTACTCTCCCACTGTTACGCAGTACCATCGGCGTGACCGGGCTTAACTTCTCTGTTCGGAATGGGAAGAGGTGGAACCCCGGTGCTGTAGTCACCTGAATAAGGTAGACATGATGCGGAAAAAGCAAAGCACAATTAATTGAATACTGACAATTAAATAGGCTGAACGTATATACCTGCCATACGGGCAAGGCAAAAAGTGAACGGGCAATTAGTAATGCTCGGCTATGACATCGCTGCCTTTACACCTGCATCCTATCAACGTCATCGTCTATGACGACCCTAAGAAATCTAATCTTGTGGCTGGCTTCGTACTTAGATGCTTTCAGCACTTATCCAATCCCGACTTAGATACCCGGCAATGCACCTGGCGGCACAACCGGTAAACCAGAGGTCAGTCCAACACGGTCCTCTCGTACTAGTGTCAGAGCCACGCAAATTTCATGCGCCCACGATAGATAGAGACCGAACTGTCTCACGACGTTCTGAACCCAGCTCGCG
>CAJJYX010000110.1 GCA_905197435.1 uncultured Bacteroides sp.
ACTATAACTACACGCTCCGCTTTCGTAGTTGTGGGCTCTCCCGAGGGGATTAGGGCTTTGCCCTAATGACCCACTCAGGGCGTTTCACCCCTGAGAACCCCGAGCAAAGAGTGACCCTCTCTTTGCAATCTCCGCTTATGGGTTACCCCTAAGAACCCCTCTGCGAAAGCGAGCAAAATAATCAATTGCAAACAAAGAAAAGAAGCTATGGCAACAAAATCAAGCATACATATCAAGCCTTGCAACATCGCATCGAGCGAGGCACACAACCGAAGGACTGCCGAATATATGCGTAATATCGGGGAGTCCAGAATCTATGTCGTTCCCGAACTTTCCACCGATAACAAACAGTGGATAAATCCCGACTTCGACACTCCCGAACTGCGAACTCATTATGACAATATCAAGCAAATGGTCAAGGAAAAGACCGGACGTGCCATGCAGGAAAAGGAAAGGGAACGCAAGGGAAAGAATGGAAAGATTATCAAGGTGGCGGGATGTTCACCCATCCGTGAAGGAGTATTGCTCATCAGACCAGACACCACACTGGCTGATGTACGCAAATTCGGTGAAGAGTGCCAAAGACGCTGGGGTATCACTCCGCTACAGATTTTCCTGCACAAAGACGAAGGGCATTGGCTGAACGGTCAGCCGGAAGCGGAAGATAAAGAGAGCTTCCAAGTCGGTAACAGATGGTTCAAACCAAATTATCATGCTCATGTCGTATTCGACTGGATGAACCATGAAACTGGAAAGAGCCGAAAGCTCAATGACGAGGATATGGCAACCATGCAGACCCTTGCTTCCGATATTCTCCTGATGGAACGTGGGCAGGCAAAAACTGTTACAGGTAAAGAGCATCTGGAACGAAACGACTTCATCATTGAGAAGCAGAAAGCCGAACTGCAACGTATAGAGGAAACCAAGCGACACAAGGAGCAACAGGTAAGCCTTGCCGAGCAGGAACTCAAACAGGTAAAAGCAGAGATACGCACGGACAAACTCAAAAGTGCAGCTACCGATGTAGCCACTGCCATAACCAGCAGCGTAGGTTCTCTTTTCGGAAGCGGTAAGTTGAAAGAACTGGAACATAACATCGAGCAGCTACATCAGGAGATTGCCAACCGGGACAAAGCTACTGATGAATTAAAAATTCAGATGCAACAAATGCAGGAACAGCACGGCAGACAAATACGCAATCTTCAAGGAATACATAATAAAGAGATTGAAGCTAAAGACAAAGAAATATCACGGCTAAACACCCTGCTTGAAAAGGCATTATGCTGGTTCCCATTACTCAAAGAAATGCTGAGAATGGAAAAATTATGCTATGTCACTGGTTTTACCAAGGGGATGGTTGATTCTCTTTTATACAAAAAGGAAGCTCTCAGATGTAGTGGAAAAATCTATTCCGAAGAATATAGACAGAGATTTGAAACAAAAAATGTAATTTTCAAAATTGAACGAAGCCCGATCGATAAGAATAAATTGATGCTGACTATAAACCAACAGCCAATCAGCGAATGGTTCAAAGAACAATGGGAGAAGTTACAGCAGCATCTGCGTAACTCAGTGCAGAAAGAACAAAAATCCAGAGGATTCAGGATGTAATATAGAGAAGTACAATTCATCATGGATTGTACTTCTATCGTAATATATAGTACAAAATCTAAGTTGTCTAACTATTCTAAAGTAAAATAAGCAATAAAAGAATATCTTATTCACTATTAATATACCATATTGTCAATATCTTTCCCTCATTTAGTCAATCGTATCTTTTCGTGGTAGAAATAATTTACGATAACCGGCTTGCCTTTTTCCGAGCGCCCGTAAGGCAAATCATTTATTCTATATGGAAACCCCTGTGCCTTGGCGTATTGGGAAATGTCCTGTTCCAATGCCTGCCAGTAATCAAGCCTCTTTTTGTTGTATATTTCTTCGTATAACGGAAAGAGGTCGGGATGCTTCTCACGGATATACGTCATTATCCCTCCCTTAAACTGCCCGCGCAGATTCAGGTTTTCGAGCCATATCAAATCGGCATATCCTTTCACTTTCTCGATAATCGCCTTCATATCGGTTATTCCGGGGAATATGGGCGATACAAAACACACGGTACGGATGCCCGCCTCATAGACCTGACGCATTGCGTTCAGACGACGTTCTATGCTCACGGCATTGTCCATATCCGTACGAAAACGCTCGTCAAGCGTATTGACCGACCATGACACCGTTACTTTGGGAAAACGCTTCAACAGGTCGAGGTCGCGCAGGACAAGGTCGGACTTAGTGCATATCATAATCTCGGCGTTGCTCCCACGCAGCTCTTCGAGCAGCCTGTGGGTACGGCAAAATTGCTCCTCATACGGGTTGTAACCATCCGTCACGGAACCTATCACAATGCGCTCTCCGTCATATTTGTGCGGATTGGCTATCGGTTTCCAGTTCTTCACGTCCAGAAATGCACCCCACGGTTCTGTATGCCCGGTGAATCGTTTCATAAACGATGCGTAGCAATACTTACAGGCGTGGGGACAGCCCACGTAAGGGTTGACCGAATATCCTCCGACCGGCAGTGAGGATTTGGTCATAACGCTCTGTACGTCTATTTCTTTGATTATTTCGGTATTCATTGTAAGCGTTTTGTAAATTGTTCCGGCAGTTCCTGAATCATCCTTTCTTCGCCCATTATAGGCAGCAAATCCTCTTTCATAAACACGGGGACGCCCTGTGTTTGGGCTTGGTCGGCAATGTGAAGCACCCATTCGGGACGGGAATCCACTTTGCCTTTCCGATGTCCGGTCTCCGTACCTATGACAATCCAGTCGATACCCTCGAAATCTATATCGCCGATTTCATCGAAAATAGGTTCGAAAGTGACATGGTAGTGCTTGGCCTTGATATTTCTTTTCAAATCGTCTAGCCGCTTTTTTTCGGAATTGCGCGTGACGGTCACGCCCATCCATACATTCTCGTCATCTGTAGAGAAACTGATCTTGTCCGGACATTTCGTAAGGAATATATAAGCGTGTTGCGGATTGCTTTTCATTCGTCTGAATATTTCCGCATTCCATTCAGGCTTCCAATCGGAGAAATCGCTCATTCCGGTCATCAGCCATACGTGAGGCTTGGGCGTGTCGATGATACGCAGCTTTCGCACCATATATTCCGGTACGGAGAAGTCGTCCGTAATATGGAAACGGCGGCAGTTGTTACGGGCATAGCAGTAGCTGCACCCGATGGAGCAACCTACCACTATGTTCATATTCTTTATCAGGGATTTTATACAGATAGTCATCTGCTTAGAGTTCCTTTTTAGAATCATTTCGGAGAGACTTTCCATTTTACCGGTTCTTTCAGTATGATTCCGTCAGTGGCATCCTCCTGTGAGAATGTATTGCTGCAATATTGTATGCAGAGCATGAGGAGCGGAGTCGTTCCGTTGTTACGGACACTTCGTTTTCCTGCAGGAGATACCCTGACAACGCTACCTTCTTCCACTGGGAACACTGTTCCGTCTACTTGAAATTCACCTTTACCGGAGAGGAAAAAATAAAGTTCCTCATGACTCTTGTGACTATGCAGAAATCCGGTTTCTGTACCCGGGGCGAATGACTGGAAAGAAAACTCGCTTCCCGTAGTTCCGAGAGCGGTGCTGCAGAATACTTTTCCGGGAATTTTCACATCCGGGCCAAGCTGAAGTTCGTATTCATTCAGTTCATTCAACTTACCGACACTGATCGCGGCGAAATTCTGTTCTACCGCGATTTTCCTAATCTTTTTCATCTTTCTAATATTTTGAAATGATTGTTTATACAGTTATTTAAGTGTTATGCTTTCTCCGTCTTCCGGTATAATCAGTCGGCTCATATCCGTCCCGTGATGGCGAGCTTCGTTGCGAAGGATGGCACGGGTGGTCTGGCAATGATCGATGGCATCCATGTGTACGGTAATCAGCTTGATGTGTGGGGGGAGTGTGTCAAGCATCGCCATTACTTCCTGTTCATTGGGGATGATACAACCGTCCGTCTTAGAGAATTCGGGGAATACCGCACCGCCACTGTTCACCACAATATAATTAGGACGATACTTTTCCACGGTAGCAAGAGTACATTCTTCCCATTTGCAATCGCCCATGATATAAATAGTCGGAAGCCCTTCGGACATCAGCACATAGCCCGAAACAGGTCCCATCATCTGGCCTATCTGACCGAAACCGTGATGGCCAATAGCACGGTGGATGGTCAGATGACCTAAGGTTATGCTCTCTTCAATCGCTTCTACATTTGAGAAACCATCTTTCAGGATGGCGGCCTTATCTTGTGGCTGGGTGTAGAAAGGAATGTCTTTCGGCAAATGCTGCTTTACACTTGGTTCGTAATGGTCGATGTGGTTGTGGGTGAGCAGTACCATATCAACACCTTCAGTAATGTCGCTAATAGGCATTACGAGATGTACCCTCGGATTCTTATATACACCGAGAGCTGATTGCAGGGTTCCTTTGTCGGCAAATACGGGGTCAATAAGAATGGTATGTCCTGCATAGTTGATTTTCAAGGTGGCACTGCGTACCAACCGAATAATTGCTTTTTCGTTCATGATGTTATGTTTTGTATTATTTTTCGGGTACAAAGTTCGAAAGGATATCCCAATGTCTCTATGCCTTAAAAACAGGAATATATGCCATTTTGATAAAAGAATGATGTATATTTGCAGAAAGCAAAAAACAAGAGTGATGAAAGCTATAATCAATCCCGAAAGACTTGTAAGCGTTCCGTTCAATAAAACGCAATGTGGCGTAGACTTCTACATTAACACAGGCGAAAGCAAGGACATCTGTGGTGTCTTGACCGAGCATAAGGCGTTTAAGACAGATTTTTTCAGCTTCTATTTCTTTCGTCGTGCCAATGGATATTTGTTGCTGAACTTCCGAAAAGTGGAGTTACGGGATGGTATGGTGCTGCTTTTGTCGCCGCACCAGCAACAGGAATGGCACGTGAACGAGGTAGAACTAGATTACACTTTTCTTATTTTCCGCGAAGACTTTATGCGCACGTTCATTGCTGACAAGTTCTTCGTATATCGGCTGTTGTATTATTATCAGACTGATACACCGCCCTACTTGTTTGCCGAGCCGGAGGAGCTGACGGAATATATGCGCCTCTTAAAAAAGATAAAACAAGAACTACAACATCCTGTGGTAGACACTTACAACCTCATTGTGTCAGTGCTTTATTATCTACTGGTAATTATCAACCGGGCATACGCTCAAACTTATCGTCTACCTGTCGAAGTGCCAAAAAACAATTACGCATTCAAATTCAAGGACTTACTCGAAAAACATATCCGAACGACACAGCGCGTTCAAGAATATGCTGATATGCTTCGGGTAAGTCGTATCACCTTGAATAATTCTGTCATGGCGCAATTTGGTGTATCAGCCATTCACTTACTCAAGCAACGTCTTTTGGAAGAGCTGAAAAATGAGCTACTGTTCTCCAATCTGAATGTGAGCCAACTGGCAGACGAGTTCCACTTTTCCGACCCCAGTCACCTCATGCGTTTTTTCAAAAAAGAAACAGGCAAGACTTTTACCCAATATCTAATGAATTACAAAAGAGGAATATATGAATAGAAATTTCATATTTGGCAAATGAATTCCATATTTAAGATATTTATTTTTTTGAATAACTATATTTTTCGTCATAAAGGTTCATTCTGCCAGTCCATAGAAATACCAATCGCTTTGTAATTGACATTCTTTTGAAGAATCTTAAAAAATACAAAAACACCCAATTTTACATTCTTGGGTGTAAAAAAGGGTGTAAATCTCGCAAATGCTTGATTTACACCCTTTATTGCGGAGAGACAGGGATTCGAACCCCGGGTGCCTCGCAGCACAACGGTTTTCAAGACCGCCGCAATCGACCACTCTGCCACCTCTCCAAAATATGTTTTCAAGGATGCTTTCCTCTTAAAGCGGTGCAAAGATACAAATCATTTTTTATTCTACAAACTTTTCTGCGCAAAAAAAAGAACAATCACTCTAAAATCCCAATTCATATCCGCTATGGAGCAAGCGCAATGAAATTTGGATAATTTGTCGGGATTTATCAACAACAAGGAAGTAGTTTGCAACAGTCTGTTTATCAGCACAATCAAACGAGCTGCATTCAGTATACGACTGAACCCTATTCAATATACGACTGAATCACATTCAGTATACGACTGAATCAGGTTCAGAATACAGATGTTTCTTGAGCCTGCACCATTTGTAAATAATGCAGATTATCATCCCGCTCGGTTTATAAACCGTATATAGAAAGAACCTTAATGCCTCTGTCCTTCCGGACATCCACTACCTAATAATAGTTATTTTATGCTGTTCAACATAAAAATAGAGTCGTTTCTTATATATTTGCGGAATTTATTCAGTACTTTTGCGCGCTCTAAAGGATAACATTATCTAACCCACTAACAAAAACAAATTTTATGGAATTGAACAAAACCTTTACCAATGGGCTTTGGAGCAAAGAAATCAATGTCAGTGATTTCGTCAGTAAAAACATCGCACCCTATACCGGAGATGCATCTTTCCTGCAGGGACCTACCGAACGTACCAAACGTATCTGGGACATCTGCCTGAAGGCTCTTGAAGAAGAAAGAAACAACAATGGCGTCCGTTCGCTGGACAATGCCACCGTCTCTACCATTACTTCTCATAAAGCCGGGTATATTGATAAAGACAATGAACTCATCGTCGGTCTGCAAACCGATGAACTGTTGAAACGTTCCATCAAACCTTTCGGGGGCATCAACGTGGTGGCAAAAGCATGCCGTGAAAACGGAGTGGAAGTGGACGATAAAGTAAAAGACATCTTCACCCATTACCGTAAAACACATAATGACGGCGTGTTTGATGTATATACCGAAGAAATCCGTTCCTTCCGCTCATTGGGATTCCTGACCGGTCTTCCCGACAACTATGCCCGCGGACGTATCATCGGTGACTACCGCCGACTGGCACTCTACGGCATCGACCGGCTTATCGAGGCCAAGCAAGAAGACCTGCACAACCTGACGGGACCCATGACCGAAGCCCGTATCCGTCTGCGTGAAGAGGTAGCAGAACAGATTAAAGCTCTGAAAGACATCAAAGTGATGGGCGAGTACTACGGGCTCGATCTCAGCCGCCCCGCAACATCGGCGCAAGAGGCGGTGCAATGGGTATATATGGCTTATCTGGCTGCCGTGAAAGAACAAGACGGTGCTGCCATGTCATTGGGCAACGTGTCTTCGTTTCTCGACATCTTCATCGAATACGATTTGGCTCATGGCAAGATTGACGAAACGTTTGCACAAGAACTGATAGACCAGTTTGTCATCAAACTGCGCATGATACGCCAACTGCGCATGCAGTCATACAATGACATCTTTGCCGGAGACCCGACTTGGGTGACCGAAGCCATTGGCGGCCGTTTCAACGATGGGCGTGTGAAAGTGACCAAAACCTCTTTCCGTTTTCTGCAAACCCTATATAACCTCGGCCCTTCTCCCGAACCGAACATGACGGTACTGTGGAGCCCGGAACTGCCGGAAGGTTTCAAGGATTTCTGTGCCAAAGTTTCCGTAGATACGAGTTCCATCCAATACGAGAACGATAACCTGATGCGCGAAGTGCGTAACTGCGACGACTATGGCATCGCCTGCTGTGTGTCCTACCAGGCCATCGGAAAGCAAATACAGTTCTTCGGCGCACGCGCAAACCTTGCCAAAGCATTGCTGCTCGCCATCAACGGCGGACGATGTGAAAATACCGGAACCGTCATGGTGAAAGGCATCCCCGTACTGACCGGCAACACGCTGAAGTTCGAGGAAGTAATGACAAACTATAAGAAGGTACTGACTGAAATTGCCCGTGTATACAACGAAGCCATGAATATCATCCACTACATGCACGATAAGTATTATTACGAAAAAGCCCAGATGGCATTCATTGATACCGACCCGCGCATCAACCTGGCTTATGGTGTGGCAGGACTTTCCATCGCCATCGACTCCCTCTCTGCCATCAAATATGCCAAAGTCACTGCCCGTCGCAATGACATCGGCCTGACGGAAAGTTTTGACATTGAGGGTGCTTTCCCTTGTTTCGGCAATAATGACGACCGCGTAGACCACCTTGGTGTGGATTTAGTCTACTACTTCAGTGAAGAGCTGAAGAAACTGCCCGTCTACAAAAATGCCCGCCCCACCCTCTCATTGCTGACCATCACATCCAACGTGATGTATGGCAAAAAGACAGGTGCCACTCCCGACGGACGCGCCAAAGGCGTTGCCTTTGCTCCGGGTGCCAACCCCATGCACGGACGTGACAAGAACGGCGCCATCGCCTCCTTGAGCTCTGTAGCCAAATTGCGCTACCGCGACTCGCAGGACGGCATCAGCAATACGTTCTCCATTGTCCCCAAATCGCTGGGTCCGACACCGGAAGAACGTGTGGAGAACCTGGTAACCATGATGGACGGCTACTTCACTAAAGGTGCCCACCACTTGAACGTAAACGTACTGAACCGCGAGATGCTGGAAGATGCCATGGAGCATCCCGAAAAGTACCCGCAACTCACTATCCGTGTTTCCGGTTATGCCGTGAACTTCGTGAAGTTGAGCCGCGAGCATCAGTTGGAAGTCATCAGTCGTTCATTCCACGAAAGAATGTAATATGATAAACGTACACTCCTACGAAAGTATGGGAACATTCGACGGGCCGGGTCTCCGGCTCGTCGTTTTCCTGCAAGGATGTCCGTTCCGCTGTCTGTACTGTGCCAATCCGGACACCATTGACGTGAAAGGCGGTACTCCCACCACCCCGGAAGAAATCCTGCAAATGGCTGTCAGCCAAAAAGCGTTCTTCGGGAAAAAAGGGGGCATTACCTTCTCCGGCGGTGAGCCTACCCTGCAAGCAGAAGCGCTGATTCCCCTATTCAAGGAACTGAAGGCGAACGGTATCCATATCTGCCTGGACAGCAACGGAGGCATCTGGAATGAAAAGGTGGAAGAACTCTTCAGGCTGACCGACCTTGTGCTGCTGGACATCAAGCAGTTCAATCCCGAACGTCACCGCACGCTGACGGGGCGAAGCAACGAACAGACACTCCGCACGGCTGCCTGGCTCGAAGGGCATGAACGCCCTTTCTGGCTGCGCTATGTACTGGTGCCCGGTTACAGCGACCCGGAAGAAGACATCCGCCTCCTGGGTGAAAGTCTTGGCAAATACCGGCAGATACAGCGGGTGGAAATACTTCCTTATCACCGCCTGGGTGTTCACAAGTACGAAGCTATGGGATGGGATTACAAGTTGAAGGAGGTGAAGGAAAATACTCCGGAACAACTGGAACGGGCAGAAAGACTGTTCAAAGAGTATTTCACGAATGTGATAACCAACTGAAAAAGCAAAAGACAAGGAGGTGTGTCAAAACTAAAATTCACTACGTGCGGCATGACAGAATGAGATTGCCTATCAGAGTTTTGACACCTTCTTTTACATCTCGTACATCTTACCCACACCGTTTCCGCAGCCTCTATCTATACGAAACATACCAGCACGATATGCCACTTGAAAAGTAATACACACTCGTGCTTTTCCGTGATTGCACAACAAAGCAACACGTGCTTACCATCAATAAGTCAGACGGATACCAGCCTGTAAAGTGAAGTTACATGGGTCTTCTTTGCGTATGGTTTGTACCGACGAACCGTCATTGAAGAAATAAGAGACCCCCGGTTCCACATACAAGCCTACCCTATTACTTATATTATACTGGGCACCGACAGCACCCATGACGGAAAGCTGTACCGGCTTCACTGTCTCACTCTCAGTACCAATCTTACCATACACACATTTTTCAATGGCACCACCAGCCGAAACATACACTGTAAAGTCCTTTGCATTTACAAAATTCCAGTTAGCCCGTACCGGGATGCCAATATAATGCAGCTTCTGGCTTATTTTCTCCGAACTGCCCTCGTATCTTACGTCAGAAGCAAGATAAGTATACGTCAGCCCGCTTTCCAAGGAAAAACCTTTTACTAAGTTTTTCCGTACCGAAACACCGAAGCTGAGCGGCTGTTTATGGTCAATATCTGCAATCTGCTTCTCACGTCTCTGAAGATAAGGCATACCGTCCTTGAAAACCAGCTCCTGCCCGTTGGGGATGGTAAGAATGCCATTGGCGGTAGATGATAAATCCACATTTCCACCATAAATGGGACTTCCAGGCGCGGAATCCGCCCACACATCTGCCTCTCCTTCATTTGGCAATGAAAAGCCTCCAGTATTTCCTACGGACAAACCAACGGCCCATCCTTTGGTATTTTTCCCTGAATTGTTTCTTTCCGGAAGTTGCAGTTTGTCCCGACCTGAAGGGCGATAGCGGTCTTTCCTTGTTTTCTCGGGTTCCTCTGTCTGCGCAACTGTTTCATGTACTGTATCTGCCACAACCGGCTCTTCCACTTGACGTCCGGCAGTTTCATCTGTAGTTTCAACCGGCAATACTTCTTCCCGCTGTTCATCGACAACTGATATTTTGACAGATTGTGCAAGCAGAGAACGATTTGCCTCTTTATTGACAGCCGATGGATTACCATGTGCCCGATAAGCATTTTCTATGGAATTAGCACGCACAGCAGGTACTGTCTGTTCCGGCAATATATCCGGAGTTGCTGCCAAAGTGGGTACTGACGTACGTCTTACTTCATTCCCCACCGGACTCTGTAGCAACCACAGACTTACGGACGATACGGCCACCAGCAGCACAGCCGCTGCAGCTACTGCCCAACGGCGGAAAAGCAACATCCTATGCGGCCTCCCGGCTACT
>CAJJYX010000111.1 GCA_905197435.1 uncultured Bacteroides sp.
AAAATCGGGGAAAACGTAGAGATTGCTCCTTTTGTTTTCATCGACAAGAATGTGGTAATCGGCGATAACAACAAGATTATGGCAAACGCCAACATTCTGTACGGTGCACGCATCGGCAATGGAAACACTATTTTCCCGGGAGCCGTTATCGGTGCCATCCCTCAGGATTTAAAATTCAAAGGGGAAGAAAGCACTGCCGAGATTGGAGACAATAACACTATACGTGAGAACGTAACCATCAACCGCGGCACAGCAGCCAAAGGCAAAACCATTGTCGGCAACAACAATCTCTTGATGGAAAGCGTGCATGTGGCTCATGATGCTCTGATTGGCAACGGTTGCATCATTGGCAACTCCACAAAGATGGCGGGTGAGATTGTCATTGACGATTATTCCATCATCAGTGCCAATGTATTGATGCACCAGTTCTGCCGCGTGGGTGGATATGGCATGATACAAGGCGGCTGCCGTTTCAGCAAGGACATCCCGCCCTACATCATCGCTGGGCGCGAGCCTATCTGCTATGCGGGAATCAATATTGTAGGATTACGCCGCCGCGGTTTCTCCAATGAGACCATTGAGAAAATCCATGATGCCTATCGCATTATCTACCAAGGCGGCCTGAACAATACAGATGCCTTGAAGAAAATCGAGGATGAGATGGAAATGACACCGGAAATAAGCTATATCGTAAACTTTATACGTGAATCACCCCGCGGCATTATTCCCGCAGGAAGATAAAAAGACGTATGATTTACACAAAATCAGAAGTCAGGAATCAAAAAATTATAAATCATCATGATCTACAGATTTACAATCATCTCTGATGAGGTGGACGATTTTGTCAGAGAAATACAGATAGACCCGGAAGCCACCTTCTATGACTTTCATGAAGCAATCCTAAAGTCGGCAGGTTACACCAACGACCAGATGACTTCATTCTTCATTTGCGATGATAACTGGGAGAAAGAGAAGGAAGTTACACTGGAGGAAATGGATGACAATCCGGAAATGGACAGTTGGGTGATGAAAGAAACCCGGTTGAACGAACTGGTTGAAGACGAAAAGCAGAAGCTCCTCTATGTATTCGACTACATGACCGAACGCTGCTTCTTCATCGAACTTTCCGAAATCATTACCGGAAAGGAAATGAAAGGCGCCAAATGCACCAAGAAAGCAGGAGAGGCTCCCAAGCAGACCATTGATTTTGAAGAAATGGCGGTTGCCGGAGGTTCCCTCGACTTGGACGAGAGCTTCTACGGCGATCAGGATTTTGACATGGAAGATTTCGACAAGGAAGGATTCGTAGGCTTGGATGAAGCCGGAAGCTCCTTCGAAGAAGAGAAATATTAGGAGAAAGGATATTACTCCAAGACTTGACAATTCAGGTACGGATTACACGGAGACACACGGTTTGTTGAATAATCCGTGAAAACAGTGTAATCCGTGCCTGAATCTTTTATACTTATATGAATACACTGATTGTACTTATCGGTCCTACCGGAGTAGGCAAGACAGAGCTAAGCCTCCGACTGGCAGAACATTTCCACACTTGTATCATCTCGGCCGATTCGAGACAACTTTATGCGGACTTAAAGATAGGTACGGCCGCCCCTACCCCGGAACAACTGCAACGGGTACAGCATCACTTGGTCGGTACCCTGAGACTGACAGACTATTACAGCGCCGCCCAATACGAAGCGGAAGTGATGAATCTTCTGAAAATATTGTTCACAGAGCACGACACCGTACTGCTGACCGGCGGTTCGATGATGTATGTAGATGCTGTCTGCAAAGGAATCGATGATATTCCTACCGTAGATGCCGACACACGCCGGCTTATGCTGCACAAATATGAAACGGAAGGTTTGGAAAGGCTGTGTGCAGAACTTAAATTGTTGGATCCGGAATATTACAGAATAGTAGATTTGAAGAATCCCAAACGCGTAATCCATGCACTGGAGATTTGCTATATGACGGGAAAGACCTACACTTCCTTCCGTACCCGGCAAAAGAAAGAGCGCCCCTTCCGTATCATCAAGATAGGGCTGACGCGTGACCGGGAAGAGCTTTACGAACGCATCAACCGCCGGGTGGACCAGATGATAGAAGACGGATTGGTAGAAGAAGCACGCACGGTCTATCCACACCGAAGCCTGAACTCACTGAATACAGTAGGTTACAAAGAGATATTCAAGTATCTAGACGGTGAATGGACCTTGCCGTTTGCCATTGAGAAGATAAAGCAGAACTCACGGATTTATTCCCGTAAGCAGATGACCTGGTTTAAGCGGGATGAGGAAATCCGTTGGTTCCATCCGGAACAGGAGGCAGAGATATTGGCATACTGCCGTCACTCTATCAACGGCCGATAGGCATTCCGGACAAGCGTCTCCACCTCTTGATAGAGCGCCTGCATCTCCTGAGAATCAATGCTTCCCTGCTTCCGCCAATCATTCAACAGCGGAACTGTCCGGCCGAACACCTCCGCCTCCACCGGAACAAGCCGTTGCATATAGCCGTTGCCCTCCGCATTGTACAGTTTCTCCCAATTCAGATAGTGATTGGTCCCCATCCCTTGATTGTAGCAAAAAACGTTATCGGACAGACGAAGCGACCAATCGCTGAGCGGAGCGGCGGTACACGCCTTATCCAAACATACCACAGAAGGAAGGGACTTATCGGCACCCTTCACCCAAAGCGGTACGGCAATTCCCGTAGGAGGATAGCCCAATAGTGTCCACATCGTAGTGAGTTCCGCTTTTTCATCCGACCTTACTCCCTGCACCACAACGGAGCAAGCAGTACTGTTGCGGGGGATAAAATCCTGGTCGACAAACCAACCGGAACCTTGCGGACGATTAAATTCCCCACTTCTCAAATCAATGTCGAGCATGCCATTGCGGAACGAACGTGAAAGGTCATTGAAAATACCCTGCGGCGTCACTCCTCCCGTGGCGGAAGCCTTCATCAGCACCCGGTCCGCCTCCATATAGCGCACATAGCCGGCACCCCGGTTCACTTCACCGGCAAAGGAAAAATTAGTACGGGCAATATAGCCGTAAGGAGCATCCTTCGGATTATTGGCATCATACATCACATATTTATAATAATCCACTTCAAACATGGCGGCACCGCCTTGGGCATCGATTACACCAAAATTGGCCTCTATCAGGCTGGGCTTGGAAATAGTATCAAGGAAATGGCAGAAATCCTCCACCGTGGCACAAACCTCCAGGGCACGGTAAATAATCCTTCCGTTGGCAGCTCCCCGTTCTTCCCCGTCCCTCACGTCAACCAGATTGTAGGACTGGGTATTCATCAAGGCAAAGCCGGCGGAATTGGTACCTATCCATGCCTCCTTCAGCTCAGGGAAATTATCACTGTTCACGTCGGCAATGAAGTCATACTTCTCACCTTTCACATAAGCGATATGATTCCTCAGATAACCCGTATCACGGTTTTTCCACAATAACGGGCGTCCGTCAGGAGTAGCCTTTCCGGAGACGACGGCAGATGTGCACGCCTTGGCCGGCTCAGCAAGAGTGAATGCCGCAAGCAATCCCAACATCAAAAAAATACGTTTTACCATAACCTTTCCCTCGATTGGTTCATGCCCGCAAAGTTATGATAATCTGTGGAAGAAACATTACTCCTCAGCCAGTTTCTTCAATATATCCTGCATATACCGGAGTTTCGCCGCTCCCGTTCCTTCCTCTATATGGCGGATGACACCCTTTTTATCCACCAGTATTGTGACCGGCATGCCACTCACATTAAAAGTCTTGAAGAAAAACAAATCATCGGCTATCTGGGTGAAACGGAACGGACGGTTCTCTACAATTTTCTTTATTCGCGCGGCACTATCAAAAGTCGTAGCAAGATAAGTTACACCAGGGTAAAGTTCCATCCACCTATTCAATTCCGGCATTTCGCGGATACAAGGGCCACAGCCCGTATACCAGAAGTTCAAGACCATAGGATGCCCCTTCACATCGGCATTGCTCCACTCCTTCCCTTCCGTATCTTTCACTCTGAAATCCGGGAAAGCCTTCCCTATCCATTTTTCTTTCTTCAAGGTCTGCACAGCACCGCCCATCGGCAACTTCTTGCCCATCCTTCCGCGGAAACTCATCAAGATGGTTTCCGCACAGAGCACCTCGTCGGCAGGAGTAGCGTATTTCCTCACATCCTCGGGCAACACAATGCCCTTGCGCAAGCGAAGCTCAGTAACCTCGTGTCCCTCGCCGTCGTCATGTATAACGAAAGCCGCCACATTGTCCGAGCACACACAAGGCGGCATTCCTTCAAAGAAAAGGCCATCCACCAGATAGTAATTTTTATCAGCTGTCTGGGCAGAGCTTTGTTCTACCCAGACAGTCATCAAAACAAGAAACAAAGGGAGAATTTTCCTTATCATAGTTGTTAGAGACTATTCGCCTTTCAATGTAACCGTAAGCTTGGGCTGCGCCTTCACCTTACTGGTACCCATGCCTATGTACGAAACGGACAATATCGCATCCTTGGAGGGCACAGAGAGAACAAAGTTGCCGCTGAGATCGGTGACAGCCCCTATTTTGGTACCTTCTATCAAAACAGCCGCACCGATAACAGGCTCACCTTGCTCATCCAGCACCTTACCTTCCACCTTCATACCACCTTGGGCAGAGGCCCCCTCTGCGGCTTTAGATTTCTTGGTGGTGATGTAAATCTCGCCTTTCCCCCCTGCATCCTTGCGCACGTCAATGCTCTCTATTTGCTCGGCAGGCACCAAGTCGTCAACAGCTTTATCATCCAAATCAACCTTTACCCCATCAATATAGACAGCCTTCACAGAGTCAAGGCTCCTGCTTTTCTGAGCTTTGGCATTATCCTTCACCTCGTCACCCCGGCGAGCAGACATACCCTGCCCTTCCTGTTTCAAGGTTATCAGGACAACACCGTTCATGCCCTTTTCTCCATATAACTCCGTGGCAGATTTATCTTTCAAAACCGTTATGCCTTCTATCTTATCAGGGTTTAACGCACCCATAACAGCGGGAGTCACCTCACTGCCATCCACAATATACAATGGGCTCTTCCCATTGCCGGCACCTATTCCCCTAACCGTGATGCCATCGGCAGAAGAAGTCTCTTCAAGTTTATCGCCATCCAGCCTGAACATCACCGGCACTGTATATCTCACTGCCACCGGCTGCCCATTTTGCTTGCCCGGCTTCCACTTCGGCATGCTGCTTATCAAACGCAGTGCCTCGGCATCCAGCTCCTTATCTACAGAACGGAGAAGCTTCGATTCTTTGATACTTCCATCTTTATCTACCACAAACTGCACAATGACCCGTCCCTGCGTACCATATTCCTTGGCAGATGCCGGATAGCGCATATTCTTCTTTATATAATCCATGAAAGCACTCATCCCGCCTCCCGGAAATTCGGGCATCTCCTCTACCACCTCAAAGACCGGAGTTCCCTTCAACTGCTTGCCGGCCTCCACCGGCACAAACTTCACATCGGCAGGCTTCGTCGTGTCTCCCACACTTTCCGCCACTTTCGTTTCTACAATTGCAGCCAAATCATTAACTTTGACGGCAGAAATCTCCTCAACCTTACCGGAGACTTCGGGACGGGCAAAAGCCGTCACTGCAATGGCAGCTACCGGAAGTACATAAAGATACTTCAACCGTGCCCACGGACTTGATTTTTCTTTTAACATCATAGTGATACGTTTTTTAAGTTTACTGTGATTAAAGCTGTTGGCCATAGAGTAGAGCCTTGTGCCGACAGCTTTTTTTATTAATAATAGCTGATACTGCTTAGCATCCACGCCTTCCTTTATTACCGTTTCATCCGCTTCAAACTCATGGATATTCTGCAACTCCTGCTTCAGCAGCCATGACGCCGGATTGAACCACTGGAAGAAAATACAGATTTCGGCCACCAGCAAATCCCAAGAATGGCGGTGACGGATATGGGCAAGCTCATGGATAAGGATTTCCCGCCCGTTCTCCTCCAAATCTTTCCGTGAAATGACGATATGTCCCATCCAACTGAACGGAGCGATGTCACGGTCGTGCACAATTAAAGTGACACGCTCTTTCCTGCCCGGCAAGTAATTGCCGATGTCCTCCTTTTTGCCCGACTTCAACAACATCAGCAACCGTAGCAACGAATAAGCATTGCAGAAGGCAAAGAAAACAATCCCCGCCAGATAGACCAGCAGCGCCACCTGTATCCATGTCACTGTCGCCGCTTCGGCCGTCGCTCCGGTTTCTGCTGCATTCATTGCATCAGCCATCATCAGCAACTGCTCCAGCGTCAGCATGGTCTGATGCACTTCCGTCTCCTGCTTCACGCTCACCTCAATCAAAGGCAGCAGGCACGACAGCAACAAAATGCCCAACAAGGCAAACCGGTTGAAACGATGAAAAGTCTCACGAGCCATCAGCAAACGGTAAAACAGGTAAAATACCGCCAGACAAACGGATGATTTGAGTATATAAACGAAAAACAGACCCATATATTCACTTACTATTTATTCCCTACGGCGTCACGGCACATCTTCTGATTCTTGACACATAGGTACATTGACTATTAACAATCTACAGCTACTTGGACAGCTCGTTCCGCAGTACCTCCACCCCGGGAAACCCGGTCACCTTGTAGGAGATGTCCCCCTCGCGGTTGACGATGAAATAGGTCGGGATGCCCGAATATTCGTACAGTTCTGCCAATGCCGTGCTCTGCTCACTGCTGATGCGGCAATGGATGCCGTGTATGTCCGGTATCGTCAATTTCCATTTCCCTTCGGGAGACGACTCATCTGCAATGTACAGATAGACCACCTCTTTCAGCTCCTCCTTCAAAGGCTTCAGGCTTTTCATGGCCCGCATGCAAGGTCCGCACCAAGTGTTCCACATATCGACCAGCACCATCCTGCCACGATAAGGACGGGTAATGACCTGCAGCAGGCTGTCTGCCGCAACCTCCTTCCCTACCTCCACAACCGTATATCCGGTCTTGTCCTTAACAGCCTCCAGCCCGGCTTTCAGTTCAGCCTCAATCCTCTCGTTTCTCATCAGGAACAGTTTCTTGAGCTCGGGAGAAGAGATGCTATCCACCGTCATGCGTTCTTCGGCCGTCAAAGGCATATATTTGCTCAGATTGCGGGAAGCACGCTTGGCAAGGAGCATGTCCGGCCAAAGAGCGTCCTGCACAAACTTGTCCCGAAGCGCACCGGTGGCAATCCGTGCAAAATCCGTATAAAAGCCATAATACTTCTGTTCGGGAGAATGAAGGATATCCAATTGCAGTATTTCCTTAAAGTATGAAGTACTGTCCACCGCCATATCCGCCCTTTTCACTCCTTTCTTGCCCGAAAGCATCGGGGCATAACTAAGGGTGTTCTTGTAATTATAGATAAGGCTGAACAGGTTCATATCCAGATTAGCCCGGATATAGGTGCGGCAAGCCCGGCTCATATCCTTGTTTTTTGCAAGTTTCGCCAATATGTCCTCATAATGCCTGAACAGATATTTCTTGTATGCCTGCGGGGTCATCCCGCAAATATCGGAATAAAAATCATCGGCACCCGACAAGCTCTTCATCTTGCCAAACCGCAACAACTCGGCATTCAGCCCGGCATAGTCTCCTTCGAACCAGATGCAGTTCTCCGCGTCCCCATTGCTTTTCCGGCTTAAAAGACGGCTTTGCGAATAGTACATTTCGGGCAGATTGACTGTGATATCCAGTTCTCCGCCCGGCACAAGGAACAATTCTATCTTCGAACGGGATATCCACAACGAAGCGCTGCTTGGCAACAATACCTCCGTCTCATAGCGGAAAGTGCCGTCCTCTGCTATCTTCAAGTCCTTGCCGGTGAAATACATAAAGAACCAAGGCGAGTCATAGTAACGCAACGTCACTCCGTATTCCGGTTTATATCCCAATATCCGTCCCTTTATGACACTCTTTCCCGCATGCAGTTCCGGTGCAGGCAGCGGTAAAGCCTCATCGGGCTTCCTGTTCAGCAACCGTTCGGGAATATCCACCTGAGGCTTCTGCCCGTCAAGCTGTATGCCGTAGATTATCCATCCCTCATCGCTGCCCGGCATCTCCAGGAAATCAAAACTCCCGGTATCCATCGGAAGCGGCCTGAACTTCAAAGTAGCGGTCATCTCACCGGAAGCCGGAATACTTGTCCATTCCCCTTTGGAGAAGCCCGTACTCCCCAAATATCCATAATGCTTTCCGGACGCCCGCAATACGGCTGCCGAATCAATCCTCACCTTCTCCCCCTGCGTGCCGTATATCTTCACTTCCAGCCAGGTCGTATCCTTTCCGAGCGTCACCCGCGCCACTTCGATGCTACGTGTATTACAAGCCATGAAATAGGGCGTCTTTACGGTTTTCTTCGCCTGCAATCCGCAGCAAACCGTCAACAACAACCAACAAACCAATCCGATATTTTTCATAAACCAACGTCTTTAGATTTTCAACCATCTCAATCCTTTCCTTTCTCCACCTCTTGTATCAGCTGTTTCAACTCTTCCAGAGAAATGTCTTCTTCCTTCACCAAAGACGACACAGCACTGAGATAGGAATTATTGAAATATTTGCTGATGACGTTCTTCAGCGTCCGCTTGCGGAAATCCTCCTCGCTGACCACCGCATAATACTGATACGTGTTGCCATAGGTATGGTGAGTCAGGAACCCCTTGTCCTCCAGTCCCCTCACGATGGTGGATAAAGTATTGAAATGCGGTTTCGGCTCTTCATAGAATGCCAGCATTTCCTTCACAAACAGCGGCCCCTTTTCCCAAAAAAAGCCCATGATTTCTTCTTCTTTTGCAGTCAATCCTTTCATAACGTTCTTTGTTTTCCGCAAAGAACTAAATAAATTAGTTCAAAAACTAATTTATCCCGTTAAATTAAACTAAAACCTTTAGTTCATTTAAAAGGCGGCAGTCCCGGCTGCCGCCCGACGGGCAAAAATACCTACTAATAGTGGTTGCAATTCTCGGATAAAAGTCGTTACTTTGCGCATATATTAGAGAATAAAAACAATAACATACAATGAATGAGCAACATAAGTACCGCTCGACGGACAAGATGAGTGACCTCATCTGTGACAATTACTCCTTATTAATGGTGATGAGCCGCTTCGGGCTGTCATTGGGATTCGGAGACAAGAGCGTGAAGGACGTCTGCGAAGCACAAGGCGTCGATTGCCCTACATTCCTCGCTGTGGCCAACTTCATCAGCGAAGAACAATACTCTTACAGCGAAGACGGAAGCGACTTCTCCATCCCTGCCCTGATGGATTATCTGAAACGTGCCCATACGTATTTCCTTGATTTCAACCTGCCGGTCATCCGCCGCAAACTCATCGAAGCCATCGACTGTTCCAGTACGAACGATGTAGCTTATCTCATCCTGAAATTCTTCGATGAATATGCCAAGGAAGTGCGCCGCCACATGGAATACGAGAACCTGGCCGTGTTTACCTATGTAGAGCAACTGCTCCAAGGCAAGCTCTCGGACGAGTACAACATCGACACTTTTGCCAGCAAACATAATCAGATAGACACCAAACTGAAAGAGCTGAAGAACATCATCATCAAATACTACCCGGAAAAGGAGAGCAACAACCTCCTGAATGCCGCCCTGTTCGATATATTCAACTGCGAGCAGGACCTCGCCACCCACTGCCAGGTAGAAGACTACATGTTTGTTCCTGCCGTAGCTCAAATAGAAAGGAAACTGAAAAATGAACAATAATACTTCTTTGAAGATTGTCATTGCTGAAACTTCGGTCATCCTCCGGAGCGGCCTGACGGCTGTTCTGAAGCGCATCCCCAACCTGAATGTGCACCCCATTGAAGTTTCTTCAGTGGAATCGTTGCAAAACTACATCCATACGCATCCGGCAGACATCGTCATCATCAACCCCACTTTCGGCGGCTGGTTCGACCTGCCTGCTTTCAAGGCAGACCACGGAAAGCCCGGCATCAAATACATTGCCATGGTGTGCTCCGTCATCGACAACAACACGCTGAAGGAATATGACGAGAATTTTGCCATGTGCGACAACATAGATGTCATTGCCTCCAAAATCAACCATCTACTGCACACCGAGGAGGAAGAGGAAAAAGACAACGAACAAGAGGCCCTGAGCCAACGCGAAAAGGAAATCATCACCTGCGTCGTGAAGGGCATGACCAACAAGGCCATCGCCGACAAGCTGTACCTCTCCATCCACACAGTCATCACCCACCGCCGGAACATAGCACGCAAGTTGCAAATACACTCTCCGGCAGGGCTCACCATCTACGCCATCGTGAACAAACTGGTGGAATTGGGCGACATCAAAGACTCCCTGTAGGATTCTTCCGCCAACTGCTCCCCTACCCGCCACGGTCTATAGGAAAGGCCGAATGAACCCCATACAGAGGAGCTCTCCCCTTACGGGAAAAGACTTCTGACATACCTACTAAGCTTTATCTTTACGCTGAAGATGTACGTCTTCACCGTAAAGATGTATATCTTCAGTGTAGAGATATACGTCTTCAGGCTGAAGATAAAGATTGCCTCCTATGCCTGTCCTCTTCTTGTTGCAGTCCGGACAACCTTGCAAAGGGACTCAAACAGCCTTGTCCCCGGCACCTGCCACACCATATACAAAATACAAATCCCCGCTACGCGATATCACATCGGGAAGCGGGGATCCTTTTATCTTCATAAAAGTGGTTACGTAATTATGACTAACTAATTCATTC
>CAJJYX010000112.1 GCA_905197435.1 uncultured Bacteroides sp.
GAATACCCGTTCAAAAGGTACTTGAAATGGGGGCATTACGCATTGTAACATTGAAACGGCAAGAAACTACGCCAAAGCTATCAATAAGTACATCCCTCCTTTGATAAATCTTATATTATCTGTTATTCTGAGCGAAGCTAATGACAGGGTAATAAGCATTGATTTACCCTCACGTCGCAAAAGTGGAAGTAGAATGCTCCAAAAAGCAGAAACAGTTTGGTGAACTCTATTTTTAGACTACGAAACACTATTTAACCTATGAGCGCTTAATCCATTGATAATCAGCTTCTGTTTATCCTTTTTGTTTACAAAAAAACTCTTGAAACTGTCCGTTTGGCAAGAAACGGGAAAAAGCTTATTTTTTTTCCGTTACCTTTGCATCGTGATCACAAACAAAAAACAATTCTTGCTGACTGACGGGCCTGGCAGGATACGAGAAAACACAATTTCTATTCTATTTATTAAAACTAAAACATTATGGCAGTATTATTTCGCAAACACGAACGTTTAAGTAATTTGGCAGACCAGAACTCTGCAAAGAAGGTATATCCTACAATTATCTACAAGTACAGCAATCCGGCAAAACTGAAAGAAGTGGCACAGGAAATCAGCACCATGTCCGGTGTGAGTGAGGGTAATTCCTACAGCGTGCTGAAAGATTTCCGCACTTATCTGAAGAAAACATTATTGGCAGGCCGTATCGTGAACATTGACGGGCTGGGACATTTCTTCCTGGCTGCGCAGAGCAAAGGCACCGATAAAGCGGAAGATTTCACCAGCAGTGATATCACGGCATTGAGGATTTGCTTCCGTGCAAACAGTGATATCCGTATCATTGCATCCGGTAGCACGCGTTCGGACGGCCTTGTGCTGAAGGATGTGGACCGCATTAACGGGAATGGTGGCAGTGCTCCCGGTGAAGGCGGCAGCGGCGGTTCTGATGGTGACGGTAACCAGGGCGAGAATCCTTTGGGTTAGTAGTCTGTCGGGCTGAGGAAGTTCCGAAGATATAGAGACTGTAGGGGTTGTGATACAACTCTCTTAATTCTTTCTTTAAGGCGTGGATAACGCGGATTTCACGGATTTAGTTTACTGAATCCGCGTTATTCCGTGTAATCTGCGCCTAAAATCAATCCGGCCGGCAGTGAGCATGGAGTAAACGATACCGAGGGAGAGGAAGGCACGAGGGGTATGGGCATAAAAAAGGAGTACCGCCGTACTCCAACCTTTGTTAACCTTAAATCTAATACTATGAAAAACACATTGCAAAGGTACGGACTTTTTGCTTATCTCCAAATAAAGCAAATAAAAAAGACTGTTTTATAACATGTTTTAGGAAAAGATACCTCTTTGTTAAGGCTTGCTAAGGTTTTGAAGCCTCTCCGTGGCTGTTTTCTAAAAAAGAATTATCTTTGTGACATGAAGCTTTGAGCCTTGCCTGACAATTTCCTGCTCTTTTGACTCAAAGCTTTGGAATTTTAAACTATAGACTTGTATGCACGAAGATATTGTTCTTACCCCGATGATGAAACAGTTCCTCGACTTGAAGGCAAAGCATCCCGACGCTATCATGCTGTTTCGCTGTGGTGACTTCTACGAAACTTATTCCACCGACGCTGTCGTTGCGGCCGAAATCCTCGGCATCACCCTGACCAAGCGCGCCAACGGAAAAGGAAAGACCGTCGAGATGGCGGGCTTCCCGCATCATGCACTCGACACCTATCTGCCCAAGCTGATACGTGCCGGCAAACGTGTAGCCATCTGTGACCAGTTGGAAGACCCGAAGCTGACAAAGAAACTGGTAAAGCGGGGCATCACGGAACTGGTGACGCCGGGAGTATCCATCAATGACAATGTACTGAACTACCGGGAAAACAATTTCCTGGCTGCCGTCCATTTCGGCAAAGGAGCCTGCGGTGTGGCTTTCCTGGACATATCTACGGGCGAATTTCTGACGGCAGAAGGACCTTTCGACTATGTGGACAAGCTGCTGAACAACTTCGCCCCTAAGGAGGTGCTTTTCGAGCGTGGCAAACGCTTGATGTTCGAGGGAAATTTCGGAAACAAGTTCTTTACTTTTGAACTGGACGACTGGGTGTTTACCGAGACCTCTGCCCGCGAGAAGCTGCTGAAACATTTTGAAGTGAAGAACTTGAAAGGTTTCGGCGTGGAACATCTCAAGAACGGCATCATAGCTTCGGGTGCCATCCTCCAGTATCTCATCATGACGCAGCATACCCAGATTGGGCACATCACTTCGTTGGCACGCATCGAGGAGGATAAATATGTACGCCTGGACAAGTTCACGGTGCGCAGCCTGGAGTTGATGGGCAGTATGAACGACGGTGGCAGCAGCCTGCTGAACGTGATAGACAAAACCATCAGCCCGATGGGTGCCCGCCTGCTGAAACGCTGGCTGGTGTTCCCGCTGAAGGACGTACAGCCGATTAACGAGCGGCTGAATGTGGTGGAATACTTCTTCCGCCAACCCGATTTCAAGGAGCTGATAGAGGAACAGCTGCACCTGATAGCTGACTTGGAACGCATCATCTCCAAAGTGGCGGTGGGCCGTGTCTCTCCGCGTGAGGTAGTGGCGCTGAAGGTGGCTTTACAGGCCATCGAGCCCATCAAGGCTGCTTGTCTGGAGGCAGACAATGCCAGTCTGAACCATATAGGCGAGCAGTTGAATATCTGCCGGTCCATCCGCGACCGCATCGACAAGGAGATAGAGAATGACCCGCCGTTGCTTATCAACAAAGGTGGTGTCATCAAGTCCGGTGTCAGTGCAGAGCTGGACGAGCTTCGCCGGATAGCCTACTCCGGCAAGGATTACCTGCTGCAGATACAGCAGCGTGAAAGCGAGCTGACGGGGATTCCCAGCCTGAAGATAGGTTACAACAATGTTTTCGGTTACTACATCGAGGTGCGGAACACGCATAAGGACAAGGTGCCGGCAGAGTGGATACGCAAACAGACCCTTGCCAATGCCGAGCGTTACATTACCCAGGAACTGAAGGAGTACGAAGAGAAGATTCTCGGTGCGGAAGACAAGATACTGGCGCTGGAAACGCAGTTGTATACCGGACTGGTGCAATCCCTGAGCGAGTTCATTCCTGCCATTCAAATCGATGCCAACCAGATAGGCCGTCTGGACTGCCTGCTTTCCTTTGCCACGGCAGCCCGCGAGAACAACTACATACGCCCCGTCATTGCCGATGACGATGTACTGGAAATCCGCCAGGGGCGCCATCCGGTGATTGAGAAGCAGCTCCCCATCGGCGAGAAGTACATTGCCAATGATGTGATGCTGGACAGCCGGACACAACAGATTATTATCATTACGGGTCCCAATATGGCCGGTAAGTCTGCTTTGCTGAGGCAGACGGCATTGATTACCCTGTTGGCCCAGATCGGCAGTTTCGTGCCCGCAGAGAGTGCGCACATCGGGTTGGTGGATAAGATATTCACCCGTGTGGGTGCCAGCGACAACATTTCCGTGGGCGAGTCTACCTTTATGGTGGAGATGAACGAGGCGGCGGACATCCTGAACAATCTTTCCCCCCGCAGCCTTGTACTGTTTGATGAGCTGGGACGCGGTACGTCCACATACGACGGTATTTCCATCGCCTGGGCCATCGTGGAGCATATCCACGAACATCCGAAGGCCAAGGCGCGCACACTGTTTGCCACGCACTACCATGAACTGAACGAGATGGAGAAGAGCTTCAAGCGCATCAAGAACTACAATGTGTCGGTGAAGGAAATCGGCAACAAGGTCATCTTCCTGCGCAAGCTGGAGCGCGGAGGCAGTGAGCACTCTTTCGGTATTCATGTGGCAAAGATGGCGGGTATGCCGAAAAGCATCGTGAAGCGTGCCAACGATATCCTGAAACAGCTTGAGACGGACAACCGCCAGCAGGGGATTTCCGGTAAGCCGATGGCAGAAGTGGGGGAGACACGTGGCGGCATGCAGCTCAGCTTCTTCCAGCTCGATGATCCGGTATTGTGCCAGATACGCGATGAGATACTGAACCTGGATGTGAACAATCTCACACCGTTGGAGGCACTGAACAAGCTGAATGATATAAAGCGGATAGTGAAAGGGAAATAAGGATGAGGGGAAAAAATTCCCCCTTCCCTGTTCACGCTTGAACGGGGAAAGGGGGAAGATCAAACAAACAAAAAACTGGATAAACGTGATTCACATCAGGGAGATCCAGTTGCCTCAGGCAACGTGTGTGATAGCCTGAGGAAAGAAGCGGCCGCAAGCGGATTTGGTTCTGCATTGAAACCGCCCCTTATCTTTTCAGGATTATGAATTGGAAAGCGGATTAATCATTATCGATTACTTCTCCACTAATACCTCCTCCAGTCACGAGAGGCACATTGTTTACATCGTCTATCGTGATGGTATAGCAGGTATTGTGTTCTATCTTATCAAATCCTTTCATTTCACTCAACGGCTTCTTGTAGATGGCTTGGGCTGTACTGCTGCCGCTCTTCTGTGTGCCTTCCAGCAAGAGGTACATGCCTTCGGTACTTCCGATGCTGTAGGTGTAGAACAGTTGGGTATAATTCAGATAATCACCTTCTGCTGTAGCTGTCACCGTGGCTTGCAGGGTGAGCGGAGCTGTGGCCGTGGCGGCAGCGGATGCAATGATGAATGATTGGCTGTTGGCACCCACCAGTTTGATGGTTTTTGGGGTGAAACCACTATTCACGCTCACGCGCAGGTCGATTCGTGCTGCAACGCGTTCGAGTGCGGCAGATACTTGGGCTACTTCCCCGTTCCATCCTTCGGCTGTAATTTCCACTTTCTTGAACATCAGCAGCGGGCAACTCAGGTTTCCGGCAGCGGCAGTGGCCATCAGGGCTTCAAAATCAGCGGTTGTGGTGCTCTTCTCCTGAAGGTTGTTCAGCGAAACAGTGTTGTTGGCTGCAGCGTTGGCAACGATGTAGAGAGTCTTGCTTTCCTTGTTGAGGATGTTGTTCAGCGTTATTTTCTGGCTGTCGCCCATGCTTGCGGGAGTCCATGCGGTGGACAGCAGGCCGGTGTGGGCTTTTTCCAACTTTCCTTCTGCATCAAAGAGGTAGACAGCAAGGTCCTTCACTTCACGTTCTGCTTCGTCGGCTATGGCGTAGTTTTCACCGGCTGCTGTGGCGGATGTCACGGTCACTTCGATTGTATTTCCGTTGGGAGATACAATGGCGTCTTCGGTTTCATCGCCTTCTTCCCAGTCGGAAACTTCCAGATTGGCTACGATGGCACCATCCACCTCGTTCAGCTTAACAGTGTATTGAACATTGCGGCGCAGCGGTTTGTGGTTGCCGATGAAGGCTTCCTCGTCCAATGTAGGCACGATGTGTTCGATGCCGTCGATGGTACCTTTCATATCCAGTGTGAGGCTGCACTTTTCATTGGGGCATTCGTAAACGTAGAATACGGAGTTGTAAGTCGTCTTGCCACCGGTTGTGCTTGGAGTGAAGGTGGTCACGGTCTTGTCTTCCGTTTCTGTCAGGTTCCAGTAGTCCATGTTCTCTACATCATCTTTGTAGAAGTAGGATTGCTTCATGGCACCGGTCAGGTGTGCGTAGGTCAGCACGAAGTCTTTCACGTTGTTCTCGATGCTGATGCGTGACACTAAGCGGCGCATGGCGAAGTGTATGGCCGGGCTTGGATTGACGTTCGTCACTTTGGCTGTTTGCACGCCACGCATTTGCAGGCGACCTGGTATAGCGTTGGCGTAAACCGTGGTGCGGGTCTTGAAGTCATCGTAGTTTTTCAGGCCTTGCAGTGTGCTGTTTTCATTGGCAATGGCTTCTATGATATATTTCCCTGTGCCGGGGAAAGTGATGGAACCATTGTTCATGGTGGTGTTCTGTGCATCTACGAACTGGCCATCTTCTTTGAATGTGTAGAGCGTCACCTCACTCAGATAGCTTTCATTTGCAGCTCGGGTACTTGTTCCTATGTCAAAAGTTACCGCTACACGGATTTCCTCACTGTTGCCCGTCTCGATGTTCTCTTCATTGGAACACCCGGAGAAGCCGAGAGCCAAAAGGGCAAAGAGGAAGAATATTTGTTTCTTCATAATTGTTTACTTTAGTTATTATTATCTACTATTGTTTGTTTACTGAATCAATAGTTTTTAATTTCTGTTCTTTAAGTTTGTTGTGTGAAATATTACTCTTTTACACAACGGATATTGGCAGCAATAGGATTATTCATTCCTGCCACATAGTAACCCAAAGTATAGCTGGCGCCAGGGAATATCATCATAAACATGCTTTGGCTACCATCAGATGTCCAATAGAATCCTCCATATTTCATATAATCAGCTGTTTGACTAGCCACTACTGTTTGGCCAACTTGTCTATATGAATACTGACCCCAAGACATCGGTCTGGCTACAAATTGAGTTGATGAGACTTGATTGCCCCATAGGTTGAAAACAGGCATAATATACCCGGATCCTCTGAAGAAACGGGATTGAACATGCTCGTCTTCCCAATCGATGCTTGTAATATCTGTTACGCTTTGGTCTACTACCAAACATTCAATTTGTAAAGCATAGAAACTGTTGTCCACTGCTAATCCTGTCCAGCGGAAAGCACATTTTGTACCATCAGCCAAAGTCTTGAACTGAGTAATGTCTTCATCCCATGCATTGCTTCCTCTATATCCATATTTACCATCAATTAGAGGCATAATCTCTTGGAAATCAGCCTTGGTCGGCAATCTCCATCCCTCAGGACATGGAGAAGTATAGGTATATCCATTGCTTTTAGCTCGTTCATACCATGTTTGATTATCAATAGTTTTATAATCATACTGATGGTTTTCCGAACTGTATCCTGTGAAATATTTATCTATTAAGAAGAGATCCGGATATTGGGAGATACTGGACTCTCTGTACTTTTGAACAGGTGTTGTGCTACCTGTCAGCGGATAAGCATTTCTACTAGAAGGTATGCTGGTTATATTGATTGCATAAAAATCTTGTGCTTCTGAAGCATTTTGGTATCCATAGTTACGTCCAAACTGATAGTAATATCCACGATTCTTATAGCTGGATGCAAATGTAGCTTTCACGGAAGCACCACTACCGCTACGTACCAAATCGGATTCTGCCCATTTCAGCAACGGGTTCTTGCTATGATCTACTTCTCCTTGCTTTCCTTTCTGTGTGAAAGTAATCTCTACATACTTCTTTGTATTCTGGTCCTTTGCCTGTTCCAGCTTGTTTACGGCTTTTACGGTCAGGCTCTTGGTGTCTGATTCATTGGCAGGAATGGTCAGTGTCCAATATGATTTCTCCCACAAATATTCTGCACGGGTGTCGGCGGGTTCTGTCATGGTCCATCCGTCGGGCAGTGTAGTCCAAGAGGTTACGGCTTCGATGTTGGCACTTCCTACGTAGATTTTGTAGACTTTGGCATCTGTGGATTCCAGTTCCACAACGGCTGTTTTGGTCTCATCGGTAGGATATACGGCTGTGGCGGCAGGTGCGGTGGCCAGTTGTTCGTTTTCGTATTCGGTGGCGGTCATCTTCAGCTCTTCGCCTGCTTCCAGATCACCCGAGAAATCGGCTGCGTTCCAGTCGCTGACGGTGATGCTTGCCTCTATGGAGTAGAAACCGTTGATGCGGGCAATGTTGACAGTGTAGCGGTGGTTGCGCTCGATGGCGATTTCTTCGCCCTCTTTGTTGACGAACGGTACCACGAAAGTGGCTTCTTTTTCAGTTTCACCCACTTTTACGTTACCTGTCACTTTTACTTCTTTCACTGTGCCGGCTGCTGTTTCGTAGGGGTAGAGTGTAGTACCGGAGATTTCTATGGTTTCTTTACTGCCGTTGTATGCTTCTTCGTTAGGGAAGATGTAGGAGTTGGCGGCGGCAGCCAATGCGATGCTTGTCGGCTCGAAGCTGAGGCCTTCTTGGGGAGCTACCACGAGGTCGACGCGGGCTGATACGCGTTTGAGCATTGCTGCGTCTTGTATGATGGCATTGTTCACTCCTTCGCCCCAGTCAGCCAATTCGGCTTGTGCTGTCATGGCAAGGGGAGTGGCGGGGTTGTTTCCCATCTTGTTCATCAGCAGGGCTTGGAAATCTGCTTCGGGCAGGTTGGCAGATGCGCTTGTCAGTGCGCTGATTCCTGTGCCGTTGGCCACGAAGTACACCTTCTTGGGACCGCGCTCCTCGATACCAGTCAGGGCTACGGTGTGGGTGGTTTCCTCGTTGTTCCAGGTCAGGTTATTGTATATTTTTTCCAGTTTATATTCGTTGCTTTCGCCTTTGGAGAAGAGGTAGGCGCTGAGACTTTTCACTTCAGATTCGGCTTCGGTGGCTATGGTAGCGCGTGTGGTTGCACCGATGTCGTTGGTACGTAGATTAATGGAGAGTGTGTTCCCTTCTGTCGGAAATCCATTCAAGACATCCGTTTCGTTGGAACAAGCTGTCGCCATGCAGACGGTCAGTGCTCCAACCAGCATTCTGAAAATCTGTTTCTTTCTCATCATGTCAATCTGTTGTTTAAATTAATAGTTCAATCATTCCCAAGGGATTACTTCACCTCCTGTAGAGGATTCGTATCCCTGTTCTACATTCACGATAACTACTTCCACAGTAGGCGGAACATAGCTTTCAGATTCTTCTTTTTTCATAAATAAACTGAATTAGTAAGCCTTCCCAGTTCCTTGCGGGCTTGTGGTTTGTTTAAACAAAGAAGCGTGGAACTGCTGTGCCGTTTCTTGGATCAAGCGAGAACTGACGTTCTTTCTTCATACAGTAAACGGCAAGAAGTTCCACGCTTTCGACATGGAGAACCAACTGTGCCATTTCTATATGTGTTCGTTTAGAAAATTTCCTAGGTTTTCTTTAAACAAGAATGGAGCACAACGCTTCGATAAATAATGGCTTTGATTTTGATTTCTTCCTGCTTTTCCTCCTTCAAGTTCCGGCCCTATTGCAGTTCCGAGGTGAGACCGGTGATTATTTGTTGTAGTATAGATACAAAGAAGCGTGGAACTGCGTGTCGTTTAATTATAAAGAAGGCCCTAGGAAGCCCGAACACAACTTAAACAAACAGCAGATTCACGCCTATATAGCATAGAAAATCCGCTCTGTCATTCTTTCGTTGTATTCATTTAGAAAATTTCCTAGGTTTTCTTTACAACACTGAAGACACAACGCCTCTATTATATTGTTACAAACGGCATTACCGTTTTGAGGAGACAAAAATAATGAATTATTCTGAAAATATAAATATGTATATTGCTTTTTTTTGCTTGGATATTTCATCCGGTTGCATTAATGTCAGTTTGATACAGGAATATTAATATTTCATTAAATTTTGCAAGTTCTTCATGTTATTGAGTTACCCTTCCTTTACGTTCTTCTTTTGCTGCTCGCTATATTGGCGGGGCGGCATACCGTAGCGTTGTGAAAAGGCTTTATAGAAAGTGCTGCGGTTGGTGAATCCCGTGCGGTCCATCAGCTCATCAATGGTGAAATTGCCGGAAACCAACAGGCGTTCTGCCGTGGAGAGGCGGTACTCTTTGATGATGTCGGCGGGGGATTTGTCGGTAAGTGGTTTCAGCTTGCGGTAGAACTGCCGGCTGCTGTAGCCCATCTCTTTGCTCAGGAGTTCCACTTGCAGGTCGGGATTGGCCAGATTCTTCTCGATGACTTCTGTCATTTTCTCCAGGAACTCCTGCTCTTCTTTATGCAGGCAGCTGCCTTCTTTCCAGGTAAAGGTGCTGAGTACCGAACTATAATACTCTTTCAGGCTTTCTTCGCGGCGGATGAGGTGGTAGGCCATCTTTTCCAGGTATTTCACATTGAAAGGCTTGGTGACATAGGCGTCTGCCCCCGATTCCAGTCCTTTTACCTGGTCGTCTTCGTGGTGCAGGGCCGAGAGCAGGATAAGTGGAATGTGGCCCCATAACTTATGTTGCTTGAGGGTGGAGGTGAAGGAGAGCCCGTCTATCTCGGGCATCATCACATCTGAGATGATGAGATCCGGTTGTCGTTGCTCCAAGCTGTCCAGTGCCTTTTGAGAATTGCTGAAGGAGAGTACATTGTATTTTTCCGCGAATATTTCGGATACGAACCACAGCATGGATGGGTCGTCATCTATCACCATGATGGTCTGCTTGCCTGCGTCGAATTCTCCGGTGTGCTTTTCGGGCAGTTCCTGCACTTCTTTGGCGGGAATGTTTGGAGAAGCCGTTTCATAGGCGGTTTGCGGCACTTCCTGCCCGTTGGGTGGCAGCGAGGGCAGGCTTACGGTGAAGGTGGTCAGTTCGCCCGGTGTGCTTTCTATGTTTATGTCTCCTTCCAGCAGTGTCACCATGTTTTTGCAAATGGTCAGTCCCAGTCCGTTTCTTGAGTTTTTGCCGTTCATCTCCACGTTGTCGAGAATCTTGTAGCGGTCGAATATCTTTCCGAGGTTTTCCGGTGTGATGCCCTTGCCCGTATTGGCTATCTTCAGGATGAGACGTTCGTTTTCCGTATACAGTGCCACGCTGATGTTCCCTTTGTCGGGTGTGTACTTGAAAGCGTTGGATATGAGATTCCCCGCTATTTTGTTGAAGCAGCCCAGATCGGTGTTCCATGTCAGTTCGGGTGTGATGTCAAGGCGGTAGTTCATTTCTCTGTTTTCCGCCATGTCGTCGAAAGATTCAGCTATGTCCCTTAATTTATCGGAAACAGGTTGCGGCTGTATGGAGAGCATTTTATTCCCCGTTTCCAGTCTTCTGAACT
>CAJJYX010000113.1 GCA_905197435.1 uncultured Bacteroides sp.
AGAGCAGGGTGGTTATCCGCCGTTGGCTTTCGGTTTCTCCGGCGGTTGGTTCTATATCAAGGCAAATTCGGATCGCCGTTGGCTGACAGACAAAACAGACCGTTGCAACGCAAGTCCTGAGAAAACGCCGGTAATGAAACCCGTAACTTCCAAGTACAAGTCGTCTACAATTGCCTATAAGATGCCTTTTGCCGATTTCCCTAAAGATTGTTGGGTTACTTTTCGTGTTCATATCGACTGGACTACATACGGCAAAGAAGCTGAAAACATAGTGAAGCACGGTAAGCTGGATGTGCAAATGGAATACACCGACAAGAAGAAAACCGTTAAGGAGCACATCGTGAATAATGAAGTAATCCAGATAGGGCGTAATGATGATGACGGTTACTATTTTAAGTTCGGCATATATCGTGTTGGCAACAGCACAGTGCCGGTATGCTACAACCTGGCAGGGTACAAGGAAGAGTGATTCTTTCTGCTTTGTATGATTTGCCGGCGGTAGACGAAGCAGGTGGTGAGGAAGTAAATTCCGGTTTGCATCCACAGGGCGCGGTATTCAAAAGCTACTTCGTTGAGTGTGGCTCCCATACTATTAATCCGTACATAGCCGTTGATCCCGAATGTGGAAGGGAAGAGATAGGAAAAATATCTCCAGAATGAAGGCATTGCACTTCCCGGCCAGGAGATGCCGGACAGAAACAATAATGGTACGGAAGTGAACACAAACAACAACATGCAAGTTTCCCGGTTGCGTATGGCAATGGATGACGTCATTGCAAAAAAGATGCAAGCTGTCAGATAGGGTAGGGTAAACAGTGTCAGCACGCCGGGAATTGCGATTTGGTTGAGGCTGAAAAGACGGGGCACTACGCATAGTATATATACGGCTACCAACGAATAAACCATAAAATAGCTCAGTCCTTTTCCCATTACAATGCGTAGTGTGCCGTTATAATGGCGGTTGATAGGGACTAAATCTTTGAACTGGTTGTGTTCGCGGGCTGTTCCGGCAGACAAGCCGATGCCGAGCAGAAGCGTCTGCTGGATAATCAATACCAATACAGCCGGAATCAGGAAGGCGGCAAATCCGTTGGTCGGGTTATAGAGGGCAACGTCTTCGTACTCTATGGGATGTGCCGTAATCTCGTCCTGGCGGGAGGTGGTATTGGCACTGCGTCTCATCTTGATTTCTGCGTTCATGGCAAGTGACACATTGGTGTTGGCGGTCAGCACGGCTTTGTAGTACAGCAGTCCGCTCATGTCGCAAAAGATGCTTACCTGTGTCTGCTTACCGCGCACAATGTCGTCACTGAAGGTAGAGGGGATGTAGATAATGCCGTATGCCTTGCGGTCTTTCAGCATCAGCCTGGCTTCCTCCATATCGGCGCAGTGGCTCACAATGTTCACTTCCGGACTGGCATCCACTTTCCGGAGGTATTCGCGGCTCAACGATGAGCGTGAGTTATCCACCACGACGGTGGGCACCTCGTGTATGGCTTCATTCGTGTAGATGAAAGCATATATCAGCGGATAGGTCAGCGGAACGAGCACGAAGAAGATGAGCACGCCCTGGTCGCGGAAGGTGGTGCGGAATTCCCGTTTCCATATATAGAACAAGTCATAAATGCCTTGTACAACTTTCTGTCTGAACGTCAGGTCTTTCATTAGGGCATGTATTTATAGTAAACCAATGCTCCTTTCAGCCTGTGGGCTATGAGGAACGGTAGCATCATGAAGATAAGCAGCGCTATGTAGTTGACCCACGAATAAATCATGGGATAGCCATTCAGTGCCTGATCCACATAAATCAGGAAATAGTGGCGCAGGGGGAACAGGTTTGCCAATGCCTGCAATACGGGGTGCATGCCCATGGCAGGGAATGACAATCCGCACATGGAAAAGGAGAGGACTCCCCATAGGGAAGCAAAACTGAGTCCCAGGCGCAGGGTGGGCAGGGTTCCTATCATCAATACTCCCATGCCTTGCGATGCCAGTACCAGGCAAAGGGTGGCAAACAGCATCGGCAGGATGCCGCTGTTGCAGGGGAAATGGAGGAAACCGTAGAGGTACACATTATATAATATCCCCATCAGGAAGAATAGGGCGGTGTGTGGAAGCAGCTTGCCGGCAAGGGAAATCCAGATGGAATTGTTGCCCGTGCGCAACCATTCGCGGGCGGTGCGGTCTTTTATCTCGACTCCGATGGAGTAGACGGTCACCATGAAGATGAGCAGCATCAGTACGCCCGGTGCAAAGGTGTTGCACAGGTATACGGAGTAGTTCAGCCACGGGTTATTGAGCGGATGCGTATCTATGACGATGGGCTGGAGGAAAGCCATTGCCTGTTCCTCGGTGGCTCCTTTGGCATATAATGCGGTACGGGCGGCGGCTCCCGATGCCAGTTCGCTCATCATCTTCATGTCTTTGAAGAGCAGTGAACCTGCGATGAGCAGGGTGTTGTTGGTGTAGAAGGAGAGTTTGGGCTGCCGTTGTGCCTGAGCTTTGGCAGAGGTCCCTTCCGGGATATAATAGAAACCGTAAATCTCTCCGCGCTGCATGGCAGTACGGGCTTCATTGATGGTGGGGTAGTGTGCCACGACGGCAGTCTGTTCAAAAGCATCCAGATTGCGTGCCAACTGGCGGGAAGTAGCGCTCAAATCCTGGTCTACCACCCCTACGGGCATATTTGTAGGCAGCCCGGAACTCATCAGCGTGGTGAAGAATATATAGCAGAACAGCGGTGCTATCACCATGCAAAACAGGTATAACGGGCGGGAAACAAGACGGCGGCATTCGCGTTTCACCACATTCCACAAAGCCATATATTTCCTATCCTTCCCCATCATCCCTAATCATTAATCCCTAACCCCTTAATCACTTCCTCAATATCACACTCATCCCCGGACGCAGCCCTTCCACCTTCTCCTGAGGAGCGGCTTTTATCCCGAATGTCTTCAGGTCGAACTGTCCGGTAGTCTTGGTTGCTTTCCAGGCGGCATACGTGCCGAGGTCTTTCATATAATATACTTTCAAGCGTATATTCTTGTCGAGTGCGGGAATGAATGCTTCAAACTCGGTGTTCATGCCCAGCCCTTGCAGCAAGTCTTCGCGTACATTGAATGTCACCCACATATCGTCCAAAATGGCGATGTTCATGATAGGGGCACCCGTGCCGACCAGCTCGCCGACTTTGGGGAATATCTCGGACACCTCACCGGCAGTCTGTGCGATGAGGTAGGTCTCCTTGATGTACGATTCAACTTCTGCCACAGCGCCTTTGGCACGTTCCACTAAAGCGGCGGCGGCGGCTTTGTCTTCGCGCTCCGCACCGTTCTTGGCCATATCATACTGGGCCTTGGCGGCTTTCTCGGTAGCCCGGGCAGCATTGCGTTGGGCGGTAACCTCGTCGAGTTTCTGCGCGGACATCACACCTTGGTCGTGCAGGCTCTTTACGCGCTTGTAGGACTTCTCGGAAATCTCCAGTCCGGCTTGTGCCTTTTGCCACATTTCATAGGCAGCTTGTATCTGTTCCCGGCGTGCGCCTTTCAGGGCTTTTTCGTTCTGGGCTTGTGCGGCAGATTCGGCGGCGCGTGCCTGTTCCAGTTTGGCATGTACGTCCGGAGCCTCCAGGATGGCGAGGGTGTCTCCGGCTTGTACGCTTTGTCCCTCTTTTACGCGGAATTCCAGAATACGTCCCGGTACTTTGCTCGACACACGGTATTCTGTTACATCTGCTTGTCCCTGCACAATCTCCGGCCCTTTGCGCAGCATGAAGAACCCTACGAGGGCAACAATGGCAATGACTCCCGTCATCGTGAGGAATGCCAGCAGCATATTGCTGTTTTGTGATTTTGTATCCATTTTATGATTTTGCTGTTATTACTTCGCTACGTCGGGAGTTATCGGTTCCCGATGCTTAATTCTCCCGTTGCCTTTCTCAGATAGATTTCCGTCAGTTTCACGTCGATCTGGGCATCTATCTTTTCCGACTGGGCAGAAAGCCATGCAGTGTGTGCTTCGAGTACATTGCTTGCCGGTATTACGCCTTCCTCAAAACCGAGAGTGGCATACCTTAGGTTTTCGTTGGCTTTTTCCAGGTTCTTTTCGGCCATGGTCAGTTTCTTGGCGGCTTCATTCACTTGGAAAGCCGACTGGTTGACTTGCAGCTCGATTTTCTCTTTGGCGTCATCCAGTTGGTATTGGGCGATGCGTGCTTCCGACTTGGCTGCTTTTACTTTATAGATACCTTCGCCCCAATGCCAGATGGGTACCGATACCATGACGCCCACATTCCACATTCCTTTGAACTTCTTCTCGAAACTGTTGAAGACAGAGGGGTTGGTAGCCATGTAGCTGCCCATCAGCGCTACGGAAGGAAGGTATTCCGAACGGGCGACGTTTACTTTCTGCTTGTAAATCTGTGTGGCAAGTTCCAGGCTGCGCACTTCGGGGCGGGTGGCATAAACGCTGTTGATGTCGATCGTATTGTTTGCCGGGGCTGCGGGAGCCAGGTCTTCCTTCTGCTCGTCTGTCAGCGTGACGGGAGTGGAGAGGTCGAGGCCGCACAGCTGGCACAGCAGCATCCGGGCAAGGCTCAGGCCGTCGGTCACTTTTGTCAGGGTCATTTCGGCTTCGTTCACCTTTACTTTGATGGAGAGTCCGTCGGCTTTGGTGGCAACGCCCTCGGCAATCATTTTGTCGACATCGCTGTCGAGCTTCTGCAATAGTTTCAAGTACCCCTCCGCCAGCTTCTTTTTGTGGGCGAGGGACACTACCTGCCAGTATGCCTGGTCTGTGCTCAGGATTACTTCCTGCATGCCGGTGTTGTGCTGCTGGCGTGCCAGCTCTTCGGCATATCTGGTGATTTTGTTGTAGGCGCGTATCTTGCCGCCCATATAGAGGGGTTGGGTCAAGGTCAGGGCGCCTGCATACATGTTGCGGGTATCTGTACGGAAAGCATCGGCCAGTGATTGCCCTGCACCGTCGAGGGCGCTTATCAGGCTTTGCCCCAAAGCCGGCAGTTGGCTTGCTATCTCCGGATGAAGCTGCGCTATGGTCTGGGCAGCTTGCTGCAATGGCTCGCTGAGGCTTGTGCCCAATCCGGACAAGGCGCCTTTCTGGGCATCACTGAGGATAGACAACTCTTTCTGGCTGCGCATGTACCCACCGGTGGCCGAGATATTGGGAAGGTAATTGGTGAATGCCGCTTTTTTCTGATAATGTGCAGCGTTGATTTTTTCCTGGCTTATCAGCAGTTCTTTGTTGTTGGAGATTGCCAATGCACGGCAACTATCCAAGTTCAATGCTTCCTGGGCTGCCATGGAAGAGGCCAGGTATGCCAAACTGATGAAACAGAAGAACTTTTTCATTGGATGATATATTTATTTTAGGTGGTGAATCTGCCGCCTATACGACAACAATAATTGCATAAACAACGATGCAAATGTATAGGCTTTCAATGATATCGCAAAATAATTTAAACTTTTTTTAGAGCCGGTTCGGATTTTCTTCATCCTTCTTTTGAGAGTTCTTTCTGAAGATGCTTTCCTATTTTTATGAGGAGCATAGCGGGCTATGTGGCGGATAAAGAGAGGAAAACGGAGAGGAAAGAGCTCTCAAAAGAAGCTGAAGCAATATTTCTTGAGGAAAAATCAAACAGGTTCTTAGTCGAGTGCGAATGACTGTGAGCCGATAAGGGTGCCGTCGGCAAAAATGTCTACGCGGTAAGTGCCTGCATAGAGGTATTCTTCCACATCCCAATACACGGTGACGGCTTGTTCCTCACCATTGTATTCTATATACTTTTTGATGGAATATGCCAGTTCCCGGTTCTCGTATGGGAATGTGTTCTGCGGGCTTTTGGTCAGCACATCGTTGTCGGGCTTGGTGATGCGGATATAAAGGGTGCGTTCTCCGGTCTCTGCAGTGATGTTCTTCACAATGGAGAAGTTGATTTTGAATTTCACGATGTCCTTTACCTTCTTGGCTGTCTTGCCGCGTTTGTTGGTGGCTTGCACGGAGATGTTGGTGGCATCCAGTTGTGCGGCGAGGGTCACGGTCTTGGTCAGGTTCTTCTTTTCCTCGGACAGGTTGCTGATTTGCCGGGAAGCGGCGTTGTACTTTTGGGTGACGTCGGCAATGATTTCCTTCTGCTGGGCAGTCAGGCGGTTCAGCGAGTCAATCTGGTTGATGTAGCCTATCATGATTTTGCGCAGGGAAGCCAGTTCGTTTTTCAGACGGCGTATCTCTGTGGCATTGCTGCTCTTCACGGTACGCAGTTCTTCCAGCAGCCGTTGGGTTTTCAGTTGTTCCTGCTCCAGCAGTACGGAGAGGGAGTCGTTGGAAACGGTCAGTTTCAACTCGTCATATTGCCTGGCGAAGTCTGTGTATTGGTTCTCAAGGTCTTCTTTGTCCAGGTTGAATTCCATCACCAACTCCTTGTTGGTTTGTTTTTCGGAAATCAGCAGGATGGTGACTGCTATTAGCAGCAGTACGAGGAAGCTGCCTGCCGCGATGATGAGTTTATTGTTCTTATTTGCCATAAGAGTGTGTAATTGATGGTTCGTTTTTTATTTGTTACTGAATTTATGATTCCACTGTGCCTGGGCGGAATGAAGGAAAAGCATGAACGGATACCAGCGTGCTTCGGCAGGAGCCAAAGCGCCCAGCTCGCGGCATCGTCTGCAGGCGCGTGCGAACGTATACCATTTGCCGCTCCAATATCCTTTGGGGCGCTGCTTGCGGTTGGTGTCAAACTGCCCGAAGTTTCCTCCTTGCCAGATGTCTTCCAATAGCCAGTCGCCCGTAGGAATGTCTTTTTCGGAGTAGGCCACCGGAAGGTCTTCCACCGGAAGGTGCAGGTACTTCACGGCAACGACGCCGAAAACCTTGGCTGCTTCCGTCAATCCCATCTTCCGCAGCAGCTCTTTCACCTCTTGTCTGTCGATGTTGTCTTTTTGGTGATGGAGCAGGGAGGCCCAGTCGCATACTTGGCGCAGGCCGATGCCTTCGTTCAGGAAGTGGAGGGCGGAGTGGGTCAGTATATACACTGTCTCAAACGACAGGGGAGGGAGGGTCACTTGGCAATCCCCCACTTGAAGCGGTCTGCACAGATTGGTGTTATGCCATCTTTCTATCTCTTTTTGCAGGAACCTGTCGGCCGACGGTGAGCTGAGGCGGGTGAGTATGCGGTGGTTCTCGATGGTCACTCCATGCCACTCTATGGAAGTATGCTTATGGTTTTCTTCGTGTTCGCCGGCGGCTTCCATGCGCAACAAGCGGTTGACCTTGGCGTAGTTGTCTTTTCCTATGTAAAGGTCTATGTCTCCGCACTGCCTGTGCAGCGGATTCCGGTAGTTCTGTGCCACTCCCTGCCCTTTCAGCAGCACGGGCTCCACGCCGTTGGCGCGGCAGAGGGCGTATACATTGGCGAGTTCGCGGTTCAGCAGGCGGTTGTTTTCCTCGATTTGCAGCAATGTGTTGCACCATTTCAGGTAGAGCATGCGTGGAGGGCGCTTTTCGGCGGGCAGCGTCTGTATGCCGTCAAGCATTATGCCCATCAAGGCTTGTGTGCGTGCCGATTTATAAAGTTGCGCCCAGTCCGTATGTTCGTCAAACAGGCGGGCATCTGCTTCCGTGCCCCACAGGCCGGATTGCACAAGGGTGAAAAACTGCTGTTGTATGATTGTCATATTCCTATTTTCTGAATTCCTGGCTTCTCTTCGCCTCGGCAAAGATAAGGATAATTTCGGAAAAGGCGATACTACACTTCCTTTCTGCGTGATAATTGGTGATTGTTTTCGCTTTTTGAGCTGGAATGTTTATCTTTGCCTCTCGAATTTGAAACTTTAATATTGCAAGAAATGAAGATTAAGGATGCTTATAAAGTACGTGAGATAGCCGGTGAGAATCTGGTGGTGGAGCAAGGCAAGTTGCAGTCGGACATGACGAAGGTTATTTCGCTCAACGGCACGGCAGTGCTGCTTTGGAATACACTGAAGGGTAGCGAATTCACCCTTGATGATGCCGCCGAGGTACTGGTGAAACAGTTCGGTATTGACCGCGAACGCGCCACGGCCGATGCCGCGAAATGGGTGGATGCACTGACGAAGTGCGGGGTGATTGCCTGAGAGGTGTGTCAAAACTCTGCAGGCATATCATTTCATTCTGTCATGCAGAACGAGTGAAGTATCTCTTCTCCAGATCACAAAGAGAGTAGATTCTTCGCTTCGCTCTGAATGACAGAGTAAATAGTGAATTTTGTTTTGACACACTTTTGTCATATATATGCCTTCCTTCCGGCTCATATGCCTTTTCCCTCCGGTGTGAGCCTTCCCTTAGGAAAACTGTAATGAGCCTTTCCTTTGGTAAGCCGTAAATGTGTCGGAAACCCTGTTATGGCAAAATGGCCTTTTCCTTTTTCAACAGATGGACGAAGTCGGACATCAGTTCCTTGCTGGACGCTTTCATGTAGCGTTGGAACGCTTGGATGGAGCGGTGCCCGGAAAGGGACATCACATAGTTTATCGGATATCCGCGTTTATAAAGATTGGTCACACAGCTTCTCCGGGCCGTGTGGAAACTGATCATCTTGTATTTTGGTACCGTCACAATGGTGGTTTCCCCGCCGCGATACTCCTTGTGGGTGATGGTCTCGTCGATGTGGCACCGGGCGGCAAGGATCCGGATAATTTGGTTGGCCTTCATCTTGTTTATGACCGGGAAGCCGATTTGCTGGTAATGGTCTATCAGCGGGGCTATTTCTTTCAGTATCGGTATTTCCACCAGCTCATTTGTCTTTTTCTGGTACAGCGAAATGACTCCCTTCCTTATGGTGGCTTTGTTCAGCTGTTGGATGTCACTGATTCGTAATGCTGTATAGCAGGCAATGACAAACATGTCCCTGACTTCGCGCTCTTGGTCGTTTTCGGTTTTCACCTGAGACAGTTTGCGGATTTCCTTCTCCTGCAAATAAATCTGCTCGCTCGAGTCTGATGGTAATGTAGTTTGAACTTTCAGGAAGTAATTGTTTGTCGTCATTTCATTGTCATAGGCGCGGTGCAGCAGATTTTTGATAACCTTCAATGTATTGATTATTGTATTCTGCGTGTAGTGTTTCCCCGTTTTCCCGTACGTGCATCCGTAAAGATAATTCGTGAAGTCCATGAAGAACCGCTTGTTGAAGTCCTCAAACGACTCGATGGGGACTTTCCGTTGCTTGTCGTAGTCTTCCAGACGCCCCAGGGCAGTGAGGTAGGTAGTCTTGGTGCTCCCAATGCCGCGACGCCCTTTCCGGTTGATGCCTTTTTCGTAATCCTCCACCAGTCCTCTCAGGCAGGCTATCGGGTTTTGCAGAAGTTGCTCTTTCTGCTGGTTTTCCCTGACCACTTGCTGGATGATGGACGCCGACAGGTATTTCCCTCTGCTTGCCAGCAGGTCGTCCATCTCATGCAAGGCCATCACGAGGCTGTCGATTTGTTCGTTCACGTGTTTCAGCCTGAGCTTCTCGCGCAAGTTCAGGCGCCCCGACTGGTAGCACCGGTAGGTCTCGTGGTTCCAGTACTTCGGCTCTACGCGGAGCTTGGTGTACACCCTGATTCTTTTTTTATTGATGGTCGTCACAAGCATGATTTGTGTCAGCTTGTTTTCTTCCCGGACCTGCTTGAGGTTGAATCTCAGCTTCAGGCCCTTTTCTTCCTTCTTGTTCAATGAAAATTGTTTCATGATAATTATTACTTTATTTTGTTAAACAGGCAAAGACGGAGGTACGGATTGCCTTTTCCGCCTTTGCTTTCCCTTTCGTTGTTCTGACGTATTTGTTTGTTTATCAGCGATTAATGAAAATGAACAACTTTCCTCCGTATTCAATAACTTATTTCGGGCATCTATGTTTTCCCTCTTTTCCGGACGACCGGTGAAACGGTTGCCGATAGAGGGCGCGCCGATATGGAAAATGTGGAAAAGGTATGCATTGAAGGCGCAAAAGTAATCAGGCGGATGCAGGTTTCGGGTGTGTTTTTTCTTGAATTTTTTTCCACATGTCCTGTCTGCCGTTGGATGGCTGTTGTGAGGGGGGGATTGCGCTTTACCGGCCGCACCGTTGCCGGTTCTGTCTCTGGCCCGGGCGGATGTGCAAACTTTATCGGGCAGGTTGCCGCGGAAATATCAAAACTTCTTTGTGTTTTGGCTTACATGCAAAAAAATATGAAAATATTATATCTTTCACATTATTCTGTGCTTTGAACAAAAAAAACTTTTATTTTGTTTGTAGATGTCAAGAGAATCATTACCTTTGACTCGCAAAAGTATGTACTGCCGTTGTACTCATAGTAATATATGGTATGGCGCTTAATGAGAACTAAAAACAGAGTATTTATGGTAGAAAGACATTTTACAACAGGATGTAAAATTCGAGGCTCTCCCAGTGCATTGAATACTGCAAAGGCGGATTTCGTGGTTTTTTTATCAAAATATATAAAAAAATGACGATTTCTTTTGAATTTAGGAAATTTAGTACTTATTTTGCAGTCTGAAACATGGGGATGCAAGGGGCTTTACACCTTAATATATAGATGCTTTGGCAAACATAGATGTATAACCGCCTTTTTTAAAATCTTGCAAATTCCCGTGGCAATAGGTAAGACAAAGGAAACGACTATTAATATTATTAACGACTAATTTTTTTATGATTATGAAAATGGAAAAAGAAATGAAGTATGAAGCTCCGG
>CAJJYX010000114.1 GCA_905197435.1 uncultured Bacteroides sp.
GGGGGGAGCTGTAGCCAATGGCTACGGCAGTGGGCCTGCTGATGGTGGCTTTCAGCTTGATGGGCTCGATAGGGAGCGGCAGGGAGTCTATGCCCGAAATGGTGATTACGCCGATAGGCAGGGGCAGGATGGCAGGAAGCTTGTCGAAATGCTTCTGTGTTTTCTGCTTCTCGTCATTTTGTGTATAGCTGACTTCTGCCGATAGCTTTCCACGGGTATCGTAGGTCAGGTCCAATAGAATGTCTCCATCCAGCTTCTCCGCTTCTTCGGCAGTCATGAAGATGTCAAGGGATGAATTCTTATAAAGCGGAATGTCGTAACCGAAAGTCTGTTTTTGTACCGTGTTTATATAAAGATTCAGGCGCGATACGACTTTTTTGATGAGTGTACGCGATTTCAGGATTTCTACTTCGTTGTCAAAATTGTTGGTCATGGAGAACATGCCGAAATCCTGCATGGCGGCCAATGTGTTGTTGGCGCTCTTTTTGTTGTCTTCTTCCTTGATAAGTACCGAAGAGAGTATTTCGTATACAGGGGCTTGATAGCGTAAATAAATGAAAGCGAGGAAGGCGCATATCAGTATGCTCACGATAAACCAAGGCCAATGGATGACATATTTAAAAAAGAAGGCTTGAAAATCCGTCTTCTCTTCTTTCTCATCAAAAATATCATCGCATAAATCTTCTTTCATCAATAATCGGTTTTTGTGGTTAGTAATTCTTGTTCATATTTTGCGTTACCTCGCTATCGTCACAATCAGGCTTGCCAGTGAAACGAGTGTACCCACTACGGAGAACCAGATGGTGGTACTGTTGCTGATACCGGCATTTTTGGCTTTGGTCTTGTTGGGAGTGACATAAAGAATGTCATTCTGTTGCAGGTAGTAGTAAGGGGAATGAAGGACGTTCTGCTCATTCAGATTCAAGTTTATGATATTCCGCTGCCCGTTGTTGTCTTCGCGGATAAGCTTGACATTGCTGCGTATGCCGTAGACTGTCATGTCTCCTGCCATGGCGAGTGCCTCGAAGAGATTTACTTTCTCGTTGTTGATGGTAAATGTGCCGGGGCGATTCACTTCTCCGATAACTGATATCTTGTAGTTGGACATGCGCACAGTGACGATGGGCGTTTCCTTGAGGTAGGGGCGGAGTTGTTTGCGAATCAGGTTCTCTGCTGTGTTTTTGGTCAACCCGCCTATTTTCAGTCTGCCTATGACGGGAAAATCTATCTCGCCGTCATTGCTGACTAAATATTGTTGCAGTGTGGGTTGCGAAGTGACATAAGCATTGGACTGTGCAATGTTGATAGGAGTTTGCACAGTCAGGTTGAATGGTGCCGCTGCTTGTGGGTCGGTGGTGTTTACCGTGATATTGAGCAGGTCTTTCGGCTGGATGCATGCATCGTAGAGCGTATCCTGCCGATTCACTTCATTGATGACAATTTCCTTGTGGCCCTTATCTGTAAGTGATTCGTAACTTTGCAGATAAGGTACTCTTTTATAGGATTGGCAGCTCGTCAATGTGAATGCTGCCAGCAGGATAACTATACTTTTCTTGTTCATGCTTTCGTATATGGGATAGCGATTAATTCTCGTTTTTTCATTTAATAAGCTTCTTTTTCGCCTTGGACAGCATTCCTGACCGTCTTGTATATGATGTATAAATCCAATAGGAAGGTCCAGTGTTCCAGATACCAGACGTCACGCTGTACGCGCCCTTCCATCTGCCAGAGCTCTTTGGTTTCGCCCCGGTAACCGGTGACTTGCGCCCAGCCGGTGATGCCGGGTTTTACCAGATGCCTGACCATATATTTGTCGATGAGGCGTGAATATTCCTCGGTGTGCTTCAGCATGTGGGGGCGTGGTCCCACAACGGACATTTGTCCCAGCAATACATTGATGAATTGGGGAAATTCGTCGATACTGGTCCGCCGGATGAAATCTCCGATTTTTGTTTTGCGCGGGTCATTGGCTGTGGCTTGTTGCTTGTCACTGTCTATGTTGACACGCATCGAGCGGAATTTGTAACACCAGAATTCTTTTCCGTTTTCTCCGCTTCGCTTTTGCTTGAAGAAGACGGGACCGGAAGAGGACAGTTTGATGGTTGCGCCTATTATGATATAGACCAAAGGAAACACGATGCAAAGAAAACAGAGGGAGAAGAAAAGGTCGAAGGCTCTTTTCAGCAGGCGGTTTTCCATTTGTACCAAGGGCTCCTCACGGATAGTGAGTATGGGGACATTGCCGAACATCTCGAAGTGCATGCGGCGATGCAGGTAGTTGCGGATATTAGGTACACTGTAGAAACGGATCAGGTGGTTTTCGCAATAGTTGATGATGGGAACTATCTCGTGGTCGCGTGTAGAAGGCAGGCAGCAATAGACATGCTCCGTATGCTGTTGCTGCAAATAAGCAACTACTTCCTTGGGTTGTCCTAAATAGGGGGTGTCTTTAGGAAAATCGTGAGAAGGCAAATCGCAGAAATAGCCGCTAATACGGAAACCGATAGTGGGGTCTCCTGCCATTTCCCGGTAGAGTTCGGTCATATTATTATTACTGCCAACCAAAACGACAGTGCGTGAATTGCCTCCATATTCCCTATACCTTTTGAGAAAGTATCTGAACATAAGCCTATAGGCAGCAAGGCTGATGAAGAGTATGCCATAAAAACAAATGGAAAAGCGAAGTGAGCTGGTGCCGATTTTTACCAGGGTAGCCAGGCTGATAAATAGGGCTGCGTGGAAAATTGTGTTGCGGAAAGCCCGGCGTATAATTCGTTCCGGACGTACAATTCGTTCGTGAAGTACAATGCCGTTGGAATAGTTGCAAAGCAGATAGGTGAGATTTAATAGTACCAATAACTGGGACAATGAATGGGAGAATTCATTGCCCAGTGTTTGGCTGTCAAAAATGTGATATAGTGAGATGAAAATGATATTCAGTAAACACAAGTCACCAAAGATAATGACGGACTTAATAACTTTATTGAAATGGAGGACTTGCTTCATAATTCATACTAATCCAATAGCCTTTTACTCTCTGAATGATATGGAAAGGAAAATGCTCTCTTGTTTTTATTTGTTTGATCATTCTCTTACTTACAAGGTAATGGATGCTAATGTTCTCTTACTTACAAGGTAAGAGATTATATTCTGTGGCGGCAAAGGTATGAAAAAGATTGCTACAATTGCAAGAAAAAAGATTTATTTTTAATTCATATATTCCTCATATATAGATATAATACGCAACGATTCCCTCTTTATTTTAGTTTCATATATTTACAAAAAACGTCTATTTCTAAATTCAAAAATTAAAATTAATTATAAGATCAAATATCGTTTTATATTTTAATCACAGATATGGCCTTTTAATGTGAAAAACCTTTCAACAGCCGTTTAATACATTATTGGGGGATATAAGATACGTTCTCTTACCTTGTAAGTAAGAGAACATTAGCATCCATTACCTTGTAAGTAAGAGAATAAAATTGGCAAAAAAAAGTATCCCTATATAAATAGGAATACTTTTACAATTATAACTTCTTAAGGCTATTTCTTTTTATTCGGATGAATTGCAGCAATAACTTTTTTATTTGCCTTACTCATCGCATTATTATCAAAAGAGGCGAGATAAACGTGAGTTACCTTCTCAGAAGTATGTCCTAAGCTTTCGCTAATCACAGAAATGGGCACTCCTTCATTTTTGGCAGTGGTGGCCCAGCTATGGCGCGCCACGTAAGATGTTAATGGACTACTTAGCTGCAGCATCTTCGAAAGTACGTGCAAATGCTGGTTGTGGAGCCGCAAAGCACTTTTGTATTGCCTATAGCCGTCTTCTCCGGTCAATGATATTATAGGCAATAAATAGGGGGAGGAAGTGGCTTTGCTGCTATATCTATTAATGATTTGCGCTGCATAGGACTCTATATATACAGACAATTGCTGACGAGTCTTTTGGCGATAATAATAAATGGTATTGTTTTTGACATCCGTGTGGCGGAGGTGTGCAAGGTCTACGAACGAGATTCCTCGTAAATAGAAACTTAACAGAAACATATCGCGACTGAAACGTAACGTCGGTTTCTTCTCCAAATCAAGACTTGCCAGACGTTGGAGTACTAAAGGGGAGATGGCCCGTTTGATTGTAGGCTCATAACCTGTAAATACATGGGCGAACAAATCGCCTACACTGTGTTTGAACGGAACGCCTTGTCCGGCAGCCTGGTAAGAGATGGAACGGAGCATACGCATATAAGCCGATATGGTATTATGTCGCTGTCCTCCGCCGAGCAGCCGGGCTTCGTATTGCTTGATGAGGCCGGGGGTGAGTTCCTCAAAAGTGATGGAACGGTTACCGGTAAATCGTAAGAAACTGTTTCGGGCACTGGAATATGTGCTGGATGTGCTGTAACATCCGGCTTGCTTTGTCTGTTGTATCAAAGCAGAAGCAAAACTATTGATAGTATTCATAATCTGAATCTTTAGTGTTTTTAATGTATACATAAAACAATCTCGAACATGAAATGATTGTATGGCAATCAATGCATGTTAGGAAAAGAAATAATAATATTTCTTTACGAATTCAGGTGCTCTTCGGGCAGACAGGAGGAGTTACAGTATGCCCGACCGTACCCGGCTCAGGGTTTCGGGGGTCATCAGCAGATAGGACGCAATATGCGATAAGGGGGCTCGCTTGATGACCTCGGGTTGGTGTTCCAAAAGTTGATTATAGCGTTCGCGTGCAGTCTCAAACCGCCACGAGTCGGCCTTTATTTGTGAAACAATCAGGGAGTATTCCAGAATTTTCCGGTAGAACATATTTATTTCCCATGAAATTCTGGTAAGTGTCAGTAGCTTGTTGTATGGCAGTAGATATACGATGCTCGGTTCGAGCGCCTCAATCATGAGATGGGTGGGTTCTTGCTTCAGTGTGCTTTCAATGCAGATGACGATGCAGCCTTCATAGGAGAAGTGTTCGGTGACATCTTTCCCGTTCTTATAATAGAATTGGCGCAGCATGCCTTTTCCTACAAATACGATATCATGGCTTACCTGTCCTTCATTGAGTAACAATGCGCCTTTCCCCACTTCCTTGCGAATGAGGATTTGCTCTATCAACTTTCTTCCCTCAGGAGCCATATCCGGATAGCGGGAGTTGATAGCGGCGTCTACGGTTTCTTTCAATAGTGCATCCATAATTTTGTTGTTCAAGAAACAAGATAGGCAAAGCTACACCCGCTTTCCTTTGAGGGGCAAAGATAGGATTTTATAAAAAACCTGCAAAGCAAACGGATGAAATACGAGAAGAAATTCATGCATATTGCCGTGAGAATCATAAAGACCGTATTTTCATTCGGAAATGCGCATGGCAGATGGCTTCTCTTGCCTATAAAGGTAGATTAGCCTCGCTCAAAACAAATCCACACTCCATTTTGCGAGGAATTCTCTGGGGCGGAGGCGGGTAATGCTGTAGGACTCGATCGTGTTGCCGAGAGTCCGACGTTCAAACTCAGATGTGCCGATGAGATTGTTGGCTGTGAGGGAGAGTTCCCATCGTTTGGTCTTGTAGCTTACAGCGAAGTCAAGGAAGTGGTTTGTGCCGATGCTCTCGTCGCTGGTGTGGAAGAGTTCGTTCTTGATGCTTACCATCCATCCATTAGCAGGGAAAATATGCAGATTAAGGAAATGTTTCCAATCTGTTGTGTTGCTTGATGAGAGCTCCGGGGAAGTTTGATTCTTCTGTTTGTAGATGTTTACATTCGATTTACCTTCGATAGAAAGGATTTTCGCAGGACGTAAAGAGTAATCAAGCGCAACTGCGGTTGTGCTCATCCGTGCATCATTCACTATGCCTGACACAAGCAGGCTATAGTCGGTGATGTTGTGTGAGGCACTAAAGCCGATGAGTGTCTTTGCCCATCCAAAGGTTTTGCTGATACGGCCTGCCATGCCTGCTGTCTGTATGGCATATTCCTTATCTGTAGCTGCCATTGTGTAGATATTGCCATTCATTGTGCTCTCGTAAAGGATATTTCCCGATGTCCGATTATACATAGGGCGGACATTGAAGAACAGACCCAGTACAGGATTGGAGTATTTATAGGCAACCGTTGCATGAAGGGAATGTGTGGCATCTGTTTCACCTCGGTTGACTTTCTGCGTGTGATAGCTTGTGAAGATGGGAGTGTCATAGATAGCCTTGCCCGTCAGTGGTGCATTTGTATAGCCCACATTTGCCGAGAACTCAGAAACGACCGTCGCTTTCCAGTTCCAGTTGAGTGAAGGATCCAACCACAGGTGATTGCTCTTTGACTCACGATAAGACTGATGAGCATGACTTATCATTGACTTTATGTCCAACTTATGTTTCCCGAAAACGAATGAGATTGAAGGAGTCCAGTAGGTGCGAAGCAACTGATATGCATTCGTCCGCTCTGCTTCTTCCCCCATTGCTACACCAATACTCTGATGGTCGTAGTTGATTCCAAATTCATTGTTGAGATAGTGCCGGCCAATTTTCAGCTTGTAGAGGAAATCATTCCGGGTAGAGAAGAAACCAAGGTTGAGCTGCTCTGTCATTCCGTTAATGGTGAGCAACTGCCCTGGCAGGTAGTTGTATGTCCAATAACTGTCAAGATTATAGATATTGCCTTTTGCTGTGGTATGCGACATTTGGAAATCCTCAGCAATGCTGCGTTTATGTGGTTTCACCATCATATCGGTGCGCTGACCATTATACATCATCCTGCCAACGCTCTTGTTGAAGTCCATATAGCCTTTGAGGTTGTTCTTGATGAAACTCTTGACGCCATTATACTGATAATTAACTTCACCCTTCCATTCGCTTCGGGTGTTGCACACATCCTGTTCTTCGATGATGACAGGCAGGTCGGCAAGGGTGAGGTAGGTAGAGGAACGGTAGTTCTGCATGTCGGTCTTGTCCATAAAACCATTGCCTTGCAGACGCAGTTCTGAATCCTTGCCTGTCTTCCACAGCCAGTTGCCTGCTACAAGGTGACTGTGATTGAAGGTGTATCGATCCTCTGCAAGGTCAGGGGCTCCGACTGACATCAACGAGAGGATGCCTGACTCCGAACCAGTTCTTCCTTTAAGCAATGCTGTAAGGTCGAGCACCTCATTGTCGAGTTGCTTGCCGATGTCATTGTTCTTGTACATCATCAGCGCCTGGAATTTCTTGTTGAAACGCATGCCCATCAGTCGGCAGTCGTAAAGGAAATCATCGCCGTAACCAAGCCCTATATCCGCAGTGCCTGTCCAAACGGCTTTGGCATCATCCTTCAGTACAAGATTGAGAGCTGCCTGCTCGCTGAATGAAACGCCACGCAAGGACTTCACCGACTGATGGTTTTCCAACACCTGCACACTCTGTACCTTGTCGGCAGATATATTCTGATTGGCAACACCGTATTGTGACCCCATCAGGTCGAGCCCCTCGATATAGAACTTATTAATAGGCTTTCCCTGGTACTCGATTTTGCCGTCTGCCTTTACCTCAAGGCCGGGCATCTTTGCTATAACGTCGGCAATGCTTCGATCTTGTCCTTGCTTGAAACCGGAAACTGAATAAGTGAGCGTGTCTCCTGTGCTTTGAATGCGTTCTGCTTTTACCTTTACCTCCTTCAGTTTGAAACTGCCTTCTGTAAGTGTAATGGTCATGCCATCCTTCAAATCGGAGAATGGCATGGCCTTTTTCTGGTAACCCATATAACTGACCGTTACACTTGCGGGATTCTTTTCCTCAGGTATGGCCAGTTTATATTCTCCTTTATCACTTGTGATACAATAGGCAATGGTGGATTTTCCCTCAGTTGACACCACAACAGAGGCACCGGGCAAAGGCTCGCCGTTTTTGTCCTTTACCTTGCCTGTGTAGGTCTGGGCAAAGAGTGAAAGATGAATAATCAGAAGTATGAGAAAGGCGGCAAATCTCATTCTTTATCCAGATGGTTGTATTTAGGTACTTCTACTTTTGCATCGATTTTAGCATCCGTACCTTGTACTGTATAGACGATAACTTTCTCCCCTGAAGAGTTTTGATTCAGGATTCTGTTAACGAGTTGGTCTTGGCTCATACCTTCTGAATCGGAACGAATTTCCAAAAAACGCTTGCGAGTACATTTCTGGTGTCTGTCTTCTTCGTAAGCTGAGACCAAAGCATCCTCGGGAGCATTCTCTATGCCTACCGCTTTGAAATCAAACAAACCGTCCGAATCCTTTGCAGCCATAATCAGACCGGGCAAACCGTTGAGAATGTAAGGACCGTAGTTGAGAGGCAACTCTGTGGAATACCAGACAGTCCAGGTCCGGCCATAGACAGAACCAACTGCCTGCTTGCATTCATATTCGCAGATGGTCTTTGTACTGTCTGTCAATTGCCATTCGATGGAAGGAAGTGCATCTTCGTATTTCAAGCCCGATGTGAGCAATTGCTTATAGTAGGAGTATTTCCCTTTTTCTGGAGTTCCAATGACTATCTGAAGGTCATTCTTTGGAAAATATTTTTGCCCGATGACAGGTAGTTGGTCCATTAATGCAGTTGAAGTTCCATTTGCTTTCGCTTCAGCCAGCTCACGGCTGTACAGTCTGTAGTTCTTATTGTAGAACACAGCAGTTGTTTCGCCAATATCAAGCGTCCATCTATAGGTGTTGGTCTTGCCTGTGACGATTTGTGCATCACAATCGTATGTAACACGATATTTTGCTTGCTCTTGAGCGTGTACAGTGGAGCAAAGTAGCAGCAGTACAGAAAGAACTGCATGTGTATTTTTACATATCATAAGAACTGTATATTTTGTTATTTTGCCTGCAAAATTAAATAGAGTAATTTTAAAGGCGCTCAAAAACATCTGCATTTTTGCTATTTTTAGACGTTCTATTAAAATTAGGGGCAATTCCTGACAAAGCTTTTGTTTACCCATTTCATGCCATACCAACGGCGGACGAAAATGAAGCCGCGGATATTCTCGTCCAATAGAAAGGCTACCCACATGCCGCAGATGCCCCATCCGAAGGGGAAACCGAAAAGATATCCCACGCCCACAGCTACGCTCCATTGCACTATCAGTCCCACATAGAAGGGATAGTTGACATCGCCCGCCGCGCGTAGGGCGTTGGTGGCGAAGATATTGATGGGGCGGCCTATTTCGAGGAGGACATCTATGATAAGGATGGTGGCGCCCATGCGTATGATGTCGGGGTTGGAAGTGAGCCAGCTGAAGATGGCATGCCCCGAAAGGGCAAGGATGCAGGACAGCATGACAGTAATCATGACAGATTTCTTCATGACGTATTTCCCCATGAGAAAGGCTGCATGGGACTTCTTTTCACCTATCAGATGGCCAATGCAGATGGCGCCGCCCTGAGCCATGGAAATGCTGAACAGATAGGCGAACATGATGATGTTGACGCAATAGGTGCGGGTGGCAAGCGCTTCCACTCCCAGCATGTTGATGAAATAAGTGATGACAACTTGCGATGAACTATATGACAATTGTTCGCCGGCGGAGGGAAGGCCGACTTTCATCAGATTCTTCAGCTCTATCCACGGGAAGGGGCGGAAGTATGCTATCGGGAAACGGTGGATGTGCTTACGGAACAGTATGACGAACAGTATAATCATGGAAACGCCCCGGCTAAAGGCTGTGGAGATGGCAGCGCCCTCCACGCCAAGTTCGGGAAAGCCTAAGCGGCCGAAGATGAGGGAGTAGTTGCCGATGATATTCAGTATGTTGACCACAACGGTAACCATCATCGGGTAGATGGCCTTGTTGGCGCTGCGCAGGGAGGCGGAGAGGGTGAGGGACAATGCCTGGAAGAAGGCGAAAGCGCCTACGATGCGCATATAGTCCATGCCATCCTGCATCAGTTCGGAGGTAAGCCCCATCAGTTGGAGAATGGGACGGGCGCAGGAGAACAGTAGCAGGCTGACCGTGATGCCGACCGCCAGGTTGACGAGGATGGACACGCCGACCACCTGTACTACTTTTTTATGCAGCCTTGCACCGATATACTGGGAACATAGAACGGACGTCCCGAGATTGATGACCTCGAACACAAGGAAAGTGAGCATGATAATCTGGTTGACTACCCCTACGGCCGCGACACTGTTGTCCGAGTGGCGGCTTAGCATGACGGTATCCACTGCACCGAGCATCATGATGAGGAGTGTCTCTATAAAAATGGGGGCGGCCAGCTTGGCAAGCCGTTTTTTCAAACTTTCTTGTTGTATCATTCTTCGTGTATGTGCGCTTTATAAAAAAATCGCGCAAAGATACGGAAAGGCTGAAAGGGACGGTTTGACGTGCATCAATTTTTTTTCTTGTTTTAGGGTTTGAGTGTTAATGTGTTATCTCAAATTGTATGAAAATGGTGAAAAAATATGCAGGAAAGATTTGCACAGTCCAAAAGTTTGGACTACATTTGCACCGCATTTGAGAAGGAATGCTGGTCATAAAAAGGAAGTTTGGGTGAGTGGCTGAAACCACCAGTTTGCTAAACTGACGTACGGGT
>CAJJYX010000115.1 GCA_905197435.1 uncultured Bacteroides sp.
TTTTATTGCTTATTATCCGCACCCAAAAAGTTGCATTTATAAGTTGAACTCAAGTTAGATTTAAAAGTTATTCAGCGTTCTTTTTGGCTGCAATAGCCTGATTTGCAGTGATGGCAATCATGCGATAAACATCCTCGATGGAGCAACCGCGTGAAAGGTCATTCACCGGACGGGCGATACCTTGCAAAATGGGGCCCACAGCATCGGCATGTCCCAAACGTTGTACCAGCTTATAGGAAATATTGCCCACCTCAAGACTGGGGACAACCAGTACATTGGCATGTCCGGCTATGGAAGAACCCGGAGCCTTGCTTGCACCTACCTCCGGAACCAAAGCGGCATCAGCCTGCAATTCACCGTCAATAGCTATGTCGGGAGCCATTTCCTTGGCAATCTTCAATGCCTCAACCACCTTATCTACCACTTCATGTTTAGCAGAACCCTTGGTAGAGAAGCTCAGCATAGCAACTTTTGGGTCAAGACCGGCAACAGCCTGGGCTGTACGTGCTGTACATACTGCGATCTGTGCCAATTGTCCGGCATCAGGCACCGGAGTCACTGCTACGTCACCCATTACCAAGATACCGTTCTTCCCATATTCAGGAGCATGGGTCAACAGCAACATGGCGCCCGAAACGCAAGTGATGCCCGGAGCAGTCTTTATAATTTGCAAAGCAGGACGAAGCACATTACCCGTAGTATTGCGTGCGCCTGCCAACTGACCGTCAGCATCTCCATTCTTTATAATCAGACAGCCCAGATAAAGCGGGTCAACAACCAGTTTGCGAGCCTCTTCAATGGTCATGCCTTTCTTCTTGCGAAGTTCACAAAGCAACTGGGCGTACTCCTCCTTTTTAGGATGATCTTCCGGGTCGATAATAGTAGCCTTATTGATGTTGCCCAGTCCCCACTCTTTGGCACAAGCCTCTATCTCAGCAGGCTTTCCAAGAATAATCAGATCTGCTACCCCGTCTGTCAATATCTGATTGGCAGCTTTCAGTGTACGTTCTTCCGTACCTTCAGGAAGAACAATTCGTTGGCGGTTTGCTTTGGCGCGCTCAACAATTTCGTTAATTAATCTTTGCATGATATTTTAATTGTCTATTAAGAATCTGGAGTATGTGCTATTCACGCCGTAAAAGTACATAATTTTGCAATATCTACATTGCAATCATCGGTCTTTTTACTATTCAAGCTACAATTATTATAATATTTAACATTAAGAACTTCCCATACTCGTGTGTGCGTACACATCACCCTTCATAACAAGCAATTACCTATCCGGCAAAGGCTACTCACCTAACAATTCAAGCGCCATAAAAAAAATCAGGATGCAACAAGAACAAGCAATGTATAGAATGCCTACCTTTGCAGCATTTTCAACATATAACAATAGGTATTATAATATTATGATTCGTCAATGCGCCATCCTCTTCGGATGCTTAGCTTTGGGTGAAATGATTGTTTTCTTTACGGGTATCAAGTTACCTTCCAGCATCATCGGTATGCTGCTGCTCACCCTATTCTTGAAATTAGGTTGGATAAAGCTGCACTGGGTGCAGGGTATGTCCGACTTCTTAGTTGCCAATCTCGGTTTCTTCTTTGTGCCACCCGGAGTAGCTCTCATGCTTTACTTCGATGTCATCGCCTCCGAGTTTTGGCCGATAGTGACCGCTTCCATAATCAGTACCCTGTTGGTGATTGTTGTCACCGGATGGGTTCATCAATTAACACGTAAAATCAAATGAACTTCTTAGAAAACGAGTTTTTCCTATTGGCTGTCACCTTCGGGATTTTCTTTTTAGCCAAGCTCTTGCTGAAAAAGACCGGAATCATGCTGCTGAACCCTATTCTGCTGACAATTGCCATCCTTATTGTCTTCCTGAAGATAACACATATCAGTTATGAGACCTACAACGAAGGCGGGCACCTGATAGAATTCTGGCTGAAACCGGCCGTTGTAGCCCTAGGAGTACCCTTGTACCTCCAATTGGAGACGATTAAGAAACAATTGCTTCCAATCATACTGTCACAACTTGCCGGCTGCATTGTAGGAGTTATCTCCGTCGTGCTGATAGCCAAACTGATGGGAGCTTCCGACGAAATCATCTATTCTCTGGCACCCAAGTCAGTTACTACGCCGATAGCCATGGAAGTAACCAAATCATTGGGGGGTATTCCTTCACTTACTGCAGCCGTAGTGGTCTGCGTAGGCCTGTTAGGTGGAATATTAGGTTTCAAGACCATGAAACTGACCCACATCGGCAGCCCCATGGCGCAAGGCCTTTCTTTGGGGACCGCCGCCCATGCAGTAGGGACTTCCACAGCCATGGACATCAGCCGCAAATACGGTGCATTTGCCAGCCTCGGTCTGACCTTGAACGGTATCTTCACAGCCTTGTTGACTCCGACTATTCTACGATTATTAGGACTGTTCTAACAAAGTCTTCTTATTTTTGTTATTTATAATCATAACCAACTAAAAACAATGTATGATTCCATTTAAAGATATCGAATTAGAAGACAAAGAACTTATTACCTCCTATACCCTGAACAGTCCGCGACAGAATTGTGACCTTTCATTCTCAAATCTATGCAGCTGGCGCTTTCTATATAATACAAAGTTTGCTATTATGGACGGTTTCCTCCTACTGAAATTCTGGGCAAACGATGAACTGGTGTACATGATGCCGATAGGCAACGGAGATTTGAGAAAAGTATTGGACGCATTGATTGAAGACGCTCATCAGGAAGGAAGGCCATTCTGCCTGTTGGGCATATGTTCAGGTATGTGTTCGGAACTGGAAGCCTTCATGCCCGGAAGATTCCAATTTACGGCAGACCGGGATTATGCAGATTATCTTTATCTGCGTACAGACCTCGCTATGCTCGCCGGGAAAAAGTACCAATCCAAAAGGAATCATGTCAACAAGTTCAAGCGAACCTATAATTACGAATATACCTCTATCACTTCCGACCGCATTCAAGAGTGTCTGGAGCTGGAAGCCGAATGGTGCAAAGCCAACAACTGCGACCAACATGAAGGAACGGGCAACGAACGCCGTGCATTGGTTTACGCACTCCACAATTTTGAGGCACTGGGACTAACCGGAGGCATCCTGCATGTGGACGGCAAGATCGCTGCCTTTACTTTTGGGATGCCTATCAACCAAAACACCTTCGGGGTGCATGTAGAAAAGGCGGATACTGGCATAGACGGAGCGTACGCAATGATTAACTATGAATTTGCAAACCACATCCCCGAGCAATATGTCTACCTTAACCGTGAAGAGGATTTGGGTATAGAAGGATTGCGCAAGGCCAAGCTTTCGTACCAGCCTGCCATTATTCTGGAGAAATACATGGCATGCCTGAAAGATGAACCAGTAGAAGCTATCAAGTGGTGAGAGTAAGGATTAGGGATTAAGGATTAAAAGGATGATACGGGAAAAGGTAAAGGACTTATGGAAGCTTTGCTTCAACGACAGCGAAGAATTTACTGAAATGTATTTTCACCTCCGCTACAACAACGACACCAACATTGCCATCCAAAGTGGTGAAGCAGTGATCGCCGCCTTGCAAATGTTACCTTATCCCATGACGTTCGAAGGAAAAGACATCCATACATCTTATATATCAGGTGCCTGTACACATCCTGATTACCGTAACCGAGGCGTCATGCACGAGCTGTTAGCACAAGCCTTTGCACGGATGCTGCACCACAATGTTGCCCTATCCACCTTGATACCGGCAGAGCCGTGGTTATTTGATTATTACGCCCGCAGCGGTTATGCCCCCGTATTCCGCTATACCGAAAAGACATTTATCGCTTCCGGCACACCGGCAGCCAATACGGGCCTCACTTTGGATATGTCTGCCGAATACACAGAAAAGAAATATGAATATCTCAACCGGAAACTAAGGGAACGCCCATTCTGCATCCAACATACGAAAGAGGATTTCCAAGTTGTCATTGCCGATTTGCAACTGGAACGGGGCTTCATTTGTACGTTGAATAATGAAGAGGAAATTACGGCTTTAGCTGTCGTCTATCCTACCGAGAAGAACAACTGGCACATTGGAGAAATAGTATCGGATACTCCCGAGACAGAGGCTTTACTGCTCCAACATATCTGCCAACGCCTTAATCTCCCGTCTGTTCGGGTTCTCGTTCCTCCCGCTACCGGTGAAAGCCACCTTTTGGGGATGGCGCGCATCATCAATGCCGAAACCATACTCCAACTCTATGCCACAGCCCATCCGGAACAGGAACTCAACATCCATCTTACCGACGAGCAGCTCAGTGCCAACAACGGATATTATTACCTGAACAATGGCAAATGTACGAATAGTGCCAAGCGTCTGCCAGGCAGCCACTTGGCACTTACAATCGGCGAACTCACCGAAAAAATATTTGCAACAACAAACCCATATATGAGCCTGATGCTGAATTAGCATTTACAATCCGCTGAAATTAACATCCTCAAATACCAGTGAAGGGATCTGCCATGAACGGTTCTGTCGCGGGTCATTGCCCACTGCGACCAAGGAATTCCACAAAGTGACCATGTTGCCCGTCACATTCATTTCGTTGACGGGCTGTGTCAGTTTACCATCCTCAATAAGGAAACCCTCTATACCATAAGAGAAGTCACCTGTACTACTATTGCTGTTACCGCCATTAAAGCCCGTAACCAGGATTCCTTGTTTAACATCTGCCACCAACCCGTTCAGGTCCTTACTGCCCGGTGTCAAAATCAAGCGTGAAGGCGAACTGATGGTAGGAGCCACGTTCATCTTCTTGCCATTGTAGGTATCGATGAAGTAAGTCTTCAGTACCCCTCTGTCAAAGATAGTGAGCGGCTGGGTGGCCACCCCTTCGTTATCAAAATAGCGCGAACCATTTGCACCGATGGCATGCGGCTCGTCATGCAACGTAAAAAGGTCGGAAGCCACCTTGGCATCCAGCTTGTCCATCAGGAAAGAGTTCTTTTGTTGCAAAGCACTGCCGTATAATGCACTCAGCATCGGGCTGAGCAGGTTTCCCACATTCATAGGATCGACAACCATTGTATACTTGCCCGACTTTACCTTCTTCTGTCCCAGCTTGCGCAATACACGTTCCAGAGCCTTAGCCCCGATTCCCGTCTTCGTCAATTTATCGTAGAACAGGGCCGAGTCATACCAGTAATCCTGAGGACGCGCTTCTCCTTCTCCCTTAATGGATACACTGGCTGAGACAGAGAACCAAGTGCTCTTCGACTCACCTTCGAACCCATTGCTTATCAAGCGGTAAGAAGAGCTCTCACCATCACTGTAAGAAGAATCTACCGAAATGATACGCTCATCCTTGCCCATCACCTCTTCTGCGGCAGCATGGGCAATCGCCACTTTGTCATCAGGGTTGACGTCATAGAGTTTCTTGTCAAAAAGTTGCAAATCAGGCTTGCCGCCTTTATAGTAGCGCGCGGGATCGGCCAGTATACGTGACTCATCCACTGCCAGATAACGGGTAGACTCTATGCCATTCGCAATGAGATTTTCCAATTCTTTCTTATCCAGTCGGTTGGTAGAGAAAGAGCCGAAACGTCCATCCACATAAAGATTCAATCCCAAGCCGTTTTCCGTAGACTGCTGCAAACGATCCATCTTACCGTTACGCAGTTCAAAAGAAGAATTAGAATTCGTATATAGCACCAGTTTAGCTGCTTGGCAACCGTTCTTCAAGGCATATTCCATTGCCCATTGTGCCAATTTTTTATTATCGTCTGTAATCATGTCCTTTATTATCAATTCTCCATTAATATTTAACTCTCTCCTCCAACGGTCAGCTTGCTGACCAGTGCTGATGGCATACCGCAAGTAACGGGACAAGACTGACCGTCTTTGCCGCAAGTCCAAGTACCGTTATCAATCTTATCGTTATCAGCCACCATCGTAATGTCAGCCAATGCCTTCGGTCCATTGCCGATGATGTTGATATCTTTGATGGGTTGTGTCAACTTACCATCCTCAATCAAGTAGCCCGACTTCACAAAGAAGGTAAAATCTCCAGCGCCAATCTGTACCTGCCCGTTAGTGAACTGGTCGCAATAGATACCATTCTTCACGGTGGAGATAATATCCGCTTCCTTCAGATTGCCTGCTTCCATATAAGTAGCACGCATACGGGGGATAGGAGTATTGCGGAAAGTATCACGACGTCCGTTTCCGGTAGGAGCCACGCCATAATGTCTGGCGCTGATGCGGTCGTGCAGATAGCTGGTCAGGATACCTTCTTTTACGATATAAGTCTTCTGACCCTCCACACCTTCATCATCGAAGTTCACGGAGCCACGGTTGAAAGCGATAGTACCGTCATCGACGACATTGATGTGCTCGTTGCATACTTTCTTTCCAAATAAGTCGCAGAAGATGGAAGTACGCTTACGGTTGAAGTCTGCCTCGAAAGCATGTCCTATGGCTTCATGCAGCAAGATGCCCGAACCGCCAGCTCCCATCACAACAGGCATTTCCCCGCCTTTCGGCTTCACTGCCTTGAACAAAATAGAGGTCTTATCCACAGCTTCACGCGCAAGGGTATCAACAATATCGTCCGTCAAGAATTCAAAACCTCTACGATAAGAGCGACCGGCATAGCCATTCTCCATCTTTCCGTTTTCTTCCATGATACAGACGGCCATGAAAGAAACCATCGGACGATAATCGTAGTAGCTCACACCTTCGGAATTGCAGAACAGCACGTGCGAGGTAGTGTCAGCAAGAGAAGCCCGCACCTTACGTACACGATTATCCAAAGAGAAAATCCTCTCGTTCAGTTTTTCCAGATAAGGGATTTTCGCTTTGACACTTACATCTTCCCAGGGTTCAGTGACAACATAGCGGTTTTTGCCAATTGTTTTTTCCGTCAGTCCTACGGGCTTTCCAGCCTTGCCCGAAGAGGCAATACGGGCAGCCGTACGAGCAGCACGCAGCATTTCTTCCATAGTCACACCTTCTACGTAGGCATAACCGGTCTGGTCGCCTGCCAATACGCGCACGCCCATACCGAAGTCAATGCTGGCTCCACAGTTGTTTACCTTGCCGTCCATCAGAACCACACTATTGTTGAATGTGTGTTCAAAATAAAGGTCGGCATAGTCACCGCCTTTTTCCAAAGCAGCAGCCATCACTTTCTTCAAGTCAGCTTCCGTCACGCCAAAGTGAGCCATTGCCGAAGCTACGGCAGACTGCTTGTCTGCTCCTCCCAAGGCTCCGCGTACTGACGCAGGCATAGCCAACGCGGGCACTGCCAGCGAACCTAACATCGCCAGACTTCCCGTCCGTAAGAAATTTCGTCTATCCATCCTTTTCAGTTATTAGTTATAAGATCTTATTTTTATTTTATATCATACTATATGACGTGAAAACAGGGAATTTTGTCACACCTCAACTTTCCTTTGTTAACAAACTTTCCAATTCTTCAGCATTCAGGCGCAAATAGAATTGTCCTTTATAAGCCACCGAGATACCTCCGGTTTCCTCCGAAACGATGATGGCATGCGCATCGGACACCTGGGAAATTCCCATTGCAGCACGATGCCTCAGTCCCAGCTCCTTAGGGATATCCAAATTATGGGAAACGGGCAGGATACATCCCGCCGCCTTGATACGCTTCTTACTGATAACCATTGCCCCATCATGCAACGGGCTATTCTTGAAAAAAATGTTCTCAATCAAGCGCTGATTGATATCGGCATTGATGATCTCTCCCGTACGTACCACATCATCCAAAGGTAAATTATGCTCTATGACAATCAGAGCACCAACCTTCTGCTTCCCCATGCTGATACATGCCATCACTACCGGCATAATATCCTCATGCTCCAACTTTTCCTTTTTGTTGCCGGTGAAAAAGCGTACCAATGCGCTGGCATGCTGATGTGAACCGAGTGTCAGCAGAAACCGCCGTATCTCGTCCTGAAACAAAATGATAAGCGCCAGCACGCCCACACTGACCAGCTTGTCGAAGATGGAGCCGAGCAATTTCATCTCCAGCACCTGCGACACCACCAGCCATATCAGGATAAACACAAGGATACCAGTAAACACATTTATAGAACCCGAAGCTTTCATCAGCTTATACGTATAGTACAGCAGAAAAGCTACCAGCAGAACATCTATAAAATCCTTTATTCCAAATTCAAAAAACACGGTATTGAGTGGTTAGCGGTTAGTGATTAACGATTCTTTTCTCATAGCTTCTACTATCCGTACGGTTTCTACGGCTTCTTTCACGTCATGTACGCGGAGGATGTCAGCACCTTTCAGCAGACAGATGGTATCGAGCACCGTGGTACCGTTCAGCGCCTCCTCCGGGGTGATACCCAATAGTCGGTATATCATCGATTTACGCGAGACACCCGCCAGCAAAGGCAATTCAAAAACACGAAACTCTTCCAGATGTGCCAGCAGTTCATAGTTGTGCTCCAAGGTCTTGCCAAAGCCGAAGCCGGGGTCAAGGATGATGTCTTTCACCCCCCGGTCACGTAATTGCTGCACTTTCCGGGAAAAATACATGAAAACCTCTTTCAGAAGGTTGTCATAATGTGGACTGTGCTGCATATTTTGCGGAGTACCCTGCATGTGCATCATGATATAGGGTACATTCAACTCCGCTACCGTGCGGAACATGTCGGCATCCATATCTCCGGCGGCAATGTCGTTGATGATTGCCACATCATATTCCTCCACACACATCCGGGCAACATCGGCACGGAAAGTATCTACGGAGACCACAGCATCGGGGCAAGTCTTGCGAAGTATCTCCAGCCCGAAACGCAAGCGTTCCATCTCTTCCACAGCAGATACATCTACGGCATCGGGACGCGATGAGTACGCACCTATGTCGATGATGCCGGCTCCCTCTCTTATAATCTGCTCCACACGGCGGGAAATTTCAGTTTCTGTCTGTGTCCGGCTGCCCGGATAGAAGGAATCGGGAGTCACATTCAGTATTCCCATGACACAAGGAACGGACAAGTCCATCAACCGGCCATTGACATTTATATACTTAGCTTTCAGTGCATCCATGAACGACTTTTTTTAGGTTTGTGCAAATGTAAACAAAAAAGTTGTAGATATAGCACACTGTTAATTACAAAATAAACTATATTTGCAGGGAAACGTGCGATAAGATGCTTCATCACAGTACCTTCCGCACTAATTTATAGAAATGGAGAAACACCCTATACAAAGAAGACTATGGACATTACCTCTCTCTATCAGATATTTCTGGCGTGCACCTGCGTCACCACCGACAGCCGCAATTGCCCGCAAGGCTCACTCTTCATTGCCCTGAAAGGCGAAACCTTCAACGGCAATGCCTACGCAGCCAAAGCCCTGGAACAGGGCAGTGCCTACGCCGTAGTGGACGAGGCCTCCTACGCCCCCGCCGGAGACACACATTATATATTAGTGGACAACTGCCTGCACACCCTGCAACAACTCGCCAACTATCACCGTACCCGGCTGGGCACCCGCATCATCGGCATCACCGGCACCAACGGCAAAACCACCACCAAGGAACTGCTTGCCGCCGTACTCTCGCAGAGCCACAATGTACTCTACACACAAGGCAACCTCAACAACCACATCGGCGTTCCCCTTACCCTGCTGCGGCTGCAAGCCCACCATGACCTTGCCGTCATCGAAATGGGTGCCAGCCACCCCGGAGACATCCACGAGCTGGTGGAGATAGCCGAACCGGACTACGGCCTTATCACCAACGTGGGAAAAGCCCATCTGGAAGGCTTCGGCTCCTTCGACGGTGTCATCAAGACCAAGGGTGAGCTCTACGACTTCCTACGCCGCCGCGGCAACTCCACCGTCTTCATCCACTACGACAACCCCTACCTGAAGGAAATCTCCCGGGGGCTGAACCTGGTTCCCTACGGTACGGAAGACGGCCTGTACGTCAACGGCCACATCACCGGGAACTCCCCTTACCTCGCCTTTGAATGGAAAGCCGGCAGAGAGAGCGACCGCCATGAAGTGCAGACACAGCTTATTGGCGAATACAACTTCTCCAACGCCTTGGCAGCCGTCACCATCGGCCGTTTCTTCGGCGTGGAACCGGACAAGATAGACAAAGCCTTGCGTGAATACGTGCCGCAAAACAACCGCTCGCAACTGAAGAAGACTGCCAGCAACACGCTGATTATCGACGCCTACAATGCCAACCCCACCAGCATGATGGCCTCCATCGGCAACTTCCACAAGATGCAGGCGGAGCATAAGATGCTGCTATTGGGCGACATGCGCGAACTGGGGAAAGAG
>CAJJYX010000116.1 GCA_905197435.1 uncultured Bacteroides sp.
GAATCATCTTTTCATAATCTTCGGCACTCAAATCCATGAAATAATAATTGACCGGATTCACTACCTGCCCTTTCACGTGCACTTCATAATGCAGATGCGGACCGGTACTTTTTCCTGTACTACCCACTTTTCCGATAATCTCACCACGTACCACTTTCTTGCCCAACTTCGTCCGGAAATCGCGCAAGTGTGCATACACCGTCTGATAACCGAAGCCGTGGTCTATCACAATTCTGTTGCCATAGCCCGATTGCCAGCCCATCTGCACCACGGTGCCATCTCCCGTGGCATAGACATCCGTGCCCTGGGGAGCCGAAAAGTCCATACCCTCATGGAACTTGCTGGTACCATAAATGGGGTCGATACGCGTACCGTAACCCGAAGCGGTCTTACGGAGGTCTTTATTGGAAACCGGCTGTATGGCAGGAATGCAGCGCAGCATTTCATCATGATTCTTGCACATCTCCACCACATCGTCAAAGGAGCGGGACTGGATATAGAGTTGCTTGCTAATCATATCCATTTTCTGCGTGGTATTGATAACCAAGTCGGAGTTAGCCATATCCATCAGATGCTCATAGCGGTTGGTACCGCCGTATCCAGCCTGACGGATGGCAGAAGGAATAGGGTCGGGCATGAAAATCACCCGGTACAGATTGTCGTCACGCTGCTGTATATCCTGCAACACTCCCATCGCTTCGTCCAGCCGGCGGGAGAGTACGTTGTACTGCGCCTGCAGTTTGCTGTTTTCTTTCCGCAGCTCCTTTTCCGACGGTGAACCGAAAATAAGCAGCAGCACGATGAAACTGCCCGCACCCAGCCCCATACCGATGAACAAACGGCGGAGAATGCTCAATGCCCGTTGCCTCACGGTAGGATAAATACGGTCGTACGTCTGCGTCTGCGGATTATAAATGTAGTAAACTTTGCGCATCTTAGGAAATATTTCGCTTGTCAATACGGCAAAAGTAATAAAAACAAGCTATCTTTGCACAGTTTTTTCAAGAATATTAAGACTAAGTAGCAAGTAGTTAGTCGTCGGAAGCAATTAGAAAACCATAAAATTAAGATAAATCAATAGAGAGTATGTTGACTGCAAATGAAATCAGAGACTCTTTCAAGAGTTTTTTTGAGAGCAAAGGTCACCAGATAGTGCCTTCGGCTCCGATGGTGATTAAGGATGACCCCACGTTGATGTTCACCAATGCGGGAATGAACCAGTTCAAAGATATTATTTTGGGCAACCACCCGGCGAAATACAAAAGAGTCGCGGACTCACAGAAGTGCCTTCGCGTCAGCGGAAAGCACAATGACCTGGAAGAAGTGGGTCACGATACCTACCACCACACCATGTTCGAGATGCTGGGTAACTGGTCGTTTGGTGACTACTTCAAGAAAGAGGCCATCTCCTGGGCGTGGGAGTATCTGGTGGATGTACTGAAGATAGACCCGAAAGATCTCTATGCCACCGTATTCGAAGGTAGCCCCGAAGAAGGGCTGGAACGCGACAACGAAGCCGCTTCCTACTGGGAGCAGTTTCTGCCGAAAGACCATATCCTGAACGGAAACAAGCACGATAACTTCTGGGAAATGGGTGATACAGGTCCTTGCGGTCCCTGCTCGGAGATACACATCGACTCACGCTCGGAAGAAGAGAAAGCCAAAGTGCCCGGTGCAGAGTTGGTGAACAAGGACCATCCGCAGGTTATCGAAATCTGGAACCTCGTGTTCATGCAGTTCAACCGCAAGGCCGACGGTAGCCTGGAAGGACTTCCCGCCAAGGTTATCGATACGGGTATGGGATTCGAACGACTGGTGCGCACACTGCAAGGCAAAACCTCCAACTACGACACAGACGTATTCCAACCGATACTGAAAGCCATCGGTGACATGGCAGGCAAGAAATACGGTGAGAACGAGCAGACAGACATCGCCATGCGCGTGATTGCCGACCACATCCGTACCATTGCTTTCTCCATCACTGACGGGCAATTGCCAAGCAATGCCAAGGCCGGTTATGTCATCCGCCGTATTCTCCGCCGTGCCGTCCGCTACGGTTACACGTTCCTCGGGCAGAAGCAGGCATTCATGTACAAGCTGCTTCCCGTGCTCATCGAGAATATGGGTGACGCTTATCCTGAGCTGAATGTGCAGAAAGACTTGATAGCAAAGGTTATCAAGGAAGAAGAAGACTCTTTCCTCCGTACACTGGAGACCGGTATCCGTCTGCTGGAAAAGACCATGGCAGATGCCAAAGCCGCCGGTAAGAACGAAATCAGCGGAAAGGATGCCTTTACCTTATATGACACTTTCGGTTTCCCGCTCGACCTGACGGAACTGATTCTCCGCGAAAACGGCATGACTGCCGACATCAAGGAGTTCGATGCCGAAATGCAGCAGCAGAAACAGCGTGCCCGCAATGCCGCCGCTGTGGAAACCGGTGACTGGATTACGTTGAAAGAGGGTACCACAGAATTCGTGGGATATGACTATACGGAATATGAAACATCTGTTCTGCGCTACCGTCAGGTGAAACAGAAGAACCAGACTTTGTATCAGATTGTACTGGACAAGACTCCGTTCTACGCCGAAAGCGGTGGCCAGGTAGGTGATACCGGTGTATTGGTAAACGAGTTTGAAACCATCGAAGTGATTGACACCAAGAAGGAAAACAACCTGCCCATCCACATCACCAAGAAGCTGCCCCAACATCTGGAAGCTCCGATGATGGCTTGCGTGGATACTGACAAGCGCGCTGCTTGTGCTGCCAACCACTCTGCCACCCACCTGCTGGATGCCGCGCTGCGCGAAGTTCTCGGCGAGCACGTCGAGCAGAAGGGCTCTTTGGTTACGCCGGACTCCCTGCGCTTTGACTTCTCACACTTCCAGAAAGTGACAGACGAAGAAATCCGCAAGGTAGAACATATTGTAAATGCGAAGATTCGTGCCAATATACCTTTGAAGGAATACCGCAACATACCTATTGAAGAAGCCAAGGAATTGGGCGCCATCGCTTTGTTCGGCGAGAAGTACGGCGACCATGTACGTGTTATCCAGTTCGGCTCTTCCGTAGAGTTCTGCGGTGGTACGCACGTGGCTGCTACCGGAAACATCGGTATGGTGAAGATTATCTCCGAAAGCTCTGTGGCTGCAGGTGTGCGCCGTATCGAAGCTTACACGGGTGTACGTGTGGAAGAGATGCTGGATGCCTTCCAAGATACCATGCGCGACTTAAAGTCTCTTTTCAACAATGCCCCCGACCTCTCCGGAGCCATCCGCAAGTATATTGACGAAAATGCTGGATTGAAGAAGCAGGTAGAAGATTTCATGAAGGAGAAGGAAGCTCAGTTGAAGGCAAAACTGCTGAAGGATGTGCAGGATATCAATGGAATCAAAGTCATCAAATTCTGTGCTCCGGGCATTCCTGCCGAGATGGTGAAGAATATCGCTTTCCAACTCCGCGGTGAGATTACTGAAAATCTGTTCTTCGTGACTGGAACGGCATTCGAAGGCAAGCCGATGCTGACCGTGATGCTGAGCGATAACCTCGTGGCTGGCGGACTGAAAGCCGGAAACCTGGTGAAAGAGGCTGCCAAGCTTATCCAAGGAGGTGGCGGTGGCCAGCCCCACTTTGCAACTGCCGGCGGCAAGAATGCTGACGGGCTGAATGCTGCGGTCGACAAGGTTTTGGAGCTGGCTGGGCTGTAATGCTTTTCATTATCGCAACCACGGTTACGGTAACCACGGTTGCGATAATCAGATAAAATAAGTCTTAGGACGTTTTTGTAGCAAAATAATCACCCAAATACTTGACATTGCCTCTGTAATGTTGTATATTTGTAAGGTGAATTTATAGATACTTCAATTTAAGTTACCGGAAAAGGGGCTGTCAGAGACAGCCTCTTTTTTTGTCCTCCACAGTACCCCGTTTGAAATGCATACTTCAACTCCCCTAATGCCACACTTTACCGTCCAAAATGCCACACCTTAGCAAGTGAAATGGCTGGCATTCGCCCTCCAAACCCCTGGGGCTTTGGTGAAAAGTACTGGGGTTTAGGACAGTGAAGCAGTGGAAACGAATGGTTAGTCCGAGACAAGCAAACCATGGCACTGCGGACACAAAAACGGGAAGCCTAAGCCTCCCGTCCGTTAATCTTTCGTAAATCTGCTCTTGACAAGATTTCCATTAAAACATCACTCCATCCGAAGCGTGAACAACTCGCGATAAATAGCCAGCACTCCCTCAGGAAGCAATCCGGAAGGACAGAAAGGTGTTACATTCTCTGCAAGTACACATCCGGTCATATTACTATTATCATATTTCCGCGAAAAAGTCCGTGTAAAGAGCCTCTGCTCCCCATTATAGGTGAACTGCCACAATCCATAACTGCTTCCGTCCTCATCTTCCACCGGCACAGTGTCATAACGTCCCATAAGGGGAGTATCTTCTTTCCCTGTCGGGTAGATTTCCAGTACACCTTTCTCGAAATTAGGACAGTCTTTATCAGGCACAAATACATAGTATCCGGAATTCTCCAACCAGGGACGATTGGAAAGTGCCTCAGATACGTCACCCAGCAGTTCCGTAGATGCACTGCTGCTGATTCCATACTCGAAGCCCGCCTTCGTCATCGTGTATTGCCGACGGCTTTTCACCGTAATGCGCAGTTGGACACTCTCACCGGAACCGTCCATCACCTTTACAGTCGTTTCACCCACCTCCAACGGTCGAATCGAAATACGCTGATAGCCGTTGACATCATCGGTAAAGGTTACGGAAGCTACCGACTCATGTTCGTTAATCACATTATAGGAACCGTCTCCACCGTCAATGCCAAGCACCGCTTCTCTCTTTGGTTCGGAAAGATAGAACGAGAGAGAGGATATAAAATTGGTGCATGTCCCAATCTGATAGATAGGCTCCACGCCTTCGAATAGTGCCATGCTTCGATAATCGTCCTCGCAACCGGAAGCTGTAAACAGCAACGCTATTAAGGCAAAGAAATAGTATAGCTTCTTCATGATATTATTCAGTATAGTTGTTCTATTTACAAAAATACATAAACTGCCGGAATACTGCATCGGTACCCCTCTCTTTTTCACACAATTTGTTCTTTCGGATAGTTCACCAAGTAGAGCGTTCCCGTGGCACGGGTAAAGGCTGTGTAGAGCCAACGGAAATAATCGGGTGTCAGATACTCGTCCGTCATATACCCTTGGTCGAGGAACACATTCTTCCACTGTCCGCCCTGAGCCTTGTGACAAGTCACTGCGTATGCATACTTCACCTGCAGAGCGTTGTAATAAGGGTCTGCCTTCATCTTCTTCATCCGCTCACGCTTCACTGTGATGTCGGCATAATCTTCAAGGACCGTATAGAAAAGCCGGTCGTTCTCTGCCTTGGGCAGTGCCGGCGAGTCGGTATGCAAGGTGTCGAGCAGCATGTTTACTTCCAGTTCAAAGTCATTATAGTCGGGAAAGGCCAGCGTCACATCCGCAAAGCGGAAGCCATACAGTTCGCGCGTACGGCGCACACGGCGCACCACAGCGGTCTCACCGTTGGCAATGAAGTCCATTTCTTTCTCTTTTTCCGTCCAGAAGTAGTTGTTTTTAGCCACCATCAATAAATCACCGGTATTCAGTTCGTCCTCTCGCCAAAGGATTTGCGCACGGATACCCTTGTTGTAGATGTTTGCCCTTTTGTTGGAGCGGCACACCACTATGGTTTCCTCCAGCCCGTCGTGGTCGTAGCAAGAACTCAACGTTTCTATCAGCTCATTGCCGGGCAGCACTTTGATGTCTGCAAATCCCGAAACCTTTATCTTGGGCAGGCTGTAGAAATCATCCTCCGCTATCAATTGCCGCAGGCGGGTAGCATTCCACAAAATGCCCGATTGTTGTTCCTGGCGCACCACCTGCGTCAAGTCCACCTCCATCACTTCCAAACCATAACCTTTCAGGGCATCGGCAAATAGGGCAGGGCTCTGTTCTTCCCCCACCGGCGGAAGCTGTGCCGTGTCGCCCATCAGCAACAAACGGCATCCCTGACCGGAATAGACAAACTGTACCAGGTCGTCCAGTAGCCTGCCCGTACCAAACATGGAACCGGACAGTCCTTCATTGGAAATCATCGAGGCTTCATCCACTATGTATAAAGTGTGGGTTGTCAAATTATCGTTTACAGAAAAATTGCTCAATTCGTTTGAGAAGTTTTGCTGCCTATAGATTTTTTTATGAATTGTAAACGCCGGATGTTCCGCATACGCCGAGAAAACTTTTGCCGCCCGTCCGGTCGGTGCCAGCAATACCGACTTCTGTTGCAACTTATCCAACGTCCGCACCAGGGCACCGACCAGCGATGTTTTACCCGTCCCCGCATAACCACGAAGCATAAAAACCACCTCGCTACGGGGCGACAGAAGGAACTCTGATAAAGATTTTACAGCAATTTCTTGTTCAGAAGTTGGTTGGTAAGGAAAATTTTCCTTAATTTGCCTTTCTAAATAGTTATTTATCATTTTTGTAACAGAAAAAAGTAAAGGGAACTATCGTTTTTAAATTAATTTCTTTTATTTTTGCGGTGCGAATATAACAACTAAAAAACATATTTATCATGAAAACAGTATTTAATGTCATTTTAGGCTTATGTGCTTTGGTGCTAATTTATATTTGTTATGCCAGCATTATGGGGCCTATTAACTTTGAAAAAGCGAAGAAGCACAGAGACGCAGCTGTCATTGCACGTCTGATTGACATCCGTAAAGCGCAATTGGAATATCGTACTTTACACAACCAGCAATATACCGCAAGCTTCGACTCCTTGATAGACTTCGTTAAGAACCAGAAGCTCCCGTTCATCTACAAAGAAGGTGAATTGTCTGACAAGCAGTTGGAGGACGGTTTGACTGAAAAGAAGGCTGTCAACATCATCAATAAAGCCAAGAAGACCGGTAAATATGACGAAGTAAAGAAGTGGGGATTGGAAAACTTTAAGCGTGATACCCTGTGGGTAGCTGTGTTGGATACTATCTTCCCGAAAGGCTTCAATGCTGACTCCATGAGATATGTTCCTTTCGGAAACGGCGCACAGTTCGAAATGGCCATCAAGAACGATACAGCCAAATCCGGTGCTCCTTTCTGTCTGCTCGAAGTGAAGACTCCGTACGACGTTTACCTGGATGGTCTGGATAAGCAGGAAATTGCTAACATCAAGGACGTACAAACCAAACTTGGCAAGTACTGCGGTCTGATGATCGGTAGCTTGGAAACTGCCAACAACAATGCCGGTAACTGGGAATAATCTCATCCCGACAAACGTATGATAGAAACAACTGATTTTAATAAATCGGAACAGTATACATTATCCATCCGTCTCAGTACGGATGGATTTTCTTTTTCTGTGTTCAATCCTCTGGGCGACGGTGAGTTCTCTTTCCACAACCGTGAAGTGGACGAGTCCCTCTCCCTCACTGCCAACCTGAAACAGACCTTCCGCGAGCTGGAGTGGCTGGGACACTCTTTCCGCCGTGTCAATATACTCATGGCAGACAAGCGCTTTACGTTCATTCCCCTGGAGTTCTTCGAGGACGAACAAACGGAAATCATTTTCTATCACAACCACCCCAAACGGGAAAACGAAACCGTACTATATAATATACTGCACAAGAACAACATTGTCGTACTGTTCGGCATGGACAAAAGCTCCTGTTCCTTTCTCAGCGAGCAGTATCCGGATGCCAAGTTCTATTCCCAAGCCAGCCCCTTCATCGAATACTTCTCCACAAAGAGCCGCTTGGGCAACAGCCGGAAAATGTATACACACTTGCGTAAAGATGCCGTAGATGTATACGGCTACGAGCGCGGGCGCCTGCTTCTTGCCAATTCCTTTGAGTGCAAGACCACGCCCGACCGCGTCTATTACCTATTATATATATGGAAACAGCTCGGCTTCGAGCAGGAACGCGACGAACTGCACCTCACCGGTGACCTGAGCGACAAAGAACTGTTACTGCCCGAACTGCGAAAATTCATCCGGCAGGTATTCGTTATGAATCCCGCCGCTAATCTTGACTTGCAAGCCATAACAACCCTATGCGAATAATCAGTGGAATATACAAAAGAAGACGTTTCGATGTGCCCCGCTCCTTCAAGGCACGTCCCACTACAGACTTTGCCAAAGAGAATCTGTTCAATGTGCTTTCTAATTATATGGACTTTGAGGACGGCGTCCGTGCCCTTGACCTTTTTGCCGGTACAGGGAGCATAAGCATCGAGCTTGTGTCCAGAGGCTGCGAACAAGTAATCTGTGTGGAAAAAGACCGTGACCACTATGGCTTCATCTGTAAGATTCTGCAGGAGCTGAAGACAGACAAATGCTTGCCCATACGCGGTGACGTATTCAAATACCTTAAGAGCGGACGGGAGCAGTTCGATTTTATCTTTGCCGACCCTCCCTACGAACTCGACGGGCTGGAAACTCTGCCCGACCTTATCTTTGAGAACAATCTGTTGAAGGAAGACGGCTTTTTTGTCCTGGAACACGGGAAAAAGAACAGTTTCGAGGAACATCCGCACTTTGTGGAGAGAAGGGTGTACGGCAGTGTGAACTTCTCTTTTTTCAAGTTATAAAAGCGGCGCCATCAGCCGCACTACACTCTCGGCGGCCTTGTGATACCAAGGGCGCTTCACCCAGTTTTTCAGGAATACTTGCACGCAGTCGTGTTGGTCCTGAAGGAAGATTTCGCGCATCTGGAGCGCTGTCTCCGTATCATAGATAAAGGCATTCACCTCAAAGTTGTGTTCAAAGCTACGGAAGTCCACATTGGTGGAGCCTACCGTAGACAGTTCGTCATCCGAAACCATTAGCTTGGAGTGCAGAAACCCCTTCTTATAGAAATAGACCTTGACTCCGGCGTAGAGCACGTCTGCCAGATAAGAACAGGAACCCAGATGCGTCAAGCGGTTATCTGCACGCATGGGTAGCATCAGACGCACGTCGACACCGGCCAGGGCGGCTGTCTGCATGGCCACGAGTACGGCTTCGGTGGGCAGGAAGTAGGGGGTCTGGATGTAGAAGTATTTCTTTGCGCTGGAGATGGATATGACGAGTCCCTGCATAATCTCTTTCCATGGACCTACGGGTTCACTCGTTACAATCTGCGCCAAGGAAGCGCCGCAGTTCTCTATTTTAGGGAAATAGCGGGCAGAGGTAATCAGTGTGCGGTCCACAAAGTACCAATCGAGCAGGAAGGCGGTTTGCAGTCCGTGGACGGCTTTGCCCTCCAGTAGCAGATGTGTATCCCGCCAGATGCCCCATGAGAATCCGCGCATATAGCGTTCGGCAAGATTCATGCCGCCCACAAAGCCGATGCGCCCGTCTATGACTACTATTTTCCGATGATTGCGATAGTTCACCTTGCTGGTGAAAAGCGGGAAACGTACCTTCAGGAAACTGCGTACCTCGACACCGGCTTCACGCATCTCTTCAAAAAAGCGGTTGGGAACGTGCCAACAACCCACATCATCATAAATTACACGCACCTCTACCCCGGCACGTGCCTTTTCCATCAAGACATCACGCACCAGGCGTCCGATGGCATCGTCCTCGAAGATATAGAATTCCATGTGGATATGCTTCGTCGCTTTTTCCAATTCGCGCAGCAGGGATTGCAGCATGGAGAGCCCCATGGTATAGGCTTCCACCCGGTTTCCGTCGAAGGGAAAAGCCTGGTTGGTATTGCGGAACAAGGATATGAGGCGGCTGTAATTGATGGGAAGCGCACATGAATCCTGTGCCAGGTATTCCGCCATAGGTTTCTTCAGCAGGCGGCTGTAGCTCTTCTTTCCTATTATGCGCACCCGGCGCTGGCTACGCCCGAAGAAGAAGTAGAACACCAGCCCCACGATGGGGAGGAACATCAGTATCAGTATCCATGCCATTGTCTTCACCGGGTTGCGGTTGTCGAGGACAATGATGACAATCGTTCCGATGATGGCACCGAAATAAACAATGTCGAAGGCTATCGTAGCAATCTGGCCGGCAATGAAGTTCCAATCAAGCATGTTCACAAACGATTAAGAATGAAACAAATGTAAGAAAAACGTGGAAAATTTCACCAGAGATTACAGAGATTAACATAACCTGAGCTCGATATAAGACTTTTATTCGTTTCTTGTCATTATGGGGTAAAGGTGCTATCCATTATGGGGGTAAAGGTACTATCCCGATTCCCCTCCTCCCGGGAGGTTGTGTAAAAAGTAATCATCAAGTGTTCTTTGACA
>CAJJYX010000117.1 GCA_905197435.1 uncultured Bacteroides sp.
CACACTTACGATTGCCATACCGTCTTCTTCTGCCAGTGACACCACTACTTCCGAACCTTCATTGCTAAACTTAATCGCATTACTGATTAAATTACGAATCACCGTCTTAATCATGTCAATATCAGCACGAACAGCCACATTCTCTACAGGCACATCTTGTACTATCTTAATATTTTTCAGGCTGGTCACCATCGTAAAGATTTCACTTACGCCCTCTACGACTTCCACCATATTAATATCCTGATAAACCACTTTCAGTTTACCAATCTGGCTCTTCGTCCATTTCAGCAGATTATCAAGCAATGAGAATACATCTTCTGTTGTCTGATTAGCCATTGTCAGCAATTCATACATCTCATCACCAATTGTTTCGCTTGGCAGATTCAGAATCAGCATATTCAATACCATCTTGATAGATCCCATTGGTGAACGCAAGTCATGTGCAATCACAGAATAGAGTTTGTCGCGTCCCATGATCGTCTTACGCAACTCTTCCGTTTGTGCAACAATGATTCTTTTCGCTGCAACCAACGAAATCTGGTGCGTCACACGAATAATCAATTCTTCTTTATTGAATGGCTTTGAAATAAAGTCATTACCACCCACCTGAAATCCTTTTACGATATCCGCCGTACTATTTAGAGCAGTCAGGAAGATAATGGGAATTTCAGCATTGGCTGCACGCACTTCCTGTGCCAGTGTGAAACCATCTTTCTTCGGCATCATCACATCAAACACACACAAGTCATATTTATTCTTCAGGAAAGCCTTGTATCCTGCTTCTCCATCGGGACATAACTCGGCAGCGTAACCCTTTGCCTGTAAATATTCTCTTAAAAGCATGCCAAGATTTTCATCATCTTCGCACAATAAAATACGCAGTTTCTCGTCCATATCAATCAATTTTTTAATAAAGGTAATGCAATAATAAATTTAGTTCCTACGTTCAGTTCGCTTTCCGCCCGGATAGTCCCCTTATGATCCTGAATAATCTTCTTCACATAAGCCAATCCTAAGCCGAAGCCTTTCACATCGTGCAGATTACCTGTATGCACGCGATAGAACTTCTCGAATATCTTTTTCAAATTTTCCTTCTTGATACCGATACCGTTATCTTGAATGGAAATCATCAGCTTGCCCGGCTCATTCCAAGTCTTTACCGTCAGTTGCAGATCTACGTCCGGACGCTTATACTTCACTGCATTATCCATGAGGTTGAAAATCACATTTGTGATATGCATCTCATCGGCAAAGATCACAGGATCAGTAGCTTTTAGCTCCGATTCAATCTTTCCACTATAACGCTCCACTTTCAGAGTAAACGTATTGATAACACCCGTTATCAATTCATTGGCATCCAGCTCCTTCATTTTCAAAGTGGCCTTCTGGCGATCGAACATTGACATCTGAAGCACTTTCTCAACCTGAAACCTCAAGCGCTTCGTTTCATCGTTGATGACCCCCGATATATGCTGAAACATGACCGGAGACTTACCCACAGCCGGATCTTTCAGCATTTGCGCCGCCAATGAAATCGTCGATATCGGCGTCTTGAACTCGTGTGTCATATTGTTGATGAAGTCATTCTTCATCTCCGTCAGCTTCTTTTGGCGGAACACGATATAAATCGTAAAGATGAACGTTACCAACAGGACAAAAGTAAATATCATCGACGGTATCATGAACCTGACCGAATCGAAGATATAATCCTTCTTTCCCGGAAAATGTATCTTGACAATACTCATACGGGCAGGCGGGTCATTCAGAAACAATGGCTGCGAATAAGAACTTTCACTCCCAACATCACTATAGTCCGAACAACGGTAAACCTCTCTGCCTTCCCGATCAATCACCTTGAAGTGATAGTCCAAATCACCGAGACCATTCTCTATCAGACCCGCTTTAAGATATTGATCCAGACTTTTAAAATTAACACGCTCTTCAATCGGCTTGTCACTGGCATTATATACCATCTGCAACACCACTTCATCCACCAATGCACGCTGATAAAGATAGCGGTTTTTAAGCATCTCTATCTGAGAGCGTGAAGTCTGAGGAATGGTTTTTGCCCCATGTTTACGCGAGATCATTGCTCTTGGCAATTCTGAAGGCTCATTGCTGAAAGTTTTCAATTCCACCGAAGAACGAACACTGCCATCCGGAGCCGTCATCACAAACCGCTGGGTCCGCATCACTCCGCTGCTACTTTGTGACTGCTCCCATGCTTTCTTTTCCGCCTCGGAGATATCTTCCCTTAACCAACGGTCAACCTCCGCAGACTCCGCATCTTTTGAAGCAGCCATCAATGCACGCTTCACAGATTCATCAAATTGTTCGTTACGCATCTTCACCATTTCCTCAATATAGCTTATCTGCAGATACAGCAAACTGAGGAAAGAGAATCCCATAACGATACCTAATATCCATATAGTTGACTTTTTCATAGTCACAAAATTAACACTCCCTAATTAACACTCCTAACCAATTAACCTGATTTAACCGGACGTTCTCGTAAATTAACCGAAGACCATTTTTTAGGTTGTATTATGAGCATTATAACAAAAGCACAGGTCTTTTGTTTGCAAATTTAATAAAAAATTAATCATTCAATTCACAATTCTTCATGTTCTTAATCTACATTAATGAAAAAAGCCGCTATTACTTGTCATGAAGTAACAACGGCTTTAACAATTGTTATATTAGTAGCCGGTAGTTACAACAGCCAAACTACCAACCACAGAAAATCATTCTTCAGCCTGCTTGGCCTCAAATTCCTTGATCAGCTTATCCTGCACATCACTCGGAACGAGTTCATAGCTGGCAAACTTCATGATGAAAGAAGCACGCCCACCGGTCAACGAGCTCAATGCCGTAGAGTAGGATGACATTTCCTTCAAAGGCACCTTAGCACTCAGTTTTTCGTAACCGGCCTCGCTACTCATACCCATAATCATGGCACGGCGTCCCTGCAAATCACTCATCACATCACCCATCTTGTCTGACGGAACAAATACTTCCACGTCATAAATGGGTTCCAAAATCTTCGGACCGGCATTCTTGAACGCTTCGCTGAACGCATTCCGTCCTGCCAGCATAAAGGAGATTTCATTGGAATCAACCGGATGCATCTTTCCGTCATATACGATAACACGTACATCGCGGGCATACGAACCGGTCAACGGTCCCTGCTCCATACGTGACATGATACCTTTCAAGATAGCCGGCATGAAACGTGCATCAATGGAACCGCCCACGATACTGTTGACAAACACCAGCTTGCCCCCCCATTCCAATGGAACTTCTTCAGTACCCTTAACATTCATCTTGAACTCCTGGCCATTGAATTTATAGGTTTCAGGCAACGGCATGCCTTCGTAATAAGGCTCAACAATCAGATGAACTTCACCGAACTGGCCTGCACCACCCGACTGCTTCTTATGGCGATAATCCGCACGGGCAGCTTTCGTAATCGTTTCGCGATATGGTATTCTCGGTTCTTCAAACTTGATTTGCAGTTTCTCGTTGTTTTCCAGACGCCACTTCAAGGTGCGCAAGTGGAATTCACCCTGCCCGTGCACAATGGTCTGACGCAATTCCTTGGACTGGTCTATCACCCATGTCGGATCTTCCTCGCGCATACGGTTCAAAGCAACCATCATCTTTTCCGTATCCGACTCATTCAACGGTTTGATGGCACGTGAATATTTGGAGTTCGGATATTTGATGAAGTTGAAACGGTTTTCAGCGCCCTTGCCATTCAAAGTATTGCCGGTATGCACATCCTTCAGTTTCACCGTACAACCGATATCACCGGCCACCATTTCCTCTACCTTGATACGGTTGGCACCGGCACATGCATAAATCTGCGCGATGCGCTCTTTGGAGCCGCGGTCTGCATTAGTAAAGTCATCACCTTCGTGCACCTTGCCACTCATCACTTTGAAGTACTGAACGTCACCTATATGCGGTTCAACGGCAGTCTTAAAGAAATACAAGGAAGTAGGTCCGTTAGAATCCGGTTTCACCACCTCACCGCGTGTATTGTGTACCGGCGGCATTTCGTCTACAAACGGTACCACATTACCCAAGAACTCCATCAGACGGCGTACACCCATATCCTTGCCGGCACAGACACAGAATACCGGGAACATCCCGCGTGAAGCCAAGCCCTTGCGGATACCTTCGCGCATTTCGTCTTCTGTCAAAGAATCCTGCTCAAAGAATTTTTCCATAAGTCCCTCGTCATGTTCGGCAGCAGCTTCTACCAAAGCCTTGTGCAGTTCTGTCGCCTTTTCCATTTCTTCGGCCGGAATCTCTTCAATGGTAGGAGCACCGCCTTCGGGTCCCCACGAATATTTTTTCATCAAAAGTACATCGATCAACGAATTGAAGTTCGGTCCGGTAGCCAGCGGATATTGCACAGGCACCACCTTCGGACCGTATATGGATTGCAACTGCTCGAGCACCATATCATAATCGCACTTCTCATTATCAAGCTGGTTTACCAGGAAGATGACCGGTTTACCCAGTTTCTCAGTGTAGCGAAAATGGTTCTGTGTGCCTACTTCGGGGCCATATTGCCCGTTCAGTAGCAGGATGGCAGTATCAGTAACATTGAGCGCCGTTATAGCAGCTCCTACAAAGTCATCACTACCCGGACAGTCAATGATATTCAGTTTTTTACCGTTCCACTCCACATGGAAAACGGTGGAAAACACAGAATAGCCATATTCCTGTTCCACCGGAAAGTAATCGCTGACAGTATTCTTGGCAGTAATTCTGCCGCGACGTTTTATAATACCACTCTCAAAGAGCAGCGCTTCCGTGAGAGTGGTTTTACCCGAGCCGTCATTGCCAAGGAGGGCAATGTTCTTAATTTCATTCGTCTGATATACTTTCATGATATATTAAGATTTTAAGTGAATAACCTGACATACAATGATGCCGTTAACTTTTGTGAGGCGCAAATTAGGCATTAATTCAAAGAAAAGCAACAAAGGGAAGCATGTTATATAACACACTTCCTTCGTAAACAAAGAATATAATGTCCTTCTGCCAACAAACCACCCGAATTCACAAGTTATCCAACTTATTGGATGGCTTAAATATTTCTTATAACTTTGCAGTAAAAAGAAATACTCCCGAAAACCATGAACAAACTACTGCTAACAGCATTGCTTCTCCTATGTCCATATTGGGCAATGGGACAGTCCGATCAGAAAACAATCAAGAAAGCCCCTCTCATCGGCATTTCCTGCTCACACCCGAACCGGAGCTCGTCCACACAGATGACATATACCGAAGCTGTAATCCAAGCAGGCGGAACGCCTATGCTGATTCCCATTACAACCGATAGCCTCGTCCTGGCAGACATCGCCAACCGGCTGGACGGTATCATTCTGATAGGAGGAGAAGACATACACCCTTCCTATTTCAATGAGTCACCCATCGAACAGCTGGGAAAAGTAGACTCCTTGCGCGATGTGTACGACATGGCACTCATCCGCCTGGCTGCCCGGCGCAATCTTCCGACGCTTGGCATCTGCCGGGGAGAACAGTTAATCAATGTAGCTTTCGGTGGAACACTTTATCAGGACATTCCTACCCAGCACCCCGACACTTCCATCCGCCACCGGCAGCAAAAGCCGAGCAGTGTACCGACTCACACCGTCCACCTTACTCCCGGTTCTGCCATGGCATCCATAATCGGGCAAACACAACTTTTCACCAATACCCACCATCACCAGGCGGTCAAGCAAGTTGCACCAGGATTCAGCATAACGGGTTGGTCGTCAGACAGTATTCCCGAAGCTATAGAGTCTTCCCACGAATATCCGATATGGGGTGTACAGTTCCATCCCGAAGCTCTGGCTACGGCGGGCGACAGCATCTCTGCCAGATTCTTCCGTTTTCTGGTTCAAAAGGCAGATACCTACCGACAGGCCAAAGAGATTCACAGCCGCATCCTCTCCCTTGATACACATACAGACACCCCACTTGATTTTGATGTTTCTTATAATATAGGTACACGCGAAAAAACACAGGTTTGCTTGCCCAAGATGCGAGAAGGGAAGTTGGATGGGCAATACCTGGCATGCTGGGTACGCCAAGGCCCATGTGATGAAAAGAACAGACGGAAAGCCATCGACCGCGTGGATGAATTGATACACCGCATCTACCGGCAAGTGGAGATGAACGGAGAACAGTGTGCCATAGCTCGTACGCCCGATGACCTGCCCAGGCTCAAAGCCGAAGGAAAGAAAGCCTTTTATATCGGCATCGAAAACGGATACGGTATCGGTAAGGATTTGAAAAACATCACCCGTTTCCATGATGCAGGCATCACGTATATCACCCTTTGCCACACCCGCAACAATGACATCTGCGATAGTTCTTCGGACACAACAGCCCATTGGAACGGCTTGAGTCCCTTCGGCAGGAAAGTGGTGAGGGAGATGAACCGGCAAGGAATAATGATTGACCTTTCACATGCAGCCGAAAGCACCTTCTGGGATGTACTGAAATACTCAAAAGCACCGGTCATAGCTTCCCACTCCTCTGCAAGCGCCATCTACAAACACGACCGCAATCTGACCGACAAACAGCTACGCGCCCTTGCTGCACACGGTGGTGTAGCTCAAGCCTGTCTGGTAGACGAGTTTCTGGCCCCGGATGCCAGGAAAGCCAACCTCACGGACTTCATGAAACACCTGCTGCACATGATTGAAGTGGCAGGCATAGACCACGTAGGCATCGGTTCGGACTTCGACGGTGGAGGCGGTGTCAAAGGATGTAATGGAGACAATGATTTCATCAATATCACCGTCCGCCTGCTGGAACACGGATTTACAGAAACAGACATCGCCAAGATATGGGGCGGAAATTTCCTTCGGGTAATGAAGCAAGTACAAACCAAATAGAAAAGACTGAAAAACATCACAAAAAGGAGATATTAGAGCTATAATCTCTCCTTTTTGACACATTTGCATACCCTTCATCTCTCAACTTTCGCATATCTTTGTCACAAACATAAAATGATTTACTAATTATCTAATACCGAATTCTTAAATGAAAAGGAAAATTATTTGGAGTTTTGCATTGCTGGCCTGCCTCTGCTGCCTGCCCTCTGCAGAAACAAAAGCACAAACGAAAAGTGCCGCAATCATACCCGGGGAAGTATGGAAGGACACCGACGGCAATCCCATCAATGCTCATGGTGGCGGCCTTCTTTACCACGAAGGGACCTATTATTGGTACGGTGAATACAAAAAAGGGGAAACCATCCTACCCGAATGGGCCACATGGGAATGCTACCGCACCGATGTAACCGGTGTCAGCTGTTATTCTTCAAAAGACCTGCTGAACTGGAAATTCGAAGGTATCGTACTTCCTGCCGTAAAAGACGACGAAAAGCACGATCTGCACCCCAGCAAAGTTCTGGAACGCCCCAAAGTGATTTACAACGAAAAAACGAAGAAATTCGTCATGTGGGCACATGTGGAAAGTGCCGACTACAGTAAAGCATGTGCCGGCGTGGCGGTCAGCGACTCTCCTACCGGGACATTCACCTATGTAGGCAGCTTCCGCCCCAACGGTGCGATGAGCCGTGACCAAACAGTGTTCGTTGATGATAACGGCAAGGCATACCAGTTCTACTCTTCGGAAAGCAACGCTACCTTATATATAAGCGAACTGACGGATGACTACCTGAAGCCCACCGGTCGCTATACACGTAATTTCGTGAAACAAAGCCGCGAAGCACCCGCCGTATTCAAGTATAACGGCAAGTACTATATGCTCTCTTCCGGTTGCACCGGCTGGGATCCCAATGTGGCCGAATTGGCAGTGGCCGATTCCATCATGGGACAATGGACTACCATCGGCAACCCGTGTACCGGTTCCGATGCAGACAAAACCTTCTATGCACAAAGCACTTACGTGCAGCAAGTCTACGGAAAAGGGAATGCCTACATCGCCATGTTCGACCGCTGGAAGAAGAAAGACCTTGAGGACTCGCGCTACGTATGGCTTCCACTTGAATTCAGCAAGGACGGAACAATCACGATACCCTGGCGCGACAGTTGGGACCCACGTACCCAATGGGAAGGGAAAGGTGACTTCTCAGCCGGCAAGGGTACATTCCTGCTGAACGGCAAACCGTTTGTCATCAAAGCCGCAGAGCTGCACTATCCGCGCATCCCCAAGGTCTATTGGGACCAACGCATCAAAATGTGCAAGGCTCTGGGCATGAACACAGTCTGCCTTTACGTTTTCTGGAACTCCCATGAGCCTCAGCCGGGAGTATTCAATTTCACCGAACAGAATGATCTGGCAGAATTCTGCCGCTTGTGCCAGCAGAATGACATGTATGTCATCCTGCGCCCGGGACCCTACGTCTGTGCCGAATGGGAAATGGGCGGACTTCCCTGGTGGTTACTCAAGAAAAAAGATATCCGTCTGCGCGAATCCGACCCCTACTTCATGGAACGTGTAAGTATCTTCGAAAAAGCCGTTGCCGAGCAGGTGGCCGGTATGACCATACAGAACGGAGGTCCCATCATCATGGTGCAAGTAGAGAACGAATACGGTTCCTACGGGGAAGACAAAGGCTACGTATCACAAATCCGCGACATTGTACGCACCAATTACCCCGGCGTGGCACTGTTCCAATGCGACTGGGCGTCCAACTTCACCAAGAACGGGCTCCACGACCTGGTATGGACCATGAACTTCGGAACAGGAGCCAACATCGACGACCAGTTCCGCCGTCTGCGCGAGCTTCGTCCCAACGCTCCGCTCATGTGTTCCGAGTTCTGGAGCGGATGGTTCGACAAGTGGGGAGCCCGTCACGAGACGCGTCCTGCCAAGGACATGGTGGACGGCATTGACGAAATGCTCTCAAAGGGCATTTCCTTCTCGCTCTACATGACTCACGGCGGCACGTCGTTCGGTCATTGGGCTGGTGCCAACTCGCCCGGATTCGCCCCCGACGTAACGTCTTACGACTATGACGCGCCCATCAATGAGTATGGCGCTCCGACGGAGAAGTACTGGCTCTTGCGCAAGACTCTCCAGAAATATGCTGACGGAAAGCTGCCCGCCGTTCCCGGTAAGGCGGCTGGCATCATCAGCATTCCGAAGATGACGCTTAAGAACGTGGCTCCCATCTATATGGGTGTGGACAGCACGGCAGAGAGTCGTGACGTCCAGACCTTCGAAGAGATGAACATGGGCTACGGTTCGATGATATACAACACGGAGTTGCCCGAAATCTCAGAAGGCTCGATGCTCCACATTGACGGTCACGACTTCGTACAGGTGTTCGTCGGTGGCAAGTATGTCGGCAAGATAGACCGCGTGAAGAACGAGCGTTCGCTGCCTCTGCCAGCTACCAAGAAGGGCGACGTGCTGACGCTGCTCGTTGAGGGAATGGGCAGAATAAATTTCGGTCGTGCCATCAAGGACTTCAAGGGACTGGTGGGCGACGTGACGCTCACGGCTGACGTTGACGGCGACGAGCTTACATGGAACCTCAAGGACTGGCGCATGCGCCGCATCGCTGACGACTATCAGACAGCCCGCCGCGCCATGACCACTCCACGCAACGACGTGGCTCTCGCCTCGAATACGCCGTCTGCGATAGGCTATTACAAGGCTACGTTCAATCTGAAGAAGACGGGCGACACGTTCCTCAACATGGAGACATGGGGCAAGGGACAGGTGTATGTCAACGGACATGCGCTCGGTCGTTTCTGGAGCATCGGTCCGCAGCAGACGCTCTATTGTCCCGGCTGCTGGCTGAAGAAGGGCGAAAACGAGATTGTGGTGCTCGACGTTGTGGGTCCGAAGCAGCCCGTGGTTTGGGGACAGAACAAGCCCGAGCTCGACAAGCTGCAGCTCGAGAAGTCGGCCAAGCACAACAACATCGGCGACAAGCCCGACCTCAACTCAGCCACTCCCGTGGCAAAGGGCGAGACGAAGCCGGGCAACGGATGGCAGACCATCGGCTTCAGCAATGCAGCCACCGGTCGCTACGTAGCCATAGAATGTCCTTCCACGCACGACGGCAAGCCCGTTGCCATAGCCGAACTTTACCTTCAGGGTGCCGACGGCAAGCGTCTCTCACGTGACGGTTGGGACGTCAAGTACGCCGACTCGGAGAACCTCCAAGGCAATCACACCGGCGACAAGGCGTTCGACCTCCAGGAGTCAACCTATTGGCAGACGGAGCGCGAAGCCGCCTCTCCCCACCTCCTCCTCATCGAC
>CAJJYX010000118.1 GCA_905197435.1 uncultured Bacteroides sp.
CAGAACCGCTTCAGAGACCTGGTACCCATCAACCGCCACTACAACGGTACGCTGCGTATTGTGATGGGCAAAGGGTTGAGCTACTTCATGGTCTATTCACTGGTATCGGTATATATCCTGTGCGTGGTCCCATGGCTTTTCAGCCTCAACCAGATAGCGATACCCGGTGTATTGACCTTGTTCACCCTGCCTTATCTGGCAGCCTGCATCTTCTTTGCCATGACGGCATCCATCGCCATCCGCAACCGCGAAACGTGCATGCTGATGTTTGTGTTCACCTCCGTGCCGTTACTGTTCCTCTCCGGCATTTCCTGGCCGGGAGCTGCCATGCCCGCTTTTTGGAAGTACTTCTCGTACATCTTCCCCTCCACATTCGGCATCAACGGCTATGTGCGCATCAACAGCATGGGAGCCACACTCGATGAAGTATCTTCCGAGTACCAGGCACTGTGGATACAAGCGGGCATTTACTTCATTACCACTTGCCTGGTATATCGCTGGCAGATACTGCAAAGCAGGAAACATGTGATTGAAGAGTACAAGAAGCATAAGGCAGCAAAGGCGTGACACACTGTTTCAACGCACGTGTTTTTTCAGTATGGGATAAAGCACCTCAGCATACCTCATAAAGCCCAAATCGGTAAAGTGAATGCCGTCTACCGTAGCTTCCCCGTCGTGGCCGATGATGTCGCGGGAGGAGAGGAAATAGATGTTCTTCTCTCCACGTTGTTTCAGAGAGCGGAAAAAGGCATTCAATGTCTCATTCTTGTCTTTTACTTCTTTGGCTATCTTTGTGTTGAAAGGGGAATGGGTAAAGACCGGATCTTCCACAAAAAGGATAGGGGTATCGGGATGCTTGCTGCGGATGATGGTATAGAATTTATCGGCACGCTCTTTCATCTGCTCCACTGTGGCATTGGGCGCAAAGTCGAGTACAAACATGGAAGCATCCACACCGGCTATGACATCGGCAATCTCCAAATCGAGCATGGCATTGCCGCTAAAGCCCAGATTGATGCACTCGCGATTGAGCCAGCGTTCCAGTATATTGGTATGCGCCATGCCCGGACGGGAAGCGCAACCGCCCTGTAAGATGCTGGTACCATAGAATACCACCGGCTTCCCGCGTTTCGGCAACTCCACTGCCGGTTGGGCAATTTCGGAAAGAGAATCCACACCGATGGAAAGTGAAGTAACCCCGTCGTATAAAGAAAGATATAGGAGATATTCACGCTCTTCGGGGAGCATATTGCTTACGATAACCGCCTTATTGACCTTGCCCTGCGGACGACCACTGCCGGCAAAGACCCATTTGCCGTCTTGCAGGCAGTAAAGGTCGAGCCCTTTAATGCCGGTCGGCGTCATGTGGTTCATACTTGCATTATTCCTCACCTCCCATTTGGCGGCAATGCTTGTGGAGTTGGAACGGAAGCGCACGGCCAGTCCGGCACTGTTGCGGCCCAAGTCCCACAAAGGCTTACGGGAGATGTCCTGCAAAGAGTCGGGCAGGCGTTCATAGCGGGTAAGGGTAGATTCCGTAGCTTTGCCCAGAAGGGGGAAGGCAGAAGCATCGTGATAGACAGTCTGGGCATTGGCAACAGCAGCCAACAACAAGCCCGTCAAAAATACTTTGATTTTCATACGATAAGAAATTAAGTGTTAAGTATCAGTTGCAAAGATAATGCAAGGTGAGCGCAGAACATCAAGCTTGCTTGAATGTTATGCCGAACCGCAGCTTATCTTCTGCAAAGATACAAGGTTTCCTTGAAAAACGAAGAAACGGAAGCATTTTACATCTATTAACTCCTGCATGCTTGTTCTTTTACGTAACATTCGTACTTTTGAGGAAAATGACTGATATGAGACACATCCATTTAATCTTAGCAAGCTTCTTGCTGTGTATCTGCTGCACCCTGCAAGCCAAGCACCACGTGATTGACCGGCCACCGTTCATCGTAAGCAACACTACTTCCATCGAAGTGAGTAAAGTAGTCATCAGTGACACAGCCACCGTGCTCCACATTTATGCCAAGTACCGCCCCAAGAACTGGATACAGATTGCAACCGACAGCTACCTGACAGATAATAACGGAGAAACTTACCAGTTGCGTTCAGGCATAGGCATCACCCCGGGTAAGGAATTCTGGATGCCCGAATCGGGCGAAGCGGAATTCCAACTGGTCTTCCCTCCCCTGCCCGACAATGCCACCTCCATCGACTTCACCGAAGGCGAGAAGGTGGAAAACGGATTCAGCATCTGGGGCATACAGCTGAAAAGCAGGAAACTGCCGGAACAGGTACTTCCCCGGAATGCCGTAGTGCACAAAGCCGATCCCAACGCCGGACTTCCCGAACCGGTCATCCAATATGGAAAAGCCACGCTGAAAGGAAAACTCCTGGACTTCCGTCCCAACATGGGAATGCCAATCAGTATTGCCGTATGGGAGAATATCAAAGGAGACATCACCGACATACCGGTTGACATCCAGCCCGACGGAAGTTTCACCAAAGAAGTGACGCTGCCCAGCACTACCCCATGCACCCTGTATTTGGGCAGAGAATATATGCTCCAGCTCTTCATGGAACCGGGCAAAACAACAGAAATATACGTCAACCTGCGCGAAGCTTCCCGACGCAAATCCAAATTCCACAGCGAGGAGAAACCTTATGGGGAGGTGGCATACATCAACGGCCCGCTGGAAACCGTGGCGCAAGAGTTGAACGGGAACCATCCCGACATCAACATGCAAAACAAGATCTATCAAGGTATAGCCGCATTGGCAGGCAAGGATATTGATGCAGCCAAAGCATACGTACTTCAAATATCCGACGAAACACAAGAAGCAATAGACAAGTTGCCTTACAGTGCTTCTACCCGGCAACTGCTGACCATCAATAACAAGCTGACCACAAACGCCATACTGGCTTCTGCTGCCAGCATACTGACATCGGCCGCCCTACAAGCCAACCTCATCAAACGGGAGGAAGCGAACAACTATTATCAGGAACTCGCCAAGAAAGTACCGGCCAACTACGTACCCGACGAAGACATGGCCATATTGAACGTACCGCAAGCCGTTCTGTCCAACCAGTACGTACAAATGGCTTCAAGGAATGTCGGGCGGAGCGGAGAACTTGCCAAAGCATGGGGAACAGACAAAGGCATCTTCTTCGATATAGCCCGCAATGTCACCCTCTACCGGGGCATCAAGAACTTCACCCCGCTCACCGAGGAGCAAAAGGCAACCGTTGCCGCCATGCCCGCCGCCTACCGCGAGATGCTGACTGCCGCCAATGACGAGCTGCTGGCACAGCTCGAAGCCAACAAGAAAAAGACGGGCTACACCGTCCATCAAGTGGATGCCGATGTCAGCAACGAAGAGTTGTTTGCTTCCATCATCAGCAAATTCAAAGGGAAAGTAGTGTTAGTAGATTTCTGGGCCACCTGGTGCGGTCCGTGCCGCATGGCAAACAAGATGATGGTTCCCATGAAGGAAGAGTTGAAAGACAAGGACATCGTATATCTGTACATCACCGGTGAGACCTCACCCCTGAAGACTTGGGAGAATATGATTCCCGACATCCATGGCGAGCACTTCCGCCTGACGGATGCCCAATGGAAATACCTGTCGGACGCATTTAAGATAGAAGGTGTACCGACTTATCTGATTGTAGACCGCAAAGGAAATACCACGTTCAGGCAAACCGGCTTTCCGGGAGTGGAGAAGATGAAGGAAGAATTGCTGAAAGTGAACTAATGACAAACTGATGAAGGAGGTGTGTCAAAGTTTCGACACACCTCCCGGTATGCTATCACTACTTTTCAGCCCACTCCTTTGCTCCCTGCTCCTTCAGTTTAGCAGTAAACGCTTTAGCCTTTTCCATGGAAGCGACTTCCTCTTCCGGACTTGCATAAGCATGCTTGTAGCCTTTCACCACATTCCATTCACCACGGGTGAAATCGGGGAATGCCACGGCAGCACAACCATTGTCCATAGAAAGTTCCCCCAATTCTGCAAGGCAGCACCACTCGGCAAGGTCGTACACATCCATATCCAAAGGAAGCCCGTTCTGCAAGCAATATACCAGACGGCTGTCCATCACGAAGTCCATGCCTCCATGCCCCCCTACTTCCTTGGCCATCTCACCGTACTTCTTCAAGACGGGATGCTGGTATTTCTCTATAAGCGTCTCCATCTCCGCCTCCGGCAGGAAACCGTGTGAATTCAAATCATCTACCTTGGGCTGAACGCCCGATGCACTCAACTGGTCAGCGTCAAGCGCATATCCTTCCACCGGATATTTGTTGGCGAACCCTTTGGTACCCGTAAGCTGGTACAGACGGTTATAAGGTTGCGGCGTCATCACATTATGCTGAATCTCAATCACCTTTCCATTGGCTGTGCGGATCATGGTCGTGGTATGGTCGCCATTACGGAATTCCTCACACTCCCGACCGGTTCTTTTCTCCACCAACTCCTTACCTATCACAGATTTGGTGTCCATGGCTACCAACGTTTCCATACGGTCGCCACGGTGAATATCGAGCGCCTGCGCCACCGGACCAAGGCCATGAGTGGCATACACATCACCGCGATGCTTCATGTTGTAGTCCAAGCGCCAACCCAGTTCGTCATTTTCCCCATTCTTCCAATAATGATCCCAATACGGGCTCAGATTATGGATATAAGCGCCTTGCGCACGGATAACCTCACCGAATACGCCATGCTGTGCCATGTTCAGCGTGTTCATTTCAAACCAGTCATAACAGCAGTTCTCCAGAATGAAACAATGCTTACGGGTAGACTCGCTCAAATCAATCAAGTCCCAACATTCCTGCAGGTTCATGCCCGAAGGCACCTCTATTGCCACATTCTTGCCGTTCTCCAACGCACATTTGGCAACGGGGAAGTGATGCAACCAGTCTACAGCAATATAAACCAAGTCTATGTCATCACGTTTGCAAAGTTCCTCGTATCCCTTGTCACCGGAATAGACGGCCGCTTTGGGCATGGATGCTTTCTTCAAGAGCTCCTGGCATTTTTCCGCACGGGCCTCCTCATTATCACAAAGAGCCACTACCTGCGTGCCGGGAATATAGGTGAAACGCTCCACCGCTCCGGGACCACGCATGCCCAAACCGACAAAACCTACACGGACTACATCCAGTTTCGGAATAGCCAGCCCCAATACACTCTTCTGTCCTGCCGGACGTTCGGGAGTCCTGACTACAATAGTGCCATTCTTCCATTCCCATTGAGTCCCCTTCTCTGTGGTTTGTACAGTAGAAGTCTGACTTGTGCATGCGCCCAACACAAAGCACATTCCCAGTAACAACGATTTAATTTTCTCCATATTTCCGCTTTATTTAAGGTAAAAGAATCAAAGCACCAAAGATAGGTAATATTAACCAAAAGAAGATTATCAACAGCCATGTTCTTTTCAATCCGGCACCCCCAAAAGCGCATATAACATAAGGATTTAGATTAATTAACTCACTGCCCGACGCTTGTTTACGAAATATTCGTAGCTTTGCATCGAATTCATTTAAACACTTTATCCATGGAAAAGTTAACGATACAGGAAGAAGAAGCAATGTTGTACATTTGGGAACTGGGCAGTTGCTTCGTTAAAGACATTGTTGCCAAATATCCCAAACCGGTGCCTCCCTACACAACTGTAGCCTCCATCGTGAAAAACCTGGAACGCAAACAGTATATCCGCGCCGCACGCGTAGGCAATACCTACCAATACACCCCGCTTATACGGGAAAGCGAGTACAAACGTACGTTCATGAATGGTTTTGTGCGCAATTACTTTGAAAATTCTTATAAGGAAATGGTTTCGTTCTTCGCAAAGGATCAGAAAATTTCGGCCAGTGACCTGAAAGACATTATAGATATGATAGAAAAGGGAAAAGAGTAAATATCTGAAGTTCAACCCAAAAACAAAGATTATGTTGGCCTATTTTCTAAAAGTGAATGTAGCGATAGCGCTCTTCTATGCGTTCTATCGGCTGTTCTTTTACAAAGACACGTTCTTTGGTTGGCGCAGAACGGCATTATTGTGCTTCTTTGCCATCTCTGCCGCCGTACCTTTATTGAACATACAAACGTGGATAACGGAGCAGGAGCCGATGGTGGCAATGGCAGACCTCTATGCCAATGTCGTATTGCCGGAATTCACCATAGAAACCGGAACGGCCGCAACAGATTGGAAAAACCTTATTTTGGAATATGCAAGCATTGCATATTGGGGAGTAGTGGCGTTCTTGTCCATACGCTTCACGATACAATTGGCAGGTATTATCCGTTTGGCCTATCAATGCCGTAAAATACAGATAGGCAATACCAATATACACCTGCTGCCCAAAGCGGACGGACCTTTTTCTTTCTTCCGCTGGATTTTCGTTCATCCGTCTTCGCATACCGAAGAAGAACTCAATGAAATATTGGCCCACGAGCAGGCACATGTCCGGCAATGGCATTCCATCGATGTCGTCATCAGTGAATTGGCATGCATTTTTTGCTGGTTCAATCCCTTTGCCTGGCTCATGAAACGGGAAATACGCACCAACCTGGAGTATATGGCCGATGCCCGCGTATTGGAAAACGGCTATGACTCCAAAACCTACCAGTACCACCTGTTAGGATTGTCACATCAAAAGGCTGCAGCAACTATCTATAATAATTTCAATGTTTTACCTCTAAAAAAACGCATCAAAATGATGAACAAAAAGAGAACAAAAGAAATAGGAAGGACCAAATATCTGATGTTCCTTCCCTTGGCGGCCTTACTTATGATTATCAGCAATATCGAAGCCGTGGCACGTACCACGAAGAAGATTGCAGTGGAAGTCATAGAGGCAGTGGATCCCAAAATTGAACAACCGGCACCGGAAGTTCAAGCCCTTCAAGCAGTTCCTCAGCGGGAACAAGGTACAAAAGCCATAGCTTATAAAGAAAAGGCTGTGGACAAGGATACGCTCGACAATCCTATTTTCGAGGTAGTGGAGCAAATGCCCGAATTCCCCGACGGAGGCATGCCGGCATTGATGGAATATTTCGGCAAGAACATCAAGTATCCGGAGGCAGCCATGAAGAAAGGCACGCAAGGGCGGGTGACCGTACAATTCGTTGTGGAAAAAGACGGCAGCATTGCCAATGCTAAAGTACTCCGTGGCATTGACCCCGAACTGGACAAAGAAGCCGTACGTGTAATCAGCATGATGCCCAAATGGAAACCGGGTATGCAAAAAGGACAAGCTGTAAACGTAAAATATACGGTACCCGTAATGTTCCGCCTGACGGAAGACAATACACCGGTCAAGTATGCCCCCATTGAAAGCAAAATAGATGAAATGGTGGTCGTGGGATATGCTCCCGAAGAAACGGCCTCACCGGCGGAAGGAACAGTTTTCGAAGTTGTGGAACAAATGCCTGAATATCCCGGCGGCATGTCTGCAATGATGGCATTCATAGGCAAGAACATCAAATATCCGGTAGCCGCACAGAAAGCTAAGATTCAGGGAAGAGTCGTCATACAATTTATTGTAAATACTGAAGGGGACATCATCAGCCCCAAAGTACTCCGCAGTGCCGACCCTCTGCTGGACGCCGAAGCAATCCGGCTGACTACCATCATGCCAAAATGGAAACCCGGCATACAAAAAGGACAAGCTGTAAATGTAAAATATGCAGTCCCCATAATGTTCCGTCTGCAAGAGCCGGAGAAAAAGGATGCCACAGTCAGTCCTACTAAATAGACCGATTCTCTCTTAAAACAAGTTTAATGACAAAGTAGATGTGTCAAGACTCTGACAGGCACATCATTCTGCCATGCAGAACGTAGTGAAGCATCTCTTCTCCTACTCACAAAGAGAAGAGATCAGCTTCGCTTCGCTCTCTTTTTCACAATAAACATGTATACCCGCTATCCAACGGACAGGCGTCATTTATGCACTTCCACAATCTGTGTCGGTGCCATTTCCATATTTCTGCGGTCTACCTGACGGACCACGGCGGCAGCCAGTTGCAAGAATGCACGCCCGGTCACCGTATTTTCATCCAAAGCAACCGGAGTCCCCTTATCGCCACTCTCACAGATGCTCTGCACAATAGGTATCTGCCCCAATAACGGCACATTCATCTCTTCTGCCAACTTCTTGGCTCCTTCTTTACCGAAAATATAGTATCTATTCTCCGGCAGTTCGGCCGGCGTGAACCAAGCCATGTTCTCTACCAAACCGAGGATAGGCACATTCACCTTATCATTGGTGAACATATTGATGCCTTTACGGGCATCCGCCAGTGCCACTGCCTGCGGCGTACTGACAACGACGGCACCTGTCAGCGCCAAGGTCTGCACCACGGTCAGATGAATGTCACTCGTTCCGGGAGGAAGGTCGATAAGGAAATAATCCAGTTCGCCCCAGTCGGCATCACCAATCAACTGCTTCAAGGCATTGCTCGCCATGCCTCCGCGCCACAAAGTAGCCTGGTCGGGGTCTACAAAGAAACCGATGGAAAGCAGCTTGATGCCATACTTCTCTATGGGGACAATCAAATCACGTCCGCCAATAGTCTCCGCCACCGGACGGGCATCTTCCACCTGGAACATCTTAGGGACAGAAGGTCCAAAAATATCAGCGTCCAGCAAACCTACCTTATAGCCCAACTTCGCCAAAGACACGGCAAGGTTGGCTGCAACCGTAGACTTACCCACTCCACCTTTTCCGGAAGATACTCCGATAACGTTCTTCACCTGAGGCAAGAGTTTGCCCACTTCCGGGCGTGCCGCCTGACGGCTCTCGGTCGTCACAACGACCTCCACTTCGGGAGATACATACGTGTGTATCGCTGCCTCGGCAGCTTTCACCATCGACTTTATGAAAGGATCGGTCGGTTTTTCAAACGTCAACGAGAAGCTGACCTTCATCCCGTCGATTCGCATGTTATCGGCTACCATCCCGGCCTCAACAAGGTTCTTTCCGGTACCGGGATAACGCACTGTTGCCAATGCATCAAGGATTAATTTCGGATATAGAGTCATTGTCAAAATTATAAATTAAGGATTAAAAAAATAAAGTTTGCGAAACCTCAATGGCAAACAGTTCCCTCCTCCGCCCCTCAGGAGCACAAGAGGTCATTTGCTGGTTTGCAACCCGCTACGCTTGCTACGGTTATAGCTGCGGTATTCATCCAGTTCTATCTCCACATCGGGTTCCTGCAACTCATCCGCCTGCGGGAGACGGAACTTGATGTATTTGATATTCAGACCACGCTCCAGCCACTGCTGTTCATAATAGGTCTTGATGCTGAGTATCTCATCAGCCATGCCGGAGTGATACAAGTCTTCCGTCATCACCTCCACCGGAAGCCGGTTTTTTTCAATCATGTAGCGGGTATAAGTGAACATGAAGTTACTGTCCGTCTTCAGATGGACTATACCTTCATTCTTCAAGAATCTGCGGTAGCGCTCCATGAAATAGGTGGAAGTAAGCCTTTTCGTCGCCTTCTTCATTTGCGGGTCCGAGAAAGTGAGCCAGATTTCACTCACCTCGTCCGGAGCAAAAAAGCGGTCGATGATTTCGATATTCGTACGCAGGAAAGCAACGTTCTTCATACCCGATTCCAGCGACTCGGTGGCTCCCGTCCACATACGGGCCCCCTTTATATCCACTCCGATGAAGTTCTTATCGGGAAACATTCGTCCCAGTCCGACAGTATACTCTCCCCTGCCGCAACCCAGCTCCAGGACAATAGGATGGTCGTTCTTAAAGAACTGTCCGTGCCAGTTTCCCTTCATGTCAAACGGCACATTATCTACTGCGGAGTACGGATATTCAAAAACATGAGGATAACTTGCCATGTCGGCAAACTTCTCTAACTTGTTCTTTCCCATTTATATGTATTGAAATATAAAACATATTATTTTAGGCACGGATTACACGGATTTCACGGAATTGAAAGTCTATCCGTGTCCGCACAATCCGTGCCTAAAAGTATAAACAACAGGCTTTCGGCATGGCTTCTGCAAGCCGAAAATCTATATTATTCAACGATAGTCACCCAGCCGTAAGTATCGGGTTCATCACCGTATTGGATGGCACGCAGCTTGTTGTACAGCTTCGTACATACCGGTCCCGGTTTTCCATCCTTGGAAATAACGTATGACTTGCCGTTTTCTACGTCGTCGATACGTTCGATGGGGCTGATAACGGCAGCCGTACCGCAAGCCCCCGCTTC
>CAJJYX010000119.1 GCA_905197435.1 uncultured Bacteroides sp.
GCGACCTATGCAAGAACTAATCGACAAGTATGACACCGGCGGAACGCCTTATCTGCTGCCTGTTATCAAAAACTGCGGCAAGGATGAAAGACAGCAGTACAAGAGTGAGATACATCGGATAAACAGGAACCTGAAGAAAATCGGCAAACGGCTGGGGTTGCCCATTCCGCTGACAACATACGTCGCCCGCCATGGCTGGGCGAGCATTGCAAGAAGTAAGAATATCCCTATTGCTACAATTAGCGAAGCGATGGGGCATGACTCCGAAACGACTACACGCATCTATCTTGCTTCTTTAGACACTTCGATAGTGGACAGGGCAAACAGCCTCATCTTGAAATCCCTATAAAATGCCGAGATATTTGCTCCACGAACTATCTTGTATTGATGTGATTTATGTTTTTTTTATCGTTATGCCTCCCGTCGGTGTCATTCTGACCTGATGATGGATTGTAGAATTATCGGAAAGAGAAATTGCTAAAGAGGATAAACGTGTTGAGTAAAAAAATAATTCTCTCCGTAAGAGAAGTGTTTTGCATTGCAAAGTTACACATTTTGTCGTAATTGAGGATATAAGAACAGTACTTTTTTTCAGTTGCTTTCGTTTTTATTTGGACTTTACACATCAGATGTTGAGCAAATTGTAATCATAAGCGATTAGTTTTTCTCTATATATCAAATAGTTATACTTCATATTTCCCTCTATTACTTCTCTTACGGAGAGAAGTTGCAAAAGAGGAAGCCGGAAACGGCTTTGGAGACCTCTTACAGGTGTGAGATAACGGAAACTTTATGGTAAACATAAACAGATGTACTGACACGGAGAGCTATTCTCTAACTTTTGGAACCATTGTTTGTAACTGCTTGATATGTAAACAATTTACAATCTTGCAGGATTAGAAGAATTGTCTTGAATCCAGAATATGGCTGTTTTGGAAAGAGAAAAACGGATATGCTGGTTCGTGATGCGCGACCTTAAGCGGGCCAATGCCAAGCTACCCGCATACAAACAGCTGGCGGACGAGCATTTCGAGGTGTTCACTCCCATGAAAGAGCGGTTGAGCATCCGTGGCGGTAAACGGGTTCGGGAAGAAGTTCCCTTTATTCAGGATCTCTTTTTTGTCCATGATGCACGGGAAGTCATTGATCCGTTCGTAGAGAAGTACCCCACAATTCAGTACCGTTTCCAAAAGGGAGGCGGTTACAGAAATCCGATGACCGTCGCCGATGCAGATATGGAACGGTTTATACATGCTGTAAGCGTGTCAGAAGGTCCGAAATATTATCTTCCGAGCGAATTGACACCCGCCATGTGCAGACGGAACATCCGTATTGTGGGTGGTCCTTTGGACGGTTATGAAGGGAAACTGCTGACTGTACGTGGGTCGAAAACGAAGCGTCTGTTAGTTGAACTGCCCGAGTTCTTTTCCGTAGGGGTGGAAGTTAGTCCCGAATATATCAAACTATTATAGATTATGTATTTTTGGATTGCAAATTGTTCCTTAGCGTTCCTGCTTTGTGTCTTCTGCGCGGGTATCGTCATTCCCAAGATTCTGCTGATCGCTTTTCGCAAGCATTTGTTCGACCTTCCCGACGAACGGAAGATACATCATTGTGCAGTACCCCGGTTGGGTGGTATCGCGTTCAAGCCGGTAGTGTTTTTCACCATAGCTCTGTTGCTGGGAATCAATATGGTACTGGGGCATTCGGAGATGTTGTCCGAAATCGGGAACGACGTACGACCCTTGGCTTTCGCTTTTTGCTCCATCATGGTACTGTATTTGATTGGCATGGCCGATGACCTGATCGGCATCCGATATCGCGCCAAGTTTGTCATCCAGATTCTGTGTGGTGTGATGCTTATCGCCGGTGGTATATATATCGACAACCTGCACGGCATTTTGGGCATTCATGCAATTCCGTTATGGCTGGGGTATCCCCTAACCATTTTGGTCGTAGTTTTCATTATCAATGCCATCAACATGATCGACGGTATCGACGGACTGGCTTCCGGACTGTGCAGCATCGCCTGCCTGTTTTACGGGCTGACTTTCTTCATGCTCCACCAGCATGTTTATGCCATGTTGGCGTTTGCCACATTGGGCGTGTTAGTGCCGTTCTTCTATTACAATGTTTTCGGGAATGCCGAGCACGGACGGAAGATCTTCATGGGCGATACGGGCAGTCTGACCGTTGGCATGATGCTCTGTCTCCTTAGTCTCAAGTTGATTATGTGCTGTCCGGACGATAATACGGGAAATGTACACCCGATGGTGCTGGCATTCTCGCCCCTGCTGGTTCCATGCAGCGACGTGGTCCGGGTTTACCTGCATCGGGTACGCAACGGGAAGAACCCGTTCCTGCCGGACAAGAACCATATCCACCATAAGTTGCTTGCCCTCGGAATGAGGCAGAGCAATGCCATGATTACAATCATCTCCGTGTCAATTGTATTTATACTGTTTAATATTCTTCTGGCCCTTTATCTCGATGTGAACTGGATTGTGCTGGGCGATATCCTGATATGGGCTCTTGCTAATATCTGGCTGACACGCAGAATAAGCGCAATCAACAAGAAACTATAGTTATAACCGAATATGAAATTTTGTAAAATTCTGATGGCGGTGGCATTTGTACTTGTGTTAGGCTCATGCTCCACTTCCAAACAAATCACTTACTTCCAGGATTTACGTCCCGGAGAAAGCGAATTGGAGCTTACGGCTCCCGTTGAAATAAAGATCCAGCCGAAAGACAAGTTATCCATTTTGGTCAACAGTCAGGACTTGAGACTGACCAACCTTTTCAACTTGCCCATCATTTCGCAACAGGTGGGGCAAGAAATATCTGCCGGTACTAACCGAGGAATGTCTGGCTACACGGTGGACTCCAATGGAGATATAGACTTTCCCGTATTGGGGAAAATCCACATACAGGGCATGACTCGCGAGGAAGTGGCCTCGCATATCAAACAGGAGTTACAATCACACGATTTGGTTAAAGATCCCGTGGTTACGGTGGAGTTCATGAATCTGACCGTCTCGGTCTTGGGAGAAGTGAACAATCCCGGACGGTACAACATTGACAAGGATAACATCACGATATTGGATGCACTGAGTCAGGCGGGAGATCTGACAGTCTATGGCAAACGGGAGAAGGTACTGGTACTGCGCAATGAGGACGGTAAGCAACGTGTTTATGGCGTGAATCTCTGCTCCGGAGACCATGTTTATTCATCTCCGGCTTATTACTTGCAGCAGAACGATGTGGTCTATGTGGAGCCGAACGGCACGAAGGCACGTCAGTCCACGGTGAACGGTAACAACATTCGCAGCACCTCGTTTTGGATTTCATTGGCTTCTCTGCTGACTTCCATCGCCATATTAATTGTAAACTGATCCCTGACATGGCAACTATACAAAATAACATCCCTGCACAAAACTCGCAGGACTTCATCCGCATACAGGATATGTTTTACCTCTGCCTCGGCAAGTGGCATTGGTTCGTCGTTTCATTGGTCACATGCCTTGGTATAGCGGTATGGTATCTGCTCATCACGCCCCCGGTTTATACTCGTACGGCCTCCATACTTGTCAAGGACGATTCCAAGGGCAAATCTACCTCCGACGCGATGGAGAGCTTTGCCGATTTCGGTATGTTCACATCGAATACCAACGTGAACAATGAGATGGGAACTTTGCAATCTCCGGACTTGATGCGTGAGGTGGTAATGAGGCTGCATTTACAGATGAATTATTATACACCCGGAGGTTTTCACAGACAAACGGTTTACGGTGACCAACTGCCGGTTAACGTATCGGTCATAGACCTTCCGAAAAACGAACCCGCCTCATTTACCCTGAGACTGGCAAAAGACGGCATCATTACACTATTCGACTTTGAAAGAAATGGAAAGGATGTGAATTCGAAAATTCCTGTGCGCGGAGGTCTTAACGACACGATACAAAGTCCTATAGGAAAAATCGTCGTGATGTCTGCCACATCCTATACGGAAGGTGAAGAACAACTTGTGCAAGTGTCACATTCTCCGTTACAGGCAATCGTAAGTTCCTATTCCTCTAACTTGATCGTTTCTCAGTCCGACGAGAAGTCCAACATCATCACCCTGTCATTCAGGGATGTTTCCACCCAGCGGGCGGAAGACGTATTGAACACCCTCATCGCAGTTTATAACGAGAACTGGGTAAAGGACAAGAACCAGATAGCCGTCAGTACTTCAATGTTCATCAATGAGCGTCTTGGCGTGATAGAAGGTGAACTGGGTAATGTGGATGATGACATATCCTCCTACAAGAGCGAGCACCTGTTGCCCGACGTGCAGGCAGCGGCCAGCATGTACATGGCACAAGCCAGTCAGGCGGACGCTTCCATCAAGGAATTGAACAACCAGGCATACATGGTCCGCTACATCCGGGGACACTTGGCAAATGAAAGCAACAAATATCAACTACTTCCTGCCAACTCGGGCATAGACAATCCGAGCATTACCGCGCAGATTACCGAGTACAACAATAAACTTTTGGAGCGCAACAGCCTCGTGGCACACAGCAGTGCGAAGAATCCGTTGGTAGTGGAAATGGATGCCTCACTCTCATCCCTGCGCAGTGCGCTGCTCACCTCCATTGACAACCAGTTGGTCGCGTTGAATGCACAAATCCGGAGTCAGCAGTCACTGGGCGGACAGGCCACCTCACACATCGCTTCCAACCCGCAGCAGTCCAAATATCTGCTCTCGGTGGAGCGCCAGCAAAAAGTGAAGGAATCGCTCTATCTTTATCTGTTGCAGAAGCGTGAGGAGAACGAACTTTCACAGGCATTCACGGCCTATAATACCCGTGTCATCACCATGCCGGGCGGCAGTATGATACCGACTGCACCAGTAAAGAAAAATATCCTACTTGTGGCTTTCGTTTTGGGACTGCTCATCCCTGTGGTTATCATTTTCATCCGCGAGAATATGAATACGATGGTTCGTGGTCGCAAGGACTTGGAAAACATGACTGTCCCGTTTGTGGGAGAAATACCACTCGCATTCCGCAGGAAAGGAAACTGGTTCTCGCGTCACCATAAAGAAGAAAAATGCGCCGTAGTAGTAAAGGAGAAGAGCCGCAACGTGATCAACGAGGCTTTCCGCGTGGTGCGCACCAACCTTGAGTTCGTGGCCGGAAAGGAACGGATATCGAACGTTATCATGCTCACCTCGGCCAATCCGGGCAGCGGCAAGACCTTCATCACTTTTAACCTCGCCACTTGCCTTGCCATCAAGGGTAAACGGGTTATTGCCATTGACCTCGACCTACGCAAAGGCTCGTTAAGCGAGTATGTGGGCAGGCCAAAGACCGGCATCTCCGATTATCTTGTCGGACAGATAAACCGCATCGATGAGGTCGTCATCCGATCCGACAATGCCAATTTGGACATTATTCCCGTGGGTACCATTCCTCCCAACCCCACGGAACTGCTGTTTGCAGAACGGCTGGAGCAATTGGTGGACAATCTGCGCAAGGAATACAACTACATTTTTATCGACTGTCCGCCGGTGGAGATCGTGGCTGATGCCGCTATCATCAACAAGCAGGCTGACATGACCCTGTTCATCGTCCGTGCCGGGTTGCTCGACCGCGGCATGTTGCCGGAAATCGAGAAGTTCTACACTGACAAGAAGTACAAAAACATGTTGCTCATCCTAAATGGGACGGGCGGAGGTAGCGGACGATACGGTTACAAGTATGGGTATAAATATGGGTATAAGTATGGTTACCATTACGGATATGCCGGATATACGAAGGAAGAGTAGACGGAAAGATGTGGCCTTTTAGAAAGCGTATCAGTCTTGCCGACAGTGGAATCTTCCGGGGATTCACCGACTGGCATTGCCATCTGCTCCCCGGAGTGGATGATGGCGTGCAGACAATGGAAGAGACCCTACAAATCCTGTCCCTCTATGAACAGTTGGGTGTAAATGAGGTTTGGCTGACTCCGCACATTATGGAGGATATGCCAAATACGACATCTGTTCTGAAAGCACGTTTCGAGGAATTGAAAATCGCTTATCAAGGAAACATCACACTGCATCTTGCAGCTGAGAACATGCTTGATAACCTCTTCGAAGAACGCTTGGAGAAGAACGACCTGCTACCCTTGGGAAAGGACGGAAAACACTTGTTGGTGGAAACCTCATACTTCAATCCCCCGATGAGGCTGAACAACATCCTGCTTTGTATCAAGGCGAAAGACTATGTCCCGGTTTTGGCGCATCCCGAACGGTACAATTATATGAGCAATGACGATTACCGCCAACTGAAAGGGTTGAACGTAAAGTTTCAGCTCAACCTTTTTTCCTTGGTCGGTGCATATGGTGCAGGAGCCAGGAAGAAAGCCGGAAGGCTACTTAAAAATGGTTTCTATGACTTGGTAGGTAGTGACACACACAGCCTTTCCGTCTTGGAAACAAACATATACAAACAAAAAATGCCACAAACCGGCCATGAACAGGTGTTCAAAGCCGATTTACGGTAATCGAAACAGATTAAGTGGCAGGTTTAAGGTCACGGTACTCCCCGACCACATCGAAGCCCGGACAAAAAGGCTTTCTCGGGTCGAGGTCTGAGTAGCCCACAATCAACGCTTTCGGATAACGCTTATGCAACTTACCGAGCAACTTTCTCAATGCCGCCTTCTACGCATCGGTACGGGTGTCGCAGGGAGTCTTGCCGTCACGGGCAAGCCCTCCCACATATGCCACGTTGATGGAGTGACGGTTATGGTTTCGGCAATGCGCCCCTGCCATCTCTTCAGGTCTTCCAACCTCGATGGTCCCGTCCGTGGGAATGACATAGTGGTATCCGCAACCTGCCCAACCGTGGGAACGGTGGTAGCGGTCGATGTCCGCCATGCGGAGGGCACTGCCCGCCCGGTTGGCGTTGCAGTGCACGATGATCAGCGTAACTGTCCTCATAAGTTGCCTCCTATCATGCCGCCTGCGGCACTGGTAAAGAGTAACTCAGACGGACGACGTACAACAGTACGATTTTCCAATTCTTCTTCATGTTACATTTCGTTTTTTAACAAGACAATAATCAATAGTTCCATAACTTCACGGATATGCGTTGTAAACATGCCCGCATCCTTTCAGTGATCTGCGAGCAGCTGCATCGTGAACCCTCCAAAAGTGAGGTGTTCATCGTTCTGTCCAAAGACCGCCGTACTGTCCGTCTCTTCTCTTACGATGAGTGTTCCTGCACTTTTTTCAAGAAAGATTTTCAACCGTACAGGTCGAAAAGTTTTGAATATCTATGACAGATACCTCTCAAAACAATAAACGTATAGCAAAGAACACGCTGTTGCTTTATCTTCGGATGTCTTTCACAATGCTCGTGGGACTATATACCTCACGTGTTATTCTTGCCACATTAGGAGTAGAAGATTTTGGCATTTACAACGTTGTAGGTGGAGTTGTGGCTATGTTCGGTTTTATCAATAGTGCAATGGCCAGTGGTACACAACGTTTTCTGACGTTTGAGTTAGGGTGTGGAGACATGAGAAGTTTGAAAACTGTATTCTGTACTTCAGTATTAATTCATAGTCTTATTGCATTATTGATTATTGTTTTAGGTGAAACAGTTGGACTATGGTTTTTCTACGAAAAATTAGTCATTCCCGTCGAACGTATGGAGGCTGCTTTGTGGACTTATCAGTTCTCTATCTTATCTACAGTGGTAATGATTATGAGTGTGCCCTATAATGCTGTTATTATTGCTCACGAAAAAATGAGTGCATTTGCTTATATCTCCGTCTTAGAAGTTGTTCTAAAGTTGGTTATTGTTTATATGCTTATAATAGGTGATATAGACAAATTGATATTATATGCGGTTCTGACGTTCTTGGTTCAATTATTTATCTGTTTGGTGTATAGTTCTTATTGTAAACGCCATTTTGAAGAAAGTAAATTTAGTAGAAAGTCATTAAAAGGCAAATTTTTTTGTGAGATGATAGGTTTCTCAAGCTGGAATCTGTGGGGAAGCTGTGCAGCCATTGCCTTTACACAAGGTCTGAATATATTGCTTAATGTTTTTTGGGGGCCAGTAGTAAATGCTGCCCGTGGTGTGGCCGTACAAGTACAAAGTGCCGTAATTCAACTTTCTATGAATTTTCAAACGGCTTTAAATCCTCAGATAACCAAGTCATTTGCTACGGGTAATCGCCCTTATATGTATAGTCTTATTTATCGCAGTTCCAAATTTACATTTTTTTTGTTATTGTTTCTTTCTTTGCCTGTTATGTTTGAAACAGAAACTATTTTGCGTGTGTGGCTCAAAACAGTACCTGAATATACTGTCATATTTCTTCGTTTGATGCTTTGTGTTACGATTATAGATGCTGTGGCCAATCCTCTTATGGTGTCTGCTGCTGCAACAGGTAAAGTCAAGTTGTATCAAGGCGTAGTAGGTGGAATATTACTGTGCATCTTGCCCATATCGTATGTTGTGTTGAAATTTGGGGGAAATCCGGCTTCTGTATTTATAGTTCATTTGTGTGTTTGTATTATAGCATTTATTGCACGGTTATATATTATCCGTTCTATGATAGGGTTAGTTTTATCTGATTATGTTAAAAAGGTTGTACTGCTTTGCGCCGCTGTGGGCACAATTTCTCTGATTATTCCATTGATTGTTAAACTCACTCAACCTAATGATACATGGTTCTCTTTTTTTGTGACATGTTTTGCCTGTGTCTTCAGCGTTTCTCTTTGCGTGTTTTTTTTAGGGCTTACTGTTTCTGAACGTCGTTTCATTTTAGATAAATTATCCGTGTTGAAATTTAAAAATAGAAAATGATACATATTACAAATAGACAGGATTGTTGTGGCTGTGCTGCTTGTGCGCAGCGGTGTCCCAAGCAGTGTATATCCATGAAGGAAGATGCAGAGGGATTTCTGTACCCTACAGTTGACACGGAGGTATGCATAGACTGCGGGCTTTGCGAGAAAGTGTGTCCGGAGCTGAACAGTGGACGGGAGCGACAACCGCAAAAGGTTTATGCTGCTATCAACAAGGACGAGAAAATCAGGCTTGGAAGCTCTTCGGGCGGGGTATTCACCGCATTGGCAGAGCAGACAATAGACGAGGGAGGCGTGGTGTTTGGCGCACGGTTCGATGAAAACTGGGAAGTGGTGCACGCATATACCGAGACGAAAGAGGGATTGACTGCCTTCAGAGGCAGCAAATATGTGCAAAGCAGGATAGGTAATGCCTACAAGGATGCGGAACGTTTCTTGCGGAATGGCAGAAAGGTGCTCTTCACGGGAACTCCTTGCCTAGTAATGGGACTGAAACTCTACTTGGGGCGAGATTATGACAATCTGCTAACGGTAGATTTCCTTTGCCACGGCGTGCCCAGTCCGAAAGCATGGCGGCTATATCTAAAAGAAGAGGTCGCACGGATGTGCGACAAAAATTCAGCTTCGTCCCACCCTAAGTCGCTTATCCCCGAACGAGATGCCCCTATTGTGGGCATCTCGTTCAGGGACAAACACTCAGGATGGAAAAAATACAGTTTCGCTCTCACCCTCTCCAAGGCGTCAGCCGCAGGAGAGAAAAATACAGTTTCGCTCTCTACTTTGGTAGAGAATCCCTATCTCAGAGCTTTTCTTGCCAACTTGTCGTTGCGCCTGTCGTGCTATGCGTGTCCGGCAAAGTCAGGAAAGAGTTGCAGCGACATAACTATCGGCGACTTTTGGGGAATAGCAAGGTTTAAGCCTGAGATAGACGATGATAAAGGAGTGTCGATTGTGCTGGATTTCGCAAAAGGCAGTGTGATAGAGGAGTTAGACAGTGTGGATATACAGCCTATGAACTACGAAGTGAGCAGTGTTTGCGGCAATTTCAGCCATAGCTCCATATATAATGGGAACCGCCCGTTGTTTTTCCGCCATTTGGGTAAGCGGAACATCATGCGCCTGTTTGAGCAATACGCCTATCCTTGCTTCTTCCAACGGGTGATGAACGTAATAGAAAGGAAACTTGCGCAATGAGAATAGGAATACTTACACCGCATTATGCCTACAACTACGGGGCTGTTTTGCAAGCATTTGCTTTGTTGCATTACCTAAGGAGCCGTGGACACGAAGCCCAGATTATCAATCGCCGTCCACCGTCACTTGCGGCTGTGCCTTCGAGAATGGGGCGATGGGCAAGGGCATTGCAAGAGCAC
>CAJJYX010000120.1 GCA_905197435.1 uncultured Bacteroides sp.
GACTCATCCTAGTGGTGCTGGTACTTATTTAGCTTCCTTGATACATGCAGGGATTATTTATGGTATTAACCCTCGTAATGTCTCATATGTTCCGACATTTAAAATTGAAGCAAGTGGAGGGAATAAAATACAACCCACAGCTGAAGAATGTGAAATTTTAAGAGAAGTTGCATATGAAGTTGTCTATAATCTTGACTTATCAATGTTTAACTAAATAACACAAAAATCTCTAGTTCGAACTAGAGGTTTTTGTTATTAGTGCTTTATTTAATTTATAAATATCGGTGTTGTCGATTTTTTTATCTAATTCTATGTTGATACTTGATTTTATAAAGTACTTGACATAAGTAGAAGTATGACCAGTTGTACGATATAGTGAATCGGTAATTTCGGTCGTTTCGTCGGCATATTTTAGACCGCCAGTTTCATGGTCTGCGGTAACTACTACCAATGTTTCTCCATCCTTGGCAGCCCATTCATAAATGGCGCCGATGGTACGGTCAAAGTCATGGGTTTCCTGCATCAGCAAATCGATATCATTGAAATGTCCATAATCATCCAGCTGTGAACCTTCTATCATCATAAAGAAGCCCTTCTTATTCTGGTCGAGCAGTTCAATGCCTTTCAATGAAGCACGTGCCAAAAGGTCGCCGCGGTCAGCAGGAAGAGGAGTATCCTCAGGATAAGGTACGGCAAATACTTTACCACTCTTTATACCTGCCAATTCATCCCAACTGCGAGGTGTCTGAAAACCTTTACCACGCAATTCCTTAAACAAATCGCGTCCGTCTTCACGGTTTTCGAAAAGTTTGGCACCGCCACCGAACACATAGTCGGCATTACAATTTACATAATCCGCCACAATCTCCGCCTCAGCATCCCTATCTTTGTTATGGCAACAGAAATCAGCAGGAGTGGCATCCCACAGACGGCAAGTTACCGCTATACCGGTAGATTTACCTTTAGCAGCAGCCAGGTCGACCAATGATTTCAGAGGACGGCCTTGAGTATCCACACCCACAGAATGATAGTTTGTCTTCTGCCCCGTAGCTATGGCCGTTCCACCTGCTCCTGAGTCGGTAATCAACTTGTTGGCACAATAGGTTTTAGACAAGCCCACTACCTGGCAGTTATCCAAAAACAACTTGCCCCGATTGGCTGTCCAAGCGGAATATACGTGCATAAGGCTCATGCCATCGCCAATCATCAGGATGACATTCTTTATTTTCTTGCCTTTGGGAGGGGTAATCTTTGTTACCTCATAAGGTTGCTCCAAGACGTAGGTCTGTTCTTTATCACGACGGCTCTGTGCCGACATCTCTACCGGCAGCAACATGGCTACCAAAAGTATAACTAATATCTTCTTCATAATAATCGTTTTTACTATTCAACTGTTACTAATATAGGGGCATGATCAGACAAAAAAGCATTATTCTCTGTTTCTGCTAAAACGCCATATTTCAAAACCTTTATTCCATTGCGCACAAATACATAATCAATCAGAGGACGTCTGTCGTAGGGAATCTTCCCGAAATCATGAAAGCTCCATGCCGGGCCATAAACAATAGGAGACACCTGGCGTGCATCGGTCAGGTGTTCCGGATTGGAAGAGTCTGTCACATGCTTAATGACATCTGATTCCGGCTCGGAATTAAAGTCTCCCGTAACTATTACCGGCAAACCATCGCTTAACTCATTTATTCTATCCAACATGAGGTTTATCCCCTCACGACGTGCCACAACACCTACATGGTCCAAGTGGGTATTCAACGCAAAAAACTCTTTGCCACTCACCTTATCTTGTAGTTTTGCCCATGAGGCGATACGCTCACAAGCCCCATCCCAACCTTTAGAACCGGCAACCTCAGGAGTCTCACTCAACCAGAAATACCCGGAATCCAGCAAATCGAAACGCTCTTTCTTATACCAGAGTGCACTATATTCACCTTTTTCCTTTCCGTCTTCACGACCTACACCGATTACTCCATATTCCGGCAAACGCTGTTTAAGGTCTTCCAACTGATTATGAAGCACCTCCTGTGTGCCCAATATGTCAACGTCATAAAAGCGGATGGCATTGGCCGCACGCTCCTTGCGATACTCCCAATTATCCAGACTGTCTTCCGGATTGTCATAGCGAATATTGAAACTCATGACATTAACGGGCTCCGGTGCAGATGCCTGCTGTTTCACCTGTCCGCATGACGCAGCGAACAAAGGTAAGAATAACAAAAATAACTTTCTCATAGCATATATATTAAACTATTATTTCACAAATAAGACTGATACAGGGATGGGGGCCAGCTTCTCGGCAGAAGGCAGTTTCCAAGCCCAACTCAAATGCTCACCTTCGTAATCCTCAAAATAATAAAGTTTGTAAGGATGGAAGCCTTTCTTCAGTGCAACCATTCCGGTAGCAGGAATTGCCGCGTGAGAGCCGTCATTGTCAACCACCAGCTCGTCATTTATGTACAAGACACTACCGTCATCCGAACGGGTTTGGAAGGTATAGACTCCATCCTCGGGAACATTAATCAGCCCGGAGAAAATATAACCGAAATGGTCTTCCTGCCCGGCATTCTTTATGGAAGGTTCGGGCATGACACCAGATTCCAATAACGGTGATTTCTCTACATCAGCCACTTTTTGGTAAGTGCCTTCAAAGTACTTATAAGATGTACCGTTCCGGGTAGGGCTTACAGAAAGGGCGGCCTTCAATTCAGCTTTCGTTGCCGATATGGATAATGTCCTGCTCGAACGGAAACCTTCCTTGAATCCTTTGGCTTTTATCAAAGTGGTCTTGTCCAATTCAAAAGGCTGTTCGTACAGTGCAGACTGCTCTGTAGGCTCGCTGCCATCCAATGTATATCTGATTTCGGCACCCTTGGTTGTCGTAGCCAATGTAACTGTCACCCTATCCATAAACAAATTCAAGTCCTTATCCACATAGGGAATGGAAACTACTTCATCTTTAGTATAGGAATAAGGGGATGCTTCAGAGGAAGTACCTCTCTCCATATTCGGTTTGTCAGACAAGGTGAAACGAAGTTCTCCACCTTCCATCAACTGTGCATAAGTGATGAAGTTAGCATCTACCGGCTGTCCGTTCAATTCAACTTTTGCGATATAGACATTCTTCTTGGGGTTGTTGGCAAGGATGGTCAATGTCTTTCCATTGGCCAAGTTGACAACGGCTTTCCCAAATAGAGGAGTGGTCAGGGCAAATTCATTGCTTCCCGGGCAAACCGAATATATACCCAAACTGGACAATATATACCAGCCGGACATCTGCCCGCAGTCTTCGTTGCCAATGATGCCTTCGGGCGTAGGAGTGTACATTTCGTGGAGCAGGCGACGTGTCATTTCCTGCGTCTTCCAAGGTTGTCCCACGTAATCATAGAGATAGGCAATATGATGGCTCGGCTCATTGCCATGGACATACTGGCCTATCAGCCCGGTGATATCCACAAGGTCGCCATGTACATCCGACTCTACCGTAAAGATAGAATCGAGTGCAGCGATGAATTCTTCCTTGCCACCAAACAATTGTGCCATACCGCTTACATCGTGAGGTACAAAGAAGCGATACTGCCAGGCAGTGGCTTCCGTATAAGCACGACCTACTTCAATAGGATTGAAGGGAGTTTCCCAGTTTCCATCCATCCGCTTGGGGCGGAAGAATTTCGTAGAGCCGTCGAACACATTGACATAATTCTGAGAGCGTTGAATATACTTTTGATAAATATCATCCTTACCCATTTCCTGAGCCATGCGTGCAATGCACCAGTCATCATAGGCAAACTCCAGCAAACAAGATATGGACTCTTTCTTTATATTAGAAGGAATAAAGCCATTCCGAATATAATAATCGGCTCCCTTTTTATTCTTTTCAGAAGAAACCACCATAGCTTCCAACGCCTTTTCCGCATCAAATCCCCTGATTCCCTTCATATAGGCATCTGCTATGACGGAAGCCGCATGATAACCAATCATGGTCCCCGTTTCTCCGGCAGACAATGGCCAGATAGGAAGTTCACCCGAAGATTCGTAAATATCCAGGAAAGAGTTCACCATATTGTTGACCAAAGTGGTATCAATCAGAGTCATCAACGGATTCCATGCACGGAAAGTATCCCAAAGCGAGAAGGTAGAATATTGCACTCTACCTTTAGGCAGTTGCCCTGTCTCCATATTATGACGACGGTATTCACCGTTAACATCACTCACCACATTGGGCACAACCATGGAATGATACATGGCAGTATAAAAGTTCTTCAGGTCGTCTGTATCGCCGCCTTCTACTGTAATGACAGAGAGCGCTTGTTCCCAAGCCGAGCGGGCCGCACTACGCACGGCATCAAAATCAAACCCTGCCACTTCGGTTTCCAGATTCTCACGTGCATTCCTTTCACTGACAATGGATAATCCGACTTTGGCAACAACCGGCTCTCCATCACTATTGTCGAAAGACAAGCAAGCTTGCAAATCGGTACCCACCAACTTGACATCTGCCGAAACCGCCTTTTTATCCTGTATAAAGCCAACAGCCTTAAAAGGTTTCGAGAACCGGGCTACAAAATAAACGTATTGATTATCTGTCCACCCCCTGGTTCTGCGCATGCCTGCGATTTCATCGGCGGCAGTCTGCTCAAGTTCAGCCTCATAAATATATTCGTTATCAAGCAAGTGGGCCAGGTCTATAATAACAGATGCTTCCTTGCCGGAGGGAAACGTATAGCGATGTACACCGGCGTGTGCCGTTGCCGTCAATTCAGCTTTTATCCCTTCTTCTTGCAGGACAACCGAATAATATCCGGCAGAAGCCTCTTCGTCTTTATGGGAAAAAGCTGCCGGCTGGTAAATGTTTTCCGCAGTCAAATCCGGTTTCAGCGTAGTAGGACGAAACAGTATATCCCCAAGGTCAATGCATCCGGTTCCACTTAGATGTGTGTGTGAAAAACCGTTCAGAGTCGTATCATCATAATGATACCCCGAACAAGCATCCCAGTTCCCGGCACGCGTGTCAGGACTCAGTTGCACTGCTCCGAAAGGAACTGTAGCCCCCGGATAAGTATGTCCATGAAAGCCTGTACCTATAAAAGGGTCTACATAGTCTACGGGAGATTGTTCACCGGACGTACAAGAGCAGCAAGCCAAGAAAGCAGTAGCTGCGCATATAAGAGTTTTTAATTTCATCAGACTGTATGTTTGAAGAATGGACAGTTAAAGGCATCCGCTTCTCCGTATATTTTAAAATAAGTTCATTAATACCCTTTTGCAAATGAAAGAAAAAGAAGAAAGATCTGCAAGGATCAATACCCGAAAATACCAACCCCTGCAGATTAGACCAATGGCAATGAGGTCTTTCTTATATTTCCAACTTCCTGTAAAGGAGATTAATTATAACCCGGGTTCTGTTTCAGCTTACCGTTGGATTTGGTAATCTGTTCCGGTGCATATGGGAATACCAGCATATAGTCCTGATAATCAGCTTTATCCTGATAATCCTGATAATCGCCTATTTCGAACTCTGACTCCGGATTAGTACGATCTGCATAATGACGCACACGTGGGTGGGCATTCAGTTCAGCAGCAGCCAGTGCTTTGAGCTCTGAATTTCCAGAATGATGCCAACGCTTCAAATCGAATAAATGATCCGTAAATTCAAATGCCAGTTCGCAACGGCGTTCGTGATACAAATCCTTCATTGTAGCCGTACCTGCCAATGGAGCCAAGTGGGAGCGTGTACGAATACGGTTCAAATCTGCAGTAGCCAAGGCCGCCTGATTCGTCATCAGATAAGCTTCGGCACGGAACAACAGCATTTCTGCAAAACGAATGATCGGGAAGTTAAGACGAACAGTCGGCCAGTTACCGTTTGTGTTCACATAACCCTCTTTATCAGCATCCTTGTATTTGAACGGATCCAAGTATTTATTGAACATAAAGCCCGATTCAATATCAGAAGCCGAGAAGAATTTACGTGTTTCACCAAAGAATTCAAACTCCTGGTTATATTCCAGAATAGAACGTACCAAACGATCGTTACCGGCACCGTCTTTCAACATCTCCTCATAGATGTCATAGGAAGGCTTGTTCTGTCCCCAGCCGTTATATATACCCCAGCCTTTATTTTCAAGGCTGATACCCGGAAACTCCGAGCCACCTCCTTGTGAACCTCCATTGCCTGGAATCGTCCAAATATATTCTTTGTTCCACCACTTGGTAAAGTCCGAAGAAAACAGTTCGTCATATGTATCAGCCAAATCACGTCCATAAGTTTTTTCCAGTTCATTGACCATATTGATTACATTCTGCCATTGCGTAGCATCCCACATAGCCCAATAAGCATAGACTTTTGCTTTGAAAGCAACAGCAGCAGCATCATGCGCACGTCCCCTATCATCTACTCCGTACTCTTCAAAAAGTGGCAAGCATTCGATGGCCTTATCCATATCTTCAATAATCATCTTGTAATTATCAATGACTGATGCCTGTTGGGGAGGAATAGAATTATCATAACCACCTTGGATGTCCTCATAACGGACAAACGGAACACCTTGTTCTTGCAATCCATAGCGATAGGCTATCAGGAAATGCGCCCAGCCACGGGTAAAATAAGCCTCGCCCAAACTCCTCGTCTCAATAGCAGACAATGCCGTACTCTTCTGCTTATCCAACAGTTGTTGTATCACCCAATTGGAACGTGCCATCACCGTATATAGCGCCTTAAAAACATCTTTCAAAGGAGATTCATCACCACTATATCTCAAAGTAGCAAGCGAGCTATAACCACGACTTCTACCCCACACAACATCACACGCTGCTCCTTGCTCCCAGAACAGCTCACGGCCATAAACCGCTTCCTGGTGAAATCTCTCATATAAAGCATCAACAGCGTCAATCGCTTGCCGATCATTTGTGAAATAAGTAGTAGTTGTAGCATCTCCTTCAGGCTGCACATCCAAGAAATCGCTACAGGAGGTAGTAAGCAATGTGGCAGACATTGCCAATAACAATATATTCTTTTTCATAAATTTATTCTCCTTTTTATTAGTAAGTCAATTTTACACCAACAGACAGCACACGGGATACCGGATATTTCAAAGCATCCCAACCACCGCACTCTGGGTCCATACCTGAATATCCAGTGAATGTAGCCAGATTCTCACCACTGAGGTAGACAGACAAACGGCTGTTACGCTCATTCAGATGCGACCAACGACGGAAAGCATCAGTCAAATCATAAGAAAGGGTTACATTCTTTAAGCGTAAATAGGAAGCATTTTCCAAGTACCAGTCAGAAGCCCTGCTGAAGTTATTATTGGGGTCATTCTTGGACAAGATAGGAATATTGGAACCTGTATTTGTAGGACTCCATGCATTCAGAATCTCTTTAGAGCGATTGAAATTACCTTCCACATCACTCAATAACATCTGTTTAGCTACATATAAAGCCTTTGCGCCTCCCACACCTTGGAACATAGCGTTGAAAGAGAGCTTCTTCCAAGTAAATCCCAATGTAAAAGCGAACGTAGTCTTAGGAGTGGCGCTGCCCATATATTGACGGTCTGCATCTGTCAGCTTGCCGTCACCATCCGTGTCGACGAATTTCAAGTCACCCGGCCGTGCATTAGGCTGAAGAGGATTCCAGTTTCCTTTGTCGTCCGTATAACCGTGAGCCTTGTTCCAAGCAGCCACTTCGGCCTCGTTTTGGAAAATGCCATCCGTCTTATAAAGATAGAAAGAGTTGATAGGTTCACCTTCAGCAGTCTGTATCATATAAGGTATAGTACGGAAAACCTTGTCATTGGTCCATACACCCGGAGTTCCATCCGCATTTTTCACACCTATATCAGAAACCCAATTCTTCAGGTAAGTGAAATTGCCCGATACGAAATATGAGAAGTTCTTGTTGACCTTGTCACTCCAGCCGGCCTGAATTTCCAAACCGCGGTTGCGCACCTCTCCCTGATTCACCATCATGGCATTAATACCCATGGTAACAGGCCAGTCCATTGTTTGTTCCTGAATCAAATTGAAAGTACGCTTATCAAAATAATCCACCGACAAAGAAAGGCGGTTCTTGAACATCTCCATATCCAAACCCAAGTCCAACTGTTCAGAAGTCTCCCACGTCAAGTTAGGATTCAACGCAATATTATTATAAACGAATGTATTCCAAACCTGGTTAGATTCCGGTCCATACTGTGCTTGTTCGGTCCATGAACCCTTACTCAGCAAAGCTGATTTATAATTATAAGAAAGAGAACTCAGGTTACCTACACGTCCCCACGAACCACGCAGTTTCAACAAGCCGATGAAATCGCTCTTCCGGAAGAACTTCTCGTTCGAAATTTTCCATCCGGCAGTAACAGCCGGGAAGTCACCGTAATTATTTGCTTTCGGCAGACGGCCTGCATAATCACGACGGAAAGAAGCAGTCAGGAAATAACGGTCATCATAAGAATAGGCCAGACGGCCAATCAATGACACATTCGCATCCGGGCCGGTCAGATAATCAAGAGCAGAAACAGACCCTGCATACGCCAGATATTGCAAGAATGCAGATTCATCGGCAAAATCCTTTCCGGTCACTTGCAGCCCCCGGCTTTCATAATGATCTGCTGTAGTAGAGAGCAGGACACCGACTGTATGCTTGCCAAACGAATTGTCATACGTCAATGTGTTCTCCGTCTTCCAAGCATCCGTACGATAAGTCGTATTCTGGAGGTTATTGGAATTATCCGGCTTGCCTACCTCGTCTCGGATAGGATTGAACTTCTTATAATGATTGCTTGTCAGATTATAAGTAAAACGGCTGGTAAACTTCAACCCGGGAAGTACATTGGCTATTTCCAGGCTGGTCGTGCTCCAGAGGTCGCTTGTTTTATTATACAAGTTCTCAGCCTCCAGCAGACGTACCGGATTGACAGCATCACCGTGCGCATCCGCAAAGTTGCTGCCATACTTCTTGATGTATTCGGGATCTTCCGTTGTAGTGCCACCGTAGCTTCCGTCCAACGGATTGTAGATGGTGGCGCTGGCCGGCATATAGATGGCCGAGAGGATAGGACCCGTATAGGCATCATTACCCGTATCCTTGGAACGGCTGCTTGTATTCTGCCATACAAAGTCTTCACTGATACTTACCCACTTGTTCAGCTTCATCTTACCATTATAGCGCAATGCGAGATTCTTCTTAAAAGTATTAATCAGAACACCCTCGTCATTATCGTAAGCAAAAGAGATACGGCTGGTATAATTCTCCGTACCTACGTTCAAAGCCACATTATGACGTTGATAGAATGCCGTACGGAAAATGGCGTCCATCCAATCTGTACGGGTAGTGCCTACCCACGGATTCTTCGTCACATCCCAAGCGGGAGGAAGGTCCTGGCCGGCATTTGCATAAGAACGTTTACGCATCTCTACTTCTTCTTCAGCATTGAGCGGCTCTATCAGATTGGTAGCCTGACGAATACCAAAGGTACCGTCATAAGAGAGCGAAGGCGCTCCTTCCTTAGCTTTTTTAGTAGTTACCAGAATGACACCACCTGCACCGGACTGTGCGCCATAGATTGCAGCAGAAGCAGCATCTTTCAGCACAACAATACTTTCAATGTCATTCATGGAAGCAATCGGGGCACCCGGTACGCCATCCACTACCCAAAGCACATTGTCACCGTCACGTGAGCCTTGACCACGAATCACGATACTCGGCGTAGAAGTAGGGTCACCGCCATCAGCCGTAATTGTTACGCCTGCCAGCTGTCCCTGAAGCATACTTTCCGTAGAAGTCACCGGACGCACAGCCAGCTCTTCGGTATTGCTTACCACACCTACAGAAGCCGACAAATCCTGCTTACGCGTCTGGGCTCCATAACCCAAAACAACGACCTCATCCAGAAGTTCCGTGTCTTCCTTTAACATCACCATCAAATCTTTTCCAGTCACCGGCACTTCTTGAGAAGTATAACCCACAAAACTGATTATCAGCACATCGCCCTTGGCTGCCGACAATACGAACTTGCCGTCAACGTCCGTAATCACTCCATTAGTTGTTCCTTTCACCAATACATTGGCACCAATCACAGGCTCGCCAGTCTGATCCTTTACTGTTCCTTTCACAGAAATCTGCTGTGCATAAGCACCTGCCGACAAGAACAGTCCCAACAATAGGGTCAGAATCGTTCGATAGATTC
>CAJJYX010000121.1 GCA_905197435.1 uncultured Bacteroides sp.
TCGTAGGCCAAGATAATCTTAGAGAAATCTTCTGCAGACAAAGAGAATACAGAAGCCAACTGAGCAGCTACCACTTCATTCTGCTTGTTTGCTTCACGTTCTTCCAGCACTTCACCGATACAGAAAATCGGAGTCAGGCCGTTGGCCAAAGCCAATTTTACTTTTTCTTCCAGGATTGCAACTGTCTCACCATAGTAAGCACGACGCTCAGAGTGACCCAGAATTACATATTTTGCACCGGTAGAAGCGACCATAGCTGCTGAGACTTCGCCGGTATATGCGCCTGATACCTTGTCTGCACAGTTTTCTGCACCCACACCAATCTTGGCAGCATCTACCAAAGGAGTAACAGATGCCAGGTGGATAAACGGAGTACAGATGATTACATCACAGTTAGGCTTTTCGTTAGCCAGTGTTTCATTCAGTTCTTTTGCAAGAGCAATACCCTCTTGGAGGGTTTTGTTCATTTTCCAGTTTCCTGCAACAATGTTTTTTCTCATTTTGTTTTATTATTAAAAGGGTTAATGTATTTACTATTCAACAATTTACGACTTGCTATTTATACTACTGTTGCCTAAGCCGCTGCCTCTCCCTGCGTCTTATAACCAAGATATCGGCACAAAGCACCATCATCAAAGGGATGATGAACCACAGCAACACGTAGCCTATTGTCCGCAGGTCACTTTCCTGCTTCAACTTGCCCAAGTCCAACTTATCCAGACTGTCGGTCAGCACATATTCATCGGGCAGCCGGTTACCGCTCCATTTATTCAGAATCATCCCGTCCTTTATCAACAGCAAACCGGGATTTGAACGGATAATGGTTTTCAGCGTAATGTCATCTGTCTGGCAGAAAGGATATTCCGCCCCAGTCTTGTCACGCCACAACTCTATCTCGTCTTCCGGAGATGAAGTCAAGGCATAAAAACCGTAACCATGCTCCGTACAGTAATCGTATATTTCATTGATAAGGTCGATATTACTGTCATCCGCCTCTTCTATCCGATGGGCAACCAGCAAAAACGTATATTCCTTATCCGACAGTACGCTGTCCGTTATATCATCCCATGTATCCAGACTCATCATGAAAAAATCGTGAATGGGAGGTTCATAACCTTTTTCCTTCAGTATCGTACGCGATTCCACAAACGTCCATGTACTGTCCGGATAATCTTCCAGCGTAAATTCCCGGCGCTTTCCATCCTTCTCCATGATAAACCGGCTCTCGAACACACTCGGCTTGGCACCTTCCGGAATCTCCATGCCAATTTTGATATTTGTTCCAATTCTGTAAGGGCGAAAATCAAGTACCGGCAAATTCTCCAGGCAATAAAAGGACAATGCAAATACAAACAGAATCGTGTACATGGAAATCATCCATTCCATCTTCGGTGTAATGAAGCGTATCAGCAAGTCCTGCCATTTGAATACGGATACTGCCGCCGCCAACAACACTATGTTCTTGTCGAAAGTCTGCCAATTGGTCAATACCCAAGCATCACCGAAGCATCCACAGTCAGAGACCGGATTCGACAAGGCCAGATAAAGCGTCAAAGGAGTCATTACAGCCATCAGCAATAATGCCAATGTAGATGCCACCTTCCGGCGTATGCCCAAAAACAAGAAAACACCGACACTGAATTCTATGGCAGACAATACTATCCCCAGCAATAACGGCAAATAAGACGGGAACCAGGAGATTATGCCGAAAGCCGTCAAGTAATCCTGAATTTTATAAAAAAAGCCCAACGGGTCAATGGCCTTTACAAATCCGGAAAAGATGAATACTCCCCCCAACAGAAAACGGCAGAGGTTCACCCCTACTTTCCCGACAATATGTCTCTTGTCAATCTCCAAATTCAATCTTAATTAAGCCGAATACAGAATAGTTGATCATATCCATATAATTGGCATCAATGCCCTCCGATACCAAAGTTGCCCCGGACAGGCTTTCAATCTGCTTTGTCCGGTAAATCTTCATCAATATCAAGTCCGTATACGAACTGATGCGCATACTACGCCAAGCCTCATCATAATCATGGTTCTTGGCAAGCATCAGTTCCAGAGAGGTTTTGGCATATTTGTCATACAGCGCCAATGCCTCCTCATTAGTCATGTCGGCAGCCTCGGCATAGCCAAGTTCCAGTTGTATCAACCCCACAATTCCATAGTTCACTATAGCCATGAATTCAGAACGAATACCTTCATCTACCAAAGCTACTCCTTTCATTTCAATGCTTCTGATACGGTTTGCCTTAATAAATATCTGATCCGTCACGGAAGACGGGCGAAGAATGCGCCACGCCGGACCGTAATCATGAAGTTTCTTAGAGAACAGATCACGGCAAATCGCAATGATATGTTCAAACTGTTGCTTGGTATCTTTCATTTCCTTGCTTCTTTATGCTGAGGTGCAGCCTGTTTTCACAGTGCGCTGCAAAGATAGGAATAATTAAAGAAAAAGAAAAAGAGGGCACTCTAAAATCTATTAAAGTGCCCTCTTCTATAGAGATTGTTTACGTTTTTATGAGCAGCGCAATACTTGTCCCGGTCTCAGGATTGTTTTACGCGTAATTCGGTTCAATTTACAAAGTTTATCCACGGAAGTCCCCTGACGGGCAGCAATCCGCCCCAACGTATCTCCCTTCTTCACCTTATAGAACAAGCCTTCACCCGATGCCATGCTGCGTGCCGTGCCAGAAGAGCCTTTTGTCTTATGGAAAGTATAGGAATCAGCTACGACATCCTGCTTCTCAAAATCAAACAGAAGTGCCGGATTGATGGGTATTCCCAAGAAACGGGTCTCAAAGTGAAGATGCGAACCGGTAGAACGTCCGGTATTACCCCCCAAAGCAATGGGTTCGCCCGCCTTCACCAATTGGTTTGTATCAACCAATTGTTTGGACAAGTGCCCATAAACGGTTTCCAAACCATTATCGTGACGAATAACCACGTATTTACCATAACCACGACGCCCCTGGTTCTTGACAACACGCACTTTTCCATCAAAAGCAGCACGGATTGTATCTCCTACATACACCTTAATGTCCAAGCCGTAATGAGCCCTTCTTCTCCGCGGACGGTAACCGAACACATCTGTAATACGGGTATTGGGGGTAGGCATGCAAAAGCCTGTCAAATCAAATGTATAGCTCTCGGGCACAATCGCATTGCCATAGGCTTGTACGAATTCGTTGTTCCAGTTAGGATACAAGTCCAAGCCCGGATACAAAGCTTGTTCCGCACGTATCTGTTTCTGCAAAGCCAGTGAGTCTACACTCTTAAGTTTTCTGTCTACGGGGGCTTGACGGGCAATTAAGTCTTGTGAAAAAGAATTCAGGCTAACCATTGCCGTCGCAACCAATAAAGCAGTTTTTATCCAATTAAAATTCATCTGTTTCGTCATTCATTTCGATATCCGCAACAAGTGTCCCGGCAAAACCAGCCTTTACCTGTTCCCTGCGGGTATCCATATTGATTTTCAAAAATTCTCCCAAAGATAACATTTCTCTCTGAAAAACTGCATCGGTCATTAACTATTTTTTTGAAGAGGAGAAAGAAACAAAGCCCACAAACGGGTCTTAATTCCCTATAGATAGGTATTTTACAGGCAAATATGTTTTACAACATAGAATGTAACAAAAGTGTATGTTTAACCGTTTTTCAACTTATTGCCGCCCAATTAACGTTCGTCTTTCTTAACGCTTTCAACTGCCGCCACAAGACTTCATTCTCAGGCAATATGCCATTGGGGTCGGCATCCACTACCGCCTGAGCCACTTCACGGGCATATTGCAGCAATTGGCCGTCACGGGCTATATCAGCAATCTTCAAATCAAAGGCAATGCCGCTTTGCTGTGTTCCCTCCAAATCTCCGGGACCACGCAGTTTCAAATCAGCTTCCGCTATTTCAAAACCGTCATTGGTCCGCACCATTATCTCCAAGCGCTTCCTTGTATCTTCAGCCAGCTTATAGCCGGTAACCAAAATACAGTAGGATTGGTCGGCCCCACGTCCCACACGCCCCCGAAGCTGATGAAGCTGTGACAGTCCGAAACGTTCGGCATCCTCGATCACCATCACCGAAGCGTTAGGCACATTCACACCCACTTCAATCACGGTGGTAGCCACCATTATCTGCGCTTCGCCGGATACGAACAATTGCATCTGCGCATCTTTTTCAGCCGGCTTCATCTTCCCATGCACCTTGCAGACCCTGCACTCGGGAAATTCTTCGCAAATATGCAGATACCCCTCCTCAAGATTCTTCAAGTCAATCTTTTCGCTTTCTTTAATCAACGGGTAAACGATATAGACCTGCCGTCCTTCGGCAATCTGCTTGTGCATGGACCGGTACAGGCTTATCCGATGATTGTCGAATTGGTGAAGGGTGACAATCGGTTTACGCCCGGGAGGCAATTCATCGATGACGGACACATCCAGATCGCCATAAAGTGTCATGGCCAATGTACGGGGAATCGGGGTTGCCGTCATCACCAGCACATGGGGAGGCTGCACATTCTTTGTCCACAACCGTGCCCGTTGGGCCACACCGAAACGATGCTGCTCATCGATCACTGTCAAACCGAGCGAAGCAAAATTCACCGTATCTTCAATGACGGCATGAGTGCCTATCAGTATATGTATGTCTCCCGTCAGCAAACCGGCAAGGATGGCTTCACGCCGCTTACCCTTGATGGAACCGGTCAGCAATTCCACACGAACCTCCATGCCATACAGCAGTTCACGGATGGTTTCATAATGCTGGTTTGCCAGAATTTCGGTAGGCGCCATCATACACGCCTGATAACCATTGTCAAGCGCCATCAGCATGCTCATCAATGCAACAAGTGTCTTTCCACTTCCCACATCTCCTTGCAGCAAGCGGTTCATCTGCTTTCCCGACCCCACATCCTTACGGATTTCCTTCAGGACCCGCTTCTGCGCATTGGTCAGTTCAAAAGGAAGATTACGGGAGTAGAAGGTATTGAATACTTCTCCCACCCTTTCAAAAACATAGCCGCGATATTTCCGCTGACGGTCTTTTGCATACCTCAGAATATTCAACTGTACATAAAAGAGTTCCTCAAACTTCAGCCGGTACTGTGCCTTGCGCAACAAATCCGGATTGGCCGGAAAGTGGATATTGACCAGAGCCTCCGTCAATGGCATCAGGTGGTGCCCGGCAAGTATGGCAGGCGAAAGGGTCTCCGGCAACGGTTCATGCAACTGCTGTACCACTGTATTCATCATCTTCTCGATTGCATGCGAGTTGAGAGAGCTCCGTTTCATCTTTTCTGTCGTATTGTAATAAGGTCGCAATCCCATAGACGACAGCTTCAAATCCGAAACCTGGTCTATATCCGGATGGGCAATGTTTATCCTGCCATTGAAAAAGGCAGGTTTTCCGAATACGATATATTCCTGATGCACTTTATACTTCCCCACCAGATATTTGATACCTTGGAACCAGACCAGGTCCACTACTCCCGTGCCGTCTGAGAAATGGGCAATCAACCTGCGCTGGCGTCCCTCTCCGGCCGTTTCAAAACTCAGGATTTCACCTTTCAATTGGATATAAGGCATTGTCCCGTCGATCTCCCGGATACAGTAGATGCGGCTGCGGTCCACATATTTATATGGAAAGTAATACAACAGGTCGTGCAAGGAGTAAATGCCCAGTTCCTTATTGAGCACCGAAGCACGCTGCGGCCCGACGCCCGACAAATATTTTATGTCACGCGTGGCTAAATCGAACATGAATCTATAAGGGCGGTAGCTATTTTTAAATCAAAAGGAGTGGTTATTTTAATGTTTTCCCGGTTCCCCGGTGTCAAGAATACAGATACACCCAATGCCTCCACTACGGAAGCATCATCGGTAAAATGGGATGTATAGGGTTGCTCGTATGCCGTTTTCAGCAGTTCCGCATCAAAGACTTGGGGAGTCTGCACCAGTCTATAGTCATCCCTGCTGACAGTCACACTGCCTTCCCCTTCCATGCGGCGGACAGTCTCCACCACACCAATTACCGGAATCACGGCTTTTTTCCCGGCAGCCAAGCTGTAGCAACGCGCAATCACTTCACGGGCAACAAACGGACGTACGCCGTCATGCACACCAACCAAAGCAGGCGTTTCCACTAAAGCCAAGCCGTTCTTTACAGAATGGAACCGCGTTTCCCCTCCGTCGGCAATGACATGCGGCAATGAAAAATGGTACTCCCCGCACAGTTGCCTCCAGTAATCCTGCTGGTTGCGGGGAAGTACCAATATTATCCGTATCTCAGGATTGTAGGCATAAAAAGCTTCTAAGGTACGCATTAAAACGGGTTTCCCCCCAATCGGAAGAAACTGTTTGGGAAGTTCGGTCCCCATGCGCAAGCCCTTACCACCGGCTACAATCAGAGCATACTCCATTAATTGAGAATTGAAAAATTGGAAATTGGGAATTAAAGAACACACATGGCTTCTTTCAATTCCTGCACCTTCTCTTTACCTTGCAACAACTCCACTACGGCCAGTGCAAACTCCATGGCAGCACCCGGTCCTTTTCCTGTAATGATATTGCCGTCTCTTTCTACCAAAGCGCCCGTACATTCGGCACCCTCCAGATATTGTTCAAATCCGGGATAACAAGTGGCCTTCTTGCCTTTCAGCAATCCAAGCTTGCCCAATACCATAGGAGCCGCACAAATAGCAGCGATCGGTTTCTGCTCTTGGGCAAAACGCTGTACGAGCTTACGCAACTCCACGCATTTCTCCAAAGTGGAAGCACCCGGCATACCACCCGGCAACAATATAAGCTCTGCATCAAAGAAGTCGCAGTTCACCACGTTCTTGTCACACAAAACCGGGATGTCGTGCGCTCCCGTCACTATCTCGTCAGGGGTTACCGTCACCATTTCTACGTTCAATCCGGCGCGTCTCATAACATCCACAGAAGTGAAAGCTTCTATCTCTTCAAATCCGTCGGCAAAAAAAACATAAACTGTACCCATAATTGTTCCTCCTCTTATTTTAGATTAAAATAATACGTTATTGTTCCCGTCTGATTGTTCAAGCCGCTTACCGCATTGAAACGGGCTTTCTTGGCAGCATCTTCCGCTGCTTTCCGCAATGCGGGGTTGACGGTATTGGTCTGACGGTTGATACTGGTCGCTATCACATGCCCGGCCGGGTTCACCGTGATAGTAACCACAACCCTGCCCTCATCCTGCACATTATATACCGGCCGTGGCAATCCCCCCTCGCCAAGGGAACGTCCGCCAAGATTAAACGAACCGTAACCTCCTGTGCCCGAAGCAGCACCCGACGGAGCATTACCGGTAGGGCTCCCTTGAATGCCCTCTCCTTTCGTGTCGCCTTTGTTGCCCATTTGAGCGCCTTTGCCAAAAGCGCCGGCCACCCGCTTGCGGGCAGCCTCCTCGGCTTCCTTGCGTTCCCGTTCGGCTTTTGCCGCAGCCAGTTTACGGGCCTCCTCCGCTTTTTCAGCGTCCGTCTTTTCCGGTTTCTTCACCTCCTGCTTTTTCTTGGGTTCGGCTTTGGGCTTTAGAACGACAGTCTCTTCCGTTTCCTGTGTAATGATGTCCTGTTCCACAGTCTCCTGTATCTGTGGAGCAGTTTCTTCCGGCATGACATCCACCTTTACCAAAGAAGGATCGGCAGCACCCAGCGCGTCGGGCACCTCTCCCAGCATAACGGGCACGCCCCCTTCTTCCGAAGGTTCCGGCAGTGTGAATCCTACCAGTATCAGAAGGGCTATAATGACAAGATGCACCACGAGCGCACCTGCCATGCCTATATATTTTCCTTTCTTCTTCCGATTCATCCCGAAACGTTGGATTTATTTGTTTTCAGGCGGCCGTGTTGCCAGCACCATCTTGAACTTATTCTCATTCGCAATATTCAGCACCTTCACGATTTCCCGGTAAGGCACTGTCTCGTCTGCATATAAAGCTATATACATTTCAGGCTCTTTCTCTGCACACGATTGCAGGAAAGGGGTCAGTTCTTCAAGCGTCAGCGACTGTTCCTTGTCATTTCCGAAAGCAGCGTAATAATTCAAGTCCTTATCTATGATCACTCTCGTCAAAGGCTTTGCAGAAGTCTGTTGTTTTCCCTGTGGCAACAGTACTTTAATGGCATTGGGTGATACCATAGTGGATGTTATCATAAAGAAAATCAGCAGCAGGAAAATCAAGTCCGTCATGGACGCCATGCTGAAGCTAGGCGATATTTTAACTCTACGTTTTAGCACTTCTTTAATTATAAATTACAGGTTACTACTTTGCCGGTTCATTCAATAAGTCCATGAATGCCATTGTCTTGGCTTCCATCTTATTGACCACGCCATCTATCAGCGTCACCAGATAATTATAGGCAAACATCGCTATGATACCGACAATCAAGCCGCCTACCGTAGTAATCATTGCCTCATAAATTCCACCGGAAAGCATCGTTATATCGATATTGTTGCCGGCATTCGCCATTTGCCAGAACGCGCGTACCATACCGGTCACCGTGCCAAGGAACCCGAGCATAGGTGCACCACCGGAGATTGTTGCCATAATCGTCATACCCTTCTCCAGCTTGGCCACTTCAATATTACCGACATTCTCAATGGCGGCCTGCACATCGTTCACCGGACGTCCCAAACGGCTGATACCTTTTTCAATCATACGGGCCGAAGGAGTATCCACACTACGGCAATAGGCAATGGCAGCTTTCAGTTCCCCGCCCAGGATATAATCCTTTATTTTATCCATGAACTGGGGGTCTTCCTTCCCTGCTTTTCGGATAACATAGTTGCGTTCGAACAAGATGTAGAAACAAAGTACGGACATCAAGCCCAGGACAACCATAATCCAGCCGCCCTTGACGGCCATGCTCCATAAATTCATTTCGTCGGAGGCGTTTACTTGTGTCAGTACCGGATTGGCACTTGCAATAGAATCAGCCAGTGCCGGGGCCACTTGGGCCAATAATAACATTACATTCATCAGCGAAGACAGTTTTTATATTCCCGCACAGTACGTTCCAATCCCAGATACAACGCGTCACTAATCAGCGCATGCCCGATGGATACCTCGTCCAGCCACGGAATGTTTTGATAAAAATAATTCAAATTCACCAAGCTCAGGTCATGTCCGGCATTCAGCCCCAGACCTAAGCTGCGGGCCACTTTAGCGGCCTCGACAAAAGGAGCCACAGCTGCTTCCCGTCCTTTGGGATAAGCCGTAGCGTATGGTTCCGTATACAGCTCCACACGGTCGGCACCGGCCTTGGCGGCATACTCTATCATTTCAGCATCGGTGGAAACAAATACGGAAGTACGGATACCGGCATTGTTGAACTCATCCAGCACTTCGTTCAAGAAGTCAAAATGGGTCTTGGTATCCCAACCTGCGTTTGAAGTCAGTTGTGTCGGGCTGTCGGGAACCAAAGTTACCTGATGCGGTTTCACCTTCAAAACCAAATCCACAAACTCCGGTGCAGGATAACCTTCGATATTGAACTCCGTCCGCAGCAACGGCCGCAAGTCATACACATCCTTACGGCGGATATGCCTCTCATCAGGACGGGGATGCACCGTAATGCCATCAGCACCAAAGTTCTCGCAATCCAACGCCACCTTTACAACATTCGGAACATCACCGCCACGGGCATTGCGCAACGTTGCCACCTTATTTATATTAACGCTTAATCTAGTCATAATTCGGTTCATAGTTTGGGGCAAAAGTACAAATAATAGTTATATATTGGCAGCATTCTGAGAAAAAAATACCATCTTTGCATTCCAATCCAACAGAATTGATTATGAAATTTGCCATATTCGGAAATACTTACCAAGCAAAGAAATCCTCGCATGCAGAAAACCTTTTCCGATTGCTCGGACAGCACAATGCACAGTTCTGCATCTGCCGGGAGTTCCATCATTTCCTGACTGACGATTTACACCTAAACATACCTGACGCCGAATTGTTTGACGGAGACGATTTCCGCGCCGACATGGTCATCAGCATTGGCGGCGACGGCACTTTTCTGAAAGCAGCCAGCCGCGTAGGAAAGAAGAATATCCCCATATTGGGCATCAATACCGGCCGGCTGGGTTTCCTTGCCGACATCTCACCGGAAGAGATGGAAGAGACCTTCGATGA
>CAJJYX010000122.1 GCA_905197435.1 uncultured Bacteroides sp.
TACGCCGTTCTCGATGTTGATGCTGACGGGAACACCCAATTGGATATTGTTGATGCGGGTATCCGGTGCCACGAAGTCAATGAAGATTTCACCGTTTCCGATGCGGATGTTTTCGGCATGGAAGTCACCTTCGTTGCGTGAGTAGGTATAGGTGGTTACCCCCGGCTGCACGTCGGGTTGCATCTCCAGTCCTTTGTGCAGTATCAGGGCGCCGCCCGGCTGGATAAGCGTGGTGTAGTGGCGGAAGCTTTCAAGATAGGCTTCTTTGGTTCCGTATATGTCCAGATGGTCGGGGTCGGTGGCGGTAATGACGCTCATCCAGGGCGACAACCAGTGGAAGGAACGGTCGAACTCATCAGCCTCGATGACAGTGTAGGGGCTGGTGGAGGAAAGCAGCAGGTTTGTGCCGTAGTTCTTTGAAATTCCTCCGAGAAAGGCCGTGCAGCCCACATGCGACTGGTGCAGCAGATGAGCGGCCATAGTGCTGGTTGTGGTCTTGCCATGTGTGCCTGCCACGCACAGGCCTTTGCTGCTGCGGGTGATGATGCCTAATACTTGGGAGCGCTTATGTATCTCGAAACCGTTTTCGCGGAAGTAAGTCAGTTCGGCATGCTCTTGTGGTACGGCGGGGGTGTAGACTATCAGTGTGCTTGCCTTGTCTTTGCATGCTGCAGGGATAAGTTCGATGTCCTCCTCGTAATGTATCTGCGCGCCCTCCGTAATCAGGCGTTCTGTCAGTTCGCTCGGTGTACGGTCATATCCGGCCACCAGTTTTCCTTTGGAGAGGAAATAGCGTATCAGAGCGCTCATGCCGATGCCGCCGGCACCGACGAAATAGACGGAGCGAATGGCTTCAAGCCTCACTCCCAAGCCCTCCCCCGTAGGGAGGGGAGATAAGTTACTGTTGCTTATATTTTTATCCATATTCAAATCTTTTCTTCAAGCTCTTTTTATACAGGAATGATAGCGGTACTATCTATTTTCCCTTTCCTACGGGGGAGAGGCTTAGCTTCAGCACCTCTCTGGCTATGATGGTTGCCGAGTCGGGCAGAGCCAACTTGGCTATGTTCTCACTTAAGCTTTTCAGCTTTCCGGGATTGGCGATGGTCTCTAAAGCTATTGGCAGCAGTTTGTCCTTCGCTTCCACATCCTTCACGTAGATGGCTGCATCCTTATCGACCAGCGCCAGTGCATTCTTGGTCTGATGGTCTTCGGCCACATTGGGCGAGGGAACCAGGATAATCGGTTTGTGCAGCAGGCAGAATTCGGAGATGGAGCCGGCTCCGGCACGTGAGATCACCAGGTCGGCTGCGGCGTATGCGTTTGCCATATTCTTGATAAAGTCCGTTACATATAGGTTCGGGATGGCACTGATGTGCGGGTTGCGTACTGCTTCTCCCGTAGCAGCCGTAATGGCCTCTCTGACTTGGTCAATGTATATCTTTCCCGTTTGCCAGATGAATTGTACATCGGGGTTGGTGCGGATGACATCCAGTCCGGCGGTCAATGTCTGGTTGATGGTACGGGCTCCAAGGCTGCCGCCCAGAATCAGGATCGTTTTCTTTCCCGGGTTCAGTCCGAAATACTTTACGGCATCCTCGTGCAGGATGGAATGTCCGAGCAGGTTCTGGCGCACCGGATTGCCGGTCATGATGATCTTGTCTGCCGGGAAGAACTTTTCCATGCCTTCGTAAGCCACGCAAATTTTGCAGGCTTTCTTGGCCAACAGTTTGTTGGTGACACCGGCGTATGAATTCTGCTCTTGTATCAGTGTGGGAATACCCATCATTCCCGCTGTTTTCAGCGTAGGGCCGCTGGCATAGCCGCCCACACCGACAGCTACCTGCGGCCGGAATTCTTTGATGATGCTCCGTGCTTTCCACTGGCTCCGTACCAGTTTCCACAGTACGGCGAAGTTCTTCCACAGATGTTTGCGGTCGAATCCGGCAACGGGCAAGCCTATAATCCGGTAACCTGCATCGGGCACACGTTGCATTTCCATTCTTCCTTCAGCGCCAACGAAGAGAATCTCTGCATCGGGGCACAACTCTTTTATGGCGTTGGCGATGGAGACAGCCGGAAAGATGTGCCCTCCTGTTCCTCCTCCGCTGATGATAAGCCTCACTCCCGACCCCTTTCCCGTAGGAAGGGGAGTAGAGCTGCCATCGTTTGTATAGTTGTCCATATCTTTACTCATATTCTTGTTCTTCTTTATTTTTAGATTCTTGGTATTCTCTCCATTACTATTCAAATTCGGCGTCACTGTTCAATGCCTTTGCTGTCGGTTCGACTGCCGTTTGTACCTCGCTGTCGGCCCGTTGCTCTGGGTTCTCTGTATTTTCGGCGTTTATTAGTATCGGCACTTGTGCATCGTGCATCCGCTGTTCCTCCAGCTTGGCTGTATAGCGGCTGACACTCAGTATCATGCCGATATACGCGCAGTTGATAAAGGTGGATGTACCCCCCTTGCTGATGAACGGCAACGGTTGTCCCGTGACAGGCGCCAAGCCTACGGCAACCATCATGTTGAACAGTGCTTGCGTGACGAGCAGCAAGGCTATTCCTATGATGAGGAAAGCCGGGAAAGTCCGGTCGCATTTTTTTGCGATACGTCCCACGCGTACCAATAGACAGATGTAAAGGAATACAACGACAATTCCGCCTACCAGTCCCAGTTCCTCGATGATGATGGCATAGATAAAATCGGAGAATGCCTGGCTCAGGAAGTCGCGTTGTACGGAGTTTCCCGGTCCTTTGCCTATGATGTTGCTCGTGGCTACAGCGATACGCGCATGCGCTACTTGTCCGTCTCCGTCGATGTCGAACTTGGCGGCAGGAACTTCCTCCTTATTGGTAAAGTCTGCAATGCGGGATTTTACGGTGGTGAAGCGGTGTCCCATCGGTATGTTTTCCAGTGTCTTGTCCGGCGTAGCCAGCAGGAAGGCGACAAAGACAGCTATGAATGCCGCAATTCCTCCTCCCAGTATCAACAGTTTCTTGGCGGATATCCGTCCGATGAACATCATCAGGTAGACCGTTCCAAAGAGCAACATTCCCGTGGAATAGTTTTCCGGCAGGATAAGTCCGCAGACTATGCAGGTGATAATCATGATACGCTTGAAGGCTTTCGGGCTTGCTCCGTCTTCGTCCTGTCCCTTCGAAAGAATGAAGGCGGTGACGATGACGACAGCCATTTTCGCTATTTCCGACGGCTGGAACTGAATCCCCATGAATGTCATCCAGCGGGCGGCGCCGTTTACGCGGTCACCGGTAATGAATCCCATCAGCATAACGAAAGCCAGCAACCCGATGGATATCGGAAGCAGGAATACCGGAAACACTTGGAACCATTTATAGGGGATGTTGTGTACCAGCACTACAATGACGGCACCCACCATCAAGAGGATGCTGTGCTGCGTAATCGGTCCCCAGTGGTCGCCACTCTTGTAGGTCAGTGTACTGGCAGCACTGAACACCTCTGTTATGGAGATGAGACAAAGAAAAAGGAAAATAATCCAAATTACTTTATCACCTTTGAATATGCTCTTTAATAAATCCATAAATTAATGTGGTAGCTTATAACTCTCTTACGTATTTCTTGAACTGATCGCCACGGTCTTCATAACTCTTGAAAAGGTCGAAGGAGGCGCAACAGGGGCTGAGCAATACGGTTTCGCCTTTCTTTGCCAGCTTGAAGGCTGCTTCTACGGCATCCTTCATCCCGGTCTGTACATCGGCCACGGGCAGTCCCAGGCGGTCGAAGAAGTCGTGCAGCTTTTCGTTGTGCAATCCCAGATATACCAGGGCTGAGCACTTCTTGCGTACAAGATTCTCGATTTCCGTATAATCGTTTCCTTTGTCTTTGCCACCGAGGATGAGTACCGTTTTGCCGGTCATGCTTTGCAGGGCATACCAACAGGAGTTTACGTTTGTTGCCTTGGAGTCGTTGATGAAGTTCACGCCGCGTATGGTGGCTACTTTCTCCAATCGGTGTTCCACTCCCTTGAAGTCGGACAAGGCTTTGCGGATATATTCTTTCCGGATACCGGCTAAGTTGGCCGAAATGCCGGCAGCTAATGAATTGTATAGGTTGTGTGTGCCGTGTAGCGCCAGTTCCTCCTGTTCCATGTTGAAGGCTATCGGTTCGTTGATTTCCACTTCACCGTCTTCCACGTATGCGATAGCTCCGTCTTCCTTTACGGCAGCAAACGGGTAAAGATGGGCGCGGAGGCCATGTTTGTCCAGTTCGCGTTTGATGATGGGGTCATCGTTCCAGAAGATGAAAGCGTCTTCCGGGGTTTGGTTTTGAGTGATGCGGAATTTGGCATCCACATATTTCTGCATGCAATGGTCGTAACGGTCCAGATGATCCGGAGTGATGTTCATCAGTACGGCAATGTTGGCACGGAAGTTATACATATTATCCAGTTGGAAAGAGCTCAGCTCAATGATGTAGTAGTCATGCTGTTCCGTTGCCACCTGCAAAGCCAGGCTGTTGCCTATGTTGCCTGCAAGGCCCACGTTCAGCCCTGCACTCTTGAAGATGTGATAGATGAGTGAGGTGGTCGTGGTCTTTCCGTTCGAACCGGTGATACAAATCATTTTGGCATTGGTGTAACGGCCGGCAAACTCTATCTCAGAGATGATGGGCGTGCCTTTTTCCTTCAATTTCATAATGAGCGGAGCGTCGTTGGGGATGCCCGGGCTTTTCACCACTTCGTCGGCATTCAGAATCAGCTCTTCCGTGTGGTGTCCTTCTTCCCAAGCAATGTTGTACTTGTCCAGCAATTTCTTGTATTTGTCTTTGATGGCGGACATGTCGGAGACGAACGTGTCGAAACCTTTCACTTTGGCCAGTACGGCAGCGCCTGCGCCGCTTTCGCCCGCTCCTAATACTACAATTCTACTCATACTTTATATAATTAAGAAAGGAGAAAATGAATGGAGAATTGCTGTGCAATGTAATGGTACGCAGCCGAATCTTTCGTTCTTCATTCATGGTTCTTCATTTAATTGTTATCTGATCTTCAATGTTATGATTGTTATCGCTGCCAGTACAATTGTCACAATCCAGAAGCGAATGGTGATTTTGGATTCGTGGAACAGCTTGTCCGGTTTGGTGAATACCACGCTGCATCCCGGCTCTATCAGGCTCATGGAGGTGCGGAAGTGGTCGTGTATCGGCGTTCGCTTGAAGAGACGTTGCTTCACGCCTTTCCGCTTGCCTGCCTTGTAGTAGAGGCGCTGCAGGATGACTGAAAGACTTTCCACCAGGAAGATACCGCAGAGAATAGGTATCAGTAGCTCCTTGTGGATGATGATGGCGTATACTGCAATGATTCCTCCAATGGTCAGGCTGCCCGTATCGCCCATGAACACTTGGGCAGGGTAGGCATTGTACCACAGGAAGCCGATAAGTGCGCCGATGAAAGCGCAAATGAAAATTACCAGCTCTTCCGAACCGGGAATATACATGATATTCAAGTAGCCGGCATATTCGATGTGGCTCGACACATAGGCCAGTATTCCCAAGGTAAGCCCGATGATGGCGGAGTTTCCGGCAGCCATGCCGTCCATTCCGTCATTCAGGTTCGCACCGTTGCTGACGGCGGTGACTACGAAAATCGTGATAATCACGAACAATATCCAACCCGCTGTCTGGGCATGCTCACCCATAAAGCCCACCAAGTCGGCATAGTCAAAGTTGTTGCTCTTGAAGAACGGGATGGTGGTCTGCGTAGCCTTGATTTCCTTGGCGGCATGCACCACTTCTATCTGTCCTTCCGGTTTCTCTATCTCTATGTTCTCGCGGATAACCACCTGCGGACTGAGATAAAGCGTCAATCCTACGATAAGTCCCAAACCTACTTGGCCTATGATTTTGAACTTGCCGTGCAGCCCATCTTTGTCCTTCTTGAATATTTTGATGTAGTCGTCGGCAAATCCAAGCGACCCTAACCAGACTGTGGTAATCAGCATCAATATCATATAGATGTTGCTCAATTTACCCAGAAGCAGGCACGGAATGAGTATGGCAAAGATGATGATGACGCCACCCATGCTGGGCACACCCACTTTGTTCACACCGAACGGGTCGATGCTGGCATCGCGTTGCGTTTCGGTAATTTGCTTGCGTTTCAGCAGGTTGATGAACTTATCTCCCCAGATGCTCGAAATGAGCAGTGCCAAGATGATGGCCATCAACGACCGGAACGATGTATAGCCGAACATGCCCGCACCGGGGAAGTCATACTTATCTAACCATTGAAATAAATAATATAGCATCTTCTTATAACTTATAACTAATAACCCATCACTTTATTCAGTTCTTCTTTATCGTCGAAATGGTGTTTCACACCTTTTATCTCTTGATAATTCTCATGTCCCTTGCCTGCAACGAGAATCACGTCTCCCGGCTGTGCCAGCATGCAGGCCGTCTTGATGGCTTCGCGGCGGTCGGTGATGCTGATGGTTTTCTGCATGTCGTCTTTGTCCAATCCTGCCAGCATATCGTTGATGATGTCCTGCGGCTCTTCAAAGCGCGGATTGTCGGAGGTGATGATAACCCGGTCGCTCAAACGGGCGGATTCTTTGGCCATGATGGGGCGCTTGCCTTTGTCGCGGTTGCCGCCGGCTCCCACTACGGTAATTACTTTCCCCTTTCCTTCCAGCACTCCATGAATGGCGTTCAGTACATTGACCAGTGCATCCGGAGTATGTGCATAGTCCACAATGGCAGTGAAGCCTTTCGGTGAGCGGATGGCATCGAAGCGGCCGGCTACCGGATGCAGCGTGCTGAGGGCAACCAGTACATCCTCTTCTTTCTTGCCCAGCAATACGGCGGCACCGAACACTGCCAGTAAATTGTAGGCATTGAACTTTCCGATGAAGTGTACTGCCAGTTCGTGGTTGTTGAAGTCGAGTAGCATACCCTCAAAGTGGGATTCCAATACCTTGCCTTTGAAGTCGCTGAGGCTGCGCAAGGAGTAGGTGTATACCTTTGAACGGGTATTCTGTGTCATTACAAGTCCGTTCTTGTCATCCAGATTGGTCAGGCTGAAAGCTCCTTTCGGCATGTCGTCGAAGAATTTCTTCTTGGCTTTGAGGTAATTCTCCACTGTTTTGTGATAGTCTAAGTGGTCGCGGGTCAGATTGGTGAAAATGCCGCCGGCAAACTTCAGGCCGCTGATACGTTTTTGGTCAATGGAGTGGGAACTGACTTCCATGAAGGCGTACTTGCATCCGGAGTCGGCCATTTCGCCAAGCAGACGGTTCAGGGTAATCGGGTCCGGAGTGGTATGTTCGGTCGGTACGGGCCGGTCGTCGATGTAATTGCATACAGTGGAAATCAGTCCTACCTTGTAGCCGAAGTAACGGAAGGTGTTATATAATAAGGTAGCGATGGTTGTCTTTCCGTTGGTTCCGGTCACGCCGACAAGTTCCATCTTGGATGTCGGGTCGCCATAGAAAGTGGTGGCAACTTTCCCTACGGCATCTTCACTGTCTTTCACCTGAATGTAGGTGATGCCGGCCTTAAGCTCTTCCGGCAACTCTTCACACAATACTGCAACAGCCCCTTTATCGATGGCAGCCGGAATATAGGCATGCCCATCGGTCTGCGTGCCGTGCATGGCCATGAACAGATGTCCGGTTTCTATCAGGCGGGAGTCTATATTCACTCCCGTAATCTCCATGCTTGTACTTCCGGTAACCTGAACCGGCTGTATTGTTTTCAATAAATCACTTAATTTCATACCTTATTATATATAATGTATATCCAAATCTTATTTATTCCCGCCTCAGCGCAGTGTCAGGGTTATGGTTTGTCCTTTCACTATCCGGCTGCCGCTTGCTATGGACTGGTTTCTCACCTGCCCCACGCCGTTTAGCCTTACTTTCAGTCCCTTGCTCTCTAAAAGGTAGACGGCATCTTTCGCCCCCATGCCGACTACGCTGGGCACAGTGCCCGAAGCCGGTTCCCGGTCCTGCAGGATGACTGCCGCCGGAGCAGCTTGTGTATGTCCCCACTGCCCTTTCCCCTTTTGCTCGGAGAACTGTTTCTGAACGGGGACTTTCAAATCATTCAATACAAGGAGCGCTTCGTTCATCTCTCCGGCTTTTACGGGGGGAATCACATTGGTGGTGCTGTCTATGGCGCTGCGAATGTCAAAGCGCAGGTCTTTGGCATAAACTCTTTCCGCTATTTTCCCAAAGACACTGCCGGCCATCAAACCTCCCGAAGCCGGCAATCCGGGCTTCTGGATGGAAACGATGCAACTGTATTTAGGCGCTTCCGAGGGGAAATATCCGCAGAAACTTACAAGATAGTTCACTCGTCCCGACTTATATCCGGCTGCTCCTTGCGAAATCTGTGCCGTACCCGTCTTGCCCGATACGGAGAACTGCTTGCTGCCGGCGGGTTTTGCCAGCCCTTGCGATACTACTTTCCGTAGGATTTCACGAATTTGTGTCAGTGTATGGTCGGAGCATATCTTGGGGTTGATTACTTCCGTGGGATATTCTTTCACTACCTCACCGTCTTTTACCGCTGCTTTTACAAACTTGGGGCGTACCATGACTCCGTTGTTGGCTATGGCATTGTAGAACGTCAGTATGTTTATCGGCGGCACCTGGGTCTCATAACCGATGCTCATCCACGGCAGGGTCGTTTTAGCAAAATAGCGCTCTTTAGGCCCTTTGATGTTGGGCTTCCCTTCACCGGGTATTTGCAGATGAAGCGGCTGGTCGATGCTCATGCGCTTCAAGCCGTCCACAAATTTCTGCGGATTGTCCTTGTAGTGCTTGTCGATGAGATAGGAGACGCCCACGTTGGAAGAAACTTCCAGGATACGTGTTACATTTATCTTTCCGTAGCCTCCCCGGTGCCAATTGTGGTCCCTCATCTTGCTGCCGTACATATTCATAATGCCGTTGCCCGTATCCACTTCGGTGTCCGGGGTTATCTTGCCGTCTTCCAAGGCCACCATGATGGAAGCTGTCTTGAAGGTAGAGCCCGGTTCCATCATGTCACTGATGGCGTTACTGTTCATTTCGTAGTAGTTGCCGTCGCTGGCTTTCATCATGTTGACAATGGCCTTTACTTCTCCGGTGGCCACTTCCATCAGTACGGCCACTCCCACGCTGGCATTGATTTCCTTCAATTTGTCTACCAGAGCTTTTTCGCAGATGTCCTGCATGCCGACGTCTATGGTGGATATGATGTCGCAACCGTCTACCGGCGGGAGGTCTACGATGTTCAGGTACTTGTTCATCACCTTTTGGCGGTGGGTAATGCCGTTCCGCCCTTTCAGCAAGGTGTCGAAAGCCAGCTCAATGCCGTTGCGGGCTCCCATGGCCGTATCGGCATAAAGACGGCCCAGGGTCTGGGCTGCCAAAGAGCCGAACGGCTTTTTGCGCTGGTTGTATATCTGTTCGTGGAAACCGCCTTTGTACTTGTTCATCTTGAATACCGGCAACCGCTTTGCTTCCTTATACTGGATGTAGGAGATACGTCTGTTGCGGTTGGGGAGAATGTTGTAGTTCCGGCTTTTCATTTCCCGTCCCTTGCGCAGGTGGTTTTTGAAGGCGTTGGTACTGATGTCCGGAAATATCTGATGAAGCCCGATACAGATAGAATCGAAATTGGCTTTCCAGATGGAATCCTTGCGCTGCTGGTCCTTTTTGCGGCGCTTCTCGTCTCTTTCGCCGGACATGAAGTCCATGAAGATTTTATATTCCGGCAGCGAACTTGCCATCAATTTGCCGTCCGCAGACAGGATATTTCCCCGGTTGGGCTTTACCGTTACATTCTCTTTTACGAAGCGGTCGGCTACATCGTGCCAGTACTGCCGCTCGGCAAACATAATCATGGCGCCTTTCACAACAATAGCTATCCCCACCAGTCCCATGAGAAGGACGACGAAGAAGTAACGGGTCATTATGTTTTTTTTGTTTACAGCCAATGTTATTCGCTATTTTATGTTCATTATTCCTATTTCAATATTCTTTTCTCACACTGCCACGGAGCAGCCACTTGTCACTTCCACGGCTCACTTAATCAGATACGGCGGGTTGGTGGAGGTCTGCAAA
>CAJJYX010000123.1 GCA_905197435.1 uncultured Bacteroides sp.
TAGGTATAAATTTTATTTGTTTGTTAATGTGTCTACCTATTTCAGCATAAGACATCCCGCTTCTGGGAACTGGAGTGGAGGCTGAAGTCTGTTGTTGTAAGAAAGTATTAAAGAATGGGAGGTACTTATCTCTCCAGCTTGATGCCGATGTCGTTGATTCCTTGTAGGCTTTCGTCCGGCAACGTATAGGCCACTTTAAAGCGGTAGGTGCCGGGGCTCTTGATTCGGACGCTTCCGGCGGAAGTGGCTGTTTGATAGAGGCCGCCCCAACCGTCGCCTTTCCAGATTCCTTCTTTGTCGGCCAGGATTAGCTGTATGGTGTCTGCATTCGACGGGATAGAGTCTCCGTCGGTGTAGCAGATGGATAGGGGCAGATTCTGATAGGGGTAATTGTTCCGGTTACGGACTTCCAAAGATAGTTTGTAATAGGTCAGTGAGTCGGTGACCTCCACATCGAAGGACAGAGTGTCCTTGCGCAGCCAGCCTTTGGTGGGGAGGGATTGGAAAGAATGGTATACAGTCTGTTTGTCGCAAGCACTCAGCAGGCTTGCGGCAAACAGTAGTATGATACCTTTCAGACAGAGATTCCTATTCTTGAGCCGGTTTGTCATTTTGGGCAGGTCTTTCACCTTGGGGTTTGGGCTTATTGTTACGGGGCGGACGGCGGTTGTTGTTCCGTGGTTGGCGTTCGCCTTGTTGCTGTTCACCTTGTTTGGGCGCTTGCCGTTCCTGCTTTGGCCTCGGTTGCCGGTCTTGTCTGGGCTGTTCCCTCTGGTTATTGGGTTGAGGAGCACCCTGTTGCTCACCTCCTTGCGGACGGCTGTTTCCGCTTTTCTTCCTTCTCTTGTTGCGGCTGTTGCTGTTGTTTTCACCACCATTGCCGTCACCGCCGTTTTTGCCTTTACGGCTGCGGTCAAAGCGGGTGAGGCTCTCTTGTTCCAGCAGGTCTACCGGTTTCTGGGGCTCGGAACGATGCTCTTCTACCAAACTGTCGGGCTTGATTCCACGCCTGTTCAGGCCGATAATCTCAAAGGCCCGTCTGCTGCTGATGGTCACCAGATTGGCTGGAATATTCTTGTCACTTGAATAGGTTATCTGATTGCTCAGAATGTCAGCCTTGAAGAAGAAGAATTCTCCGTCTTTGGTCTCCAAGGCAATCTCGCGTGAGGGCAGGCGCTTTTGTGCTTCTACGTAGCAGTCCACTTCGTAGTTGAGGCAGCACTTCAGCTTGGCGCATTGTCCTGCAAGCTTCTGCGGGTTTAGTGATATGTCCTGGAAACGGGCGGCGCTGGTAGATACCGATACGAACGAAGTCATCCAGGTGGCGCAGCAGAGTTCGCGTCCGCAAGGCCCGATGCCGCCGATGCGTCCCGCTTCCTGGCGGGCACCTATCTGTTTCATCTCGATACGCACATGGAAGGCTTCGGCAAGGATTTTGATGAGCTGGCGGAAGTCCACCCGTTCGTCGGCGATGTAGTAGAAGATGGCTTTGTTGCCGTCTCCCTGATATTCGACGTCTCCAATCTTCATGTTGAGGTTGAGGTCCAGGGCAATCTGGCGTGAACGTATCATGGTGGAGTGCTCGCGGGCTTTTGCCTCGTTGTATTTCTCCATATCCACCGGCTTTGCCTTGCGGTAGATGCGTTTGATGTCTGCTTCGGACTTGATATTTGCCTTCTTTATTTGTAGCGGTACAAGGCGTCCGGTCAGGGTCACTACTCCGATATCATGTCCGGGAGTCGCTTCTACGGCGACGATGTCGCCTTTTTCCAGCGGTATTTTGTTGCTGTTGCGGAAATATCCCTTGCGGGTGTTCTTGAACTGCACCTCCACCAGTTCACTTTCATCGGCGTTGCCCGGTATGTCGGCCAGCCAGTCGTAGGTGTTCAGTTGCTTGTCTTGCCTGCCGCAACTCTTGCAGCAGAGACTTCCGCTTCCATTATGTAGTTTAAATTCCATCATTTATATTTAATTACTATTTGACTGTCTATTATTTACCATTTGATATTCTTGCTGCTTTTCATTGTTTCAGCAACACAATCATCTTTAGTGAGAAATCAAAGAACACCATGCGGGCGTTCACGTTCTGCTCGATGTGGCGTTGTGCCTCACTCAGTTCATCCATAATGCCCATTACGTTCCGTTCGTTGACAAACGGGGCGAAGCGTGTGGCGAAGTTCTGTTCGGGCAGGGTCATGTAGTTCATTTCCTTCCGGTGCAGGTTGTAGATGAAATTCTCGCGCGTCATGCGCTGGCAGTAGTTCAGGAAGTTCTTCTGCCGTTCGCGTCCCATGGCGGCAAGTTGCTCGCTCCATTGTTTCATCTCCCGTATCTTACGTTGGTAAGCGAGTCGCATCAAGCTGACAAACAGGTTGAAGAATAATTCATCTTCTTCATTCAGGTGGATGGTTTCCAGCGCTTTGATAAAGTTGCCGTTTGCCAGATGGGCTATCGTTTCGCTGTCCCTGGGTTGCACTCCGTACTTTTGCTGCAGGGCTTCGGCTATGTCTGCTTCTTCAATCTTGGGGATGTTGAAACGTTGTGTCCGGCTGAGGATGGTCGGCAGTATCATTTCCGGAGCTTCGGAGATGAGGAGGAATATTGTTTTTTCAGGCGGCTCTTCCAGCAGCTTCAGCAGTTTGTTGGCACAGACTTCATGCAGCTTTTCCGGCAGCCATACAATAGTCACTTTGTAACCGCCTTCACTGGATTTCAAGCTGAGCTTGCGGGTTATCTCATCGCTCTCCTTGGCATAGATGATGGCTTGTCCGTTCTCGGCATCCATTTCGTTCAGCCAGTGGCTCAGTCCGAAGTAGGGGCTGTTCAGCAGCAGGTGCCGCCAGTTGGTGATATAGTCATCGCAAACCTCCTTTTTCCCTTTGGCGCTCTTTACGATGGGATATACGAAGTGTACGTCTGGGTGCACCAGTTTGTTCCATTTCACACAGGAGGGGCAAGTGCCGCATGCGTCGGTTTCCGTCCGGTTGGGACAGCAGATGTAGCGGGCATAGGCCAACGCCAGTGGTAGTTTTCCCACGCCGGCAGGGCCGCAGAAAAGTTGTGCATGGGGGATACGCCCTTCCTGCACTTCTTGTATCAACCTTTGCTTGGCAGCTTCTTGTCCTATTATGTCTTTGAAACTGAACACGATTCTTTTGTTTACTGTTAATAGATTTGCTTCGCCACCGCCTTGATGCTGTCTGCGGCTCCTACCGAGTAGAAGTGCAGGCTTGGGACTCCGTGGGCTATCAGCTCTTTGCATTGCTGCACACACCATTCGATGCCTACTTGCTGAGCTTCCGCATCGGTGTTGCACTTCAAAGCCTCTTTGGTCAGTTCTTCGGGTAAATCGACTTTGAAAGTCTTGGGTATCATGCTGAGTTGCGATAGCTTTTTGAAGGGTTTGATGCCCGGAATAATCGGAATGGTCACACCGGCCTGGCGGGCACGCTCCACGAAGTCGAAATACTTTCGGTTGTCGTAGAAGAGTTGGGTCACGGCATACTCCGCACCCATCTCCATTTTTTTCTTCAGCCAGTAGATGTCCGTATTGATATTGGGAGCTTCCTCGTGTTTCTCCGGATAACATGCCACGCCGTATGAAAACGGGGTGTTGGTGACTTTCATTTCAGAGCCGTCCACAAAGATTCCTTTATTGAAGTTGTTGATTTGCTCCTGCAGTTCGATGGCATGGTGATAACCGTTGCCCACGGGGATGAATGTGGATTCATGTTTTGCCTTGTCGCCACGAAGTACCAGCAAATCGGTGATGCCGAGGAATTGCAGGTCGAGCAATACGTACTCTGTCTCCTCGCGGGTGAAGCCGCTGCAAAGGATGTGCGGCACCATGGTGATGTTGTATTTATTTTGGATGGCGGCTGCCACGGCTACAGTCCCGGGACGACGGCGCAGCCGGTTTCGTTGGAACAATCCGTTGCCGAGGTCTTTATACACATACTCGCTGCGGTGCGTGGTGATGTTGATGTATTTGGGGTCGAATTCCCGTAACGTATCTATGGTCTGATACAGCTTTTCGATACCCGTGCCTTTCAGCGGTGGCAATATTTCAAAGGAAAAAGCTGTTTTTTTATTACTGTTTATCAAGTCGATTACTCTCATTTCTTTTACGTTATCTTTGTCCGATTGGCAAAAATCTTGCACATTGGGAACAAAAATACGAAAAAGAAATGGAAAATGCCGAAATTGCCGGCTATTCTTTTATGCAGCGGATGGAAAGAGCTTTATAGTAGGGCTTGCCGGTGACATGGGCGGTGCTTGAGACAAACTCGTCACTTTCACCGAGAAAATAGATGGTATTTTCGGAAAGGGTATGCCCGACGTTGTCCCAACTCCAAAAGGCTGTCATTTTGTTCGGGCTGTTGTGTCCTTTGTTAAACCACATTCCTACGGGGAAAGCATTGAACCGGGCATAGTTGTTGGCGGGGATTGCTTCTCCGGTTATCATTGCCTGCCATTCCCCTGCTTTTAGTATGGAAGCGTCGTTACAGGTGTAGCTTTTCAGTTGTTCCCAGTCTGCGTCCGCTGGAATTTTCCATCCTTCGGGTGCCAGCTCTCCTGCAAGTATGGCCTCGCCATTGTAAAAATAAATATCATATTTATCCGGTTTGTAGTATCCGGCTTTGTCTGTTCCCAAATCAATTTGTTTTTTCAGCCCTGTTCCGTTACGGTAGGCCGTGGCATGGAGCTCTTTCCCCATCCAGTACTGGGCTCCAATCTTGACAATAGGGTATTCGGCAGACACGCCTCCCCTGATGTCTCTCAAAGTGTGGCATGCCACGTTTACTTTGACGGCATCTTCAGGCTTTTCCAAAAGTAGTTTATGGGCGTTGTCTATGTAGAACTTGTCTATACCGCTGGCTTCCCCTTGTGTATAGGTGAATCCATAGTCATCTGTGTTCCAGGTTATTTTTCCTCCACAGATGGGGTCATGACAGTCTGTTAGTTGCAAGATGATTCCATTGCTCAGGTCGGTCTTCTCATTTTCATCTATGGGATAGGCGATAATGGCCCTGGAAGTCAATGACTCCGACTTGAGATATTCCTTGCAGACCTCTGCAACGGGCATTCCTTCATGATAAATTTTGTAAATGTTTGAAAGTGAAAAGGAAAGTGCGGAGATATGTATGGTGGCATAATCCTCCGTATTGTCAGTGTCGATGGGAGGGAGGCTGCTCCATTCCTTGATTTTTCCGGCAAAACTGTTCAGTATATTGCTGTTGCTTTGCATGGCTGATATATTGATGGTACATTGGGTGCTGCTGCTCATTTCCACTTCGGGGATGGTGCAACTGTATATGCGGCCACCCCATTCCATGATGAAGGATTGCTTGTTGTCATTTATTGTTTGTGGAATGATGATGAATTCCTTGCCGGTCAGTTTGTTGTCTTTGACAGTCCATTTGCCGGCGGCTATGATGTCTTGTGTCCCTTCAAGATTGCTGAAGCTTCCGTCTTCCAGATTATAAATGGCAGAGGTCTTGAGTCCGGTTGCGATGATACGCGGATCGGCTTTCAGCAAATCATTGGCGGAGTTGTCTGCATCGGGTGTCAAGGAAATTATCAGTTTGGACAGCTTGTGTTGGAATTCCAATGTCACAGCTTTGGATTTGTTGGTAATTCCTTGTGCTTTAGCTACCAGAAAATCGCTTTGAGAGCGGTGCTTCTCATTACTCTGGTCTATCTGTACGGATACGGGAAGAAAGGATGTACCGGCAGCTACTCCTTCGGTCTGATAAGGATAGTAGCTGATAAAGTTCAGTGCTACATCTCCTTCCGGATAGAATACGGTCTTTTTCGGAACCAGTGTGGAACCTTCTGTGTATTCCAGAGTCATATTGTTGATATACCGTTTCCCTTTAATAGAGCCGGAAGAAGTGGTTGCAAACAGTCCCATCTTGTCCCCTTTCTCAAAGGCGGTATTTGTAGCTTTGGTACTGGCCTTTTCCATTTTGATGGAGAAAGTGATGGGCGTAGTCCCTTCCTCGATTTCCGCTTCCGAGTCATCGCTAATCCGGTTTACACAAGCTGTATTTCCTAAAGATATGCAGCCGAATAAAGAGGCAGCTAAAACTCCTCTTACAAAAATAGATTTCTTCATTATATTAATGTTGCGGGGCAGCAGTCCATCCACTTTCCCTGTTATGTCCGATGTATCTTTGTCTTAAAATGTGGATTTAGAAGAGCTATATATTGGGTATCACTCTTGATGCCATAGTGCTTTTCAATCTTATATTTTAATAACTTTTAGAAGGTTTCGGGCACAAATATAATTAAATGCATTAGATGAAGAAGGATAAATCAATGAAAACTTTTATAATTTATTTATCACACTCTGATTTTTTGTCTAACTTTACACGCTAAAATCATAGACTGTAATAAGTTAAACCATAAATATAAACTCATGCCTTTAAATTTACCCGATAAACTACCCGCTATTGAGCTACTGAAAGAAGAGAATATTTTTGTCATTGATAATTCCCGGGCAACCCAACAAGATATCCGTCCGTTGCGTATTGTTATTCTGAATTTGATGCCATTGAAGATTACAACGGAAACGGATTTGGTACGTCTGCTTTCCAATACTCCGCTTCAGGTGGAAATTTCGTTTATGAAGATAAAGAGCCATACTTCCAAGAATACCCCGGTGGAGCACATGAAAACATTCTATACGGATTTCGATAAGATGCGTGGTGAGAAGTACGACGGTATGATTATCACCGGTGCTCCGGTAGAGCAGATGGATTTTGAGGAAGTTACCTACTGGGACGAGATTACCGAAATCTTTGATTGGGCACGCACGCATGTCACCTCTACTCTCTATATCTGCTGGGCTGCACAGGCAGGGCTTTATCATCACTATGGAGTACCCAAGTATGCACTGGACAAGAAGATGTTCGGCATTTTCGAGCATCGTACACTGCAACCGCTGCATCCCATTTTCCGTGGATTTGATGATATGTTTTATGTGCCGCATAGCCGCCATACGGAAGTGCGCAGGGAAGATATATTGAAGGTTCCGGAATTGACATTGCTTTCTGAATCGGAAGATGCCGGCGTATATATGGTAGTGGCTCGTGGAGGACGTGAGTTCTTCGTAACCGGTCATTCGGAATACTCTCCGTTGACGTTGGACACGGAGTATCGCCGTGACTTGAGTAAAGGTTTGCCCATCGGGATGCCCCGTAATTATTATGTGGACGATGATCCGGAGAAAGGGGTGTTGGTGCGTTGGCGTGCCCATGCCAACTTGCTGTTCTCCAATTGGCTGAATTATTTTGTATATCAGGAGACACCGTATAATATTAATGATATAGAATGAGCCATGAGCTGCAGGCAACAAATGACGAGTGCCAGTCGGCATGACAACGCGCAGCCGCTTGTGGCTTGTAGTCCATGACTTGTAACTAAGCAATGATAAAGCAACGTAAAATAGAACTGTTGGCTCCCGCCAAGAACTTGGAGTGTGGCATAGAAGCTGTAAATCATGGAGCAGATGCTGTATATATAGGTGCGCCTAAATTTGGTGCGCGTGCTGCTGCCGTCAACTCTTTGGAGGATATTGCAGCTTTGGTGGAATATGCTCATTTGTATAATGTCCGCATCTATGTGACGGTCAATACCATTCTGAAGGAAGAAGAACTGGAGGAGACGGAGAAGATGATTTGGAAATTGTACCGTATCGGTGTGGATGCACTGATTGTGCAGGACATGGGGATTACGCGGCTGAACTTACCGCCCATTCCGTTGCATGGCAGTACGCAGATGGATAACCGGACACCGGAGAAAGTGCGGTTTCTTGCCGATGCCGGTTTCCGTCAGGTTGTGCTGGCACGCGAGCTTTCATTGCAGGAAATACATGACATTCATGAGGCTTGTCCCGACGTGGCGCTCGAGGTTTTTGTGCACGGGGCTCTTTGTGTCAGCTATAGCGGTCAGTGCTATGTCAGCCAGGCTTGTTTCGGAAGGAGCGCCAACCGGGGAGAGTGTGCGCAATTTTGTCGCCTGCCTTTCAGTTTGGTAGATGCCGATGGCAAGACGATTGTGCGTGACAAACATTTGCTTTCTTTGAAAGACCTCAACCAAAGCGAGGCGTTGGAAGAGTTGTTGGATGCCGGAGCCACTTCGCTGAAGATAGAAGGCCGTTTGAAGGATGTGACATACGTGAAGAATGTGACGGCGGCTTACCGCAGGAAGCTCGATGCCATCTTTGCCCGTCGCAAGGAATATGTCCGTGCTTCTTCGGGAACTTGCCATTTCGATTTCCTGCCGCAGTTGGACAAGAGTTTCAGCCGTGGTTTCACCCATTATTTCCTGCGGGGAAGAGGCGGAGAAATTACTTCATTCGATACTCCCAAATCTCTGGGAGAGGAAATGGGTACTTTGAAGGAACAGCGTGGGGGCTACCTCACAGTGGCGGGCGTGAAACCTTTCCACAACGGAGACGGTGTCTGTTTCCTGGATGAGCAAGGGCATTTGCAAGGTTTCCGTATCAACCGGGTGGATGGCAATAAACTCTATCCGGCAGGGGAAGTGCCTCGCATCAAACCGCGTACCCGGCTTTATCGTAACTTCGACCAGGAGTTTGAACGTATCCTTACCCGTAAGTCCTCCGAGCGAAAAATAGGTGTTTGTTGGGAGTTGGCAGATACTTCTTTCGGCTTCAGGCTGACGGCTGCGGATGAAGATGATAACAGCGTGACGCTTTCTTTCCCTTATCCGAAAGAGCCGGCACGCACGCCGCAAGCGGATAATCTGCGCAATCAACTGGCTAAGTTGGGAAATACCCCTTTTGAAGTGGCCGGGCATTTGTCTGAAGATGCATCGGGCGTCAGGCTCAATCTGTCTGAAAATTGGTTCCTGCCAGCTTCTGTGGTGGCAGATTGGCGGCGGCAGGTTATAGATAAACTGATTGCGGCGCGCCGCATTACATACTGCCGTGAGCTGGCTGTTTGGAAACCGACAAGCCATGCATTCCCTGCCACCTCGCTGACCTATCTGGGCAATGTGATGAATAGTGCAGCCCGGAGTTTCTACTGTGAGCATGGCCTCTCGTCCATAGCACCTGCCTACGAGGCGAAAGCGGTTCCCGATGCTGTACTCATGTTCTGCAAGCATTGCCTACGTTTCAGTATGGGATGGTGCCCCACGCATCAGAGGGGACATTCTCCTTATCGGGAACCTTATTATTTGGTAGGAACGGACGGCAAGCGTTTCCGTTTGTCATTTGATTGCAAGAATTGCCAGATGAAAGTTTATGCAGAATAAAGAAGGAAAATATGGACAAAAGGATGCGGATTTGCACCGGACGAATGGGGGCTTGCGCCGAGTTGCATTGGTCTGTACTTTATTCTTCCTTTCTTTCTGTGTTATGTCTTGCCATTATCCCCGCCCTAATCTTGAAGATGAGAATCTGTCTAAGGAGACACGTGATTCACTGACCTATCTTTTTGAGCGGCATTATACTTGGAACACCAATTTGGAAGTGCTGGCAGATTCCGTTAATTTGGCTTGCTTGCCCGTGAAAGACTGCTATAACATGCTCCATCGGGGTGACCGCGTGGTTGTTGCCGAGTTTGCCATCCATCCTGCCGACAGTGTGGACAGTGTATGGGTAAAGCTTGCCCATTCGCAGGAAGTGCAGGGTTGGTTGAGGGAATCCGAGATGCTGCATGCTTTTGTCCCTACGGATAGCATTTCACAGGCTGTCTACTTGTTCAGTGATACCCATGCCTCTTATTTCATCATTATTTTTGCATTGTTCGTAGCAGTCTGGTTGTTCCGGGCCTTTCGGCGCAAGCAGTTGAAGATGGTGTATTTCAATGATATAGACAGCCTTTATCCGTTGTTGCTATGCCTGCTGATGGCATTCTGTGCCACTATTTATGAGTCTATACAGGTCTTTGCACCGGAGACGTGGCGGCACTTCTACTTTAACCCAACTTTGTCACCATTCAAAGTGCCGTTTGTACTTTCTGCTTTTCTGCTGGGTATCTGGTTGTTTATCGTGGTGTTGCTGGCAGTGCTCGATGATTTGTTTCGCCAGCTCTCACCGGCTGCT
>CAJJYX010000124.1 GCA_905197435.1 uncultured Bacteroides sp.
TAAATTTTCCATTAATAAATAAATTGTTTAACTCGTTAATTAAGTGAGACTTTATATTGATTCATATCAAATCGGGGGCAAAGATAGAAGTATTTTCTTGAACTACAAAACAAAAAGCATTCAAAACATCTGTGGAATAATCAATTAAAAAAAAATGCTACCTTTGCAGTGATTCATTTATATATAACTTCAATATTTATCATGAACATGAAAAAGATAATCACATGCATTTTCATCGTTTGTTCTGCATTATTATGTTACAGCCAAAATCAGACAACGAATGATAACTACCGTACACAAAAGAACATTTCCTATCTTCATCCCGGCGAAAAAGACAGTTACAAACAAGAGCGTTGCAAACTCGACATCCATTATCCGATTGATAAAAAAGGATTTGCAACCCTTGTCTGGTTCCACGGTGGCGGACTGGAAGCCGGAGAAAAACATTTCCCTAAGGAGTTCCTGAATCAGGGCTACGCCGTGATAGCCGTAAACTACCGGCTCAGCCCGCGTGCCCAGAATCCTGCCTACACGGAAGATGCCGCAGAAGCCGTTGCATGGACTTTCGAAAATATCGAGAATTTCGGAGGGAATAAAAATAAGATATACATAGCCGGCCATTCAGCCGGAGGTTATCTCTGCCTGATGCTCAACCTGGACAAAAGTTATCTGGCTAAATGGAATATCGACGCCAACAGCCTGGCAGGTGCTTTCCCCATCAGCGGACAGACCACAACCCACTACACCATCCGTAAGGAACGAGGGCTACCCTCCGACACTCCGATAATAGATAAATATGCTCCTTCCAATAATGTCAGGAAAGACGCCTCCCCCATGATACTTATCACCGGTGACAAAGATTTGGAGATGCTGGCACGTTATGAAGAAAATGCCCATCTACATGCCCTCCTCAAAGCACTGGGACAAAAAGTCACCCTCTATCAGATGGAGGGATTCGACCACGGAACGGTGGCTGCCCCCGCCTGCACCTTGATAAACAGCTACATGAAAAAGGCTGGTAAGGAGTAATCCGCTATCCTTGCTTCTCCTTTATGTACGCCAATGCCGCTCCTATCGCTGTTCTATACTCAGCATAGGACGGTATATGAAAATGTACATGATAAATAGCTTCCATCTTGGAGAAGACTTCCCGGCACTGGGGAAGTTGGGTAAGATTTCCTATCAGGACAAAATCTTTGATAGGACTGTTCAAAGCAGACAGTACGGCAGCTCCTCCGATAGTTTGGAGCACAGTATAGATTATGCCACAAGCAATATCTTCCTGAGATGCATTGCTGTCCGCCTTTCCGAAAAGAGAGGCAGTGGCACTTACCGGCAAGTCCGGTATAGCAGCATTACAGATATCACCTATTTGCAAGTTGACACGGGTTACATCTCCTTTCTCTGCCAGCTCAGATACTTGATGAATATCATGCGTCTTCAACAACAACCTCGACAATCCCTGCAAGGTACCCCCACCAATTCCCAAGCCGCCAATATGCTGTACCTTGTCTCCGTCAATTTTCACAAAAGAGGTGCCGGTACCCATACTGACAACTATCAGTTGGTCTATATCCGTTGTGTGTCTGGCTCCCAAGCCATTGGCAAAAAACTCATCCGCCTTACCGGTAGGCAGTCCATACAGAGGGCTGTTCACAAATGCGCTTCCTACTCCCGTCAGCATCACCTGCTCCACATCGGATAACTGTATGCCATTATCATAAATATACTTGCCGAATGCTCCGAACAAGGAAGTCACCGGGTCGGTGGCTGTAATAAACATTGGAGACTGTATCTGTCCTTCATTGATTCCAACGATTTTTGTGGTACTTCCACCCACATCTATTCCTATTACTATACCCATAGTTTCAAGTAATTTGCAGCAAAGTTACAAAAGAATCGACAATTGGCACATTACTATCGGTTAAATAGCTCAAATGTGAATTTACAGCCGATTTCCTGATACTTCCAGTTTGCAAAGCTGGCAAACAAGCCAAAGTCAAATATATGTGTACCAATGCCATATCCTACTTCCAAATAAGGTTTCAAGTGAGGTACTACCAGTGCGTTCAGATACAGACGTTCGTTCAATACATACTGAGTATATTTCATCAGATGGCGAAGCAGAAGGAAAGGCGCTTCATACGCAAGATGTCCACGGATATATTTGCGGGAAGAGTTATACCAACGTCCATCAAGCAACTGGAACACCCCGCCAATATCATCACTCCAACCCATAGGTAGATTGGAACGCCGCAAATTGGCAAAGTCCACAAAGTACAACTCCTTCTGATTGGTGAACTCTCCCCAACCTAAACGCCAATAAATATCACGCATCAGCCCCAAAGAAATCTGATGCTGCAAATCAACCTCCACACGCTCGTATGAACTGCTGCTTTGCAATACCCCGCCGAGCCCCCTCTCCCAATCTACCGAGATGGAAGGATACTTAGAATGAAGATTTACCTTGCGGTCACCATTCATATAATAATATTGTCCCGGAGTCCAAGACAAACGAACACGGGGAGCAAAGCTATTATAGGCATGGCGAAACTTATTCAGAATATTAGGGTCGAAATTCGGAAAGAACGAAGAACCGCCGGAGCTTTCCTTTGTCACTGACCTTACCGATGGCATACTCGGATAGTTAAATTCAAATCTGGAACGGTTCACTTCCGTACGCCTATGTATGGACACACCGAATTCCAACGACAAGCCATTCACTATCTCCCAGCTATGGCGCAGATTCAGATACAAGTCCTTGAAATAATCCAAATGTATCTGGTTGAAATCAAAAATACTGTCTGGAATAGCTTTCAAATCATCCAGCACATCACTGCTATAAATCCGGTTGCCATTACCGAAATCCAGATGAAGTGCAGCACGTTTACGAGGCCAATAATCAAAATCGGATCTCACCCTCCAATAAAATTCCTTCTCTCTAAAGTTATAACCTATCCGGGGAACGATACGCAATAGACGGTCACCTTTGAATATACGATTGTACTTAAATTCTTGCCGGTACGAAACTCCATGCTTACCGCTATAGCTCAAAAGAAAAGGATTAATCAACGGCGAACATCGTACACTTCCCAATTTATCCAGGTCTACCGTATAGCGGCTGATTAAAGCATCCCCAATCTGCCCCCAAAACTCCAGATTCTTATTTGCCGGTTTCTTTTCCCGGGTAAGCGTATCCCGACGCAAGAAGAAATCCTGATACAGCGTCTCCTCGTGCGGGGTCAGAGGAATGGGTCGCAAGGTTTTAAAATAGGCAGTGTCACGCAGATAAGCATTCGTATCGGTACGCAACGTGTATGAATCGGACAAATCATACTTGCTCTTCTGCACCGACTTGCGTATATTACCACTACCGGAAGCCTTCTGAATGATATTTTTATAATCGAGTACAGCTTCATAAGTGCCATCTACCACATTTCCCAAAAAACGAAACGTTGCATCAACATTATATTGCAACGGAAGAAACTCGTCCGAATCGCCCACATTCCCCATCTTCACTAAGTTATTGAAACGCACCATCTCGTTACGTCCGGAAAAGCGCATCTCACGCACACTCCACACATTATCACTCACAATCAGATAACCGCCCACCAGCTGAAAACTCTTACTTTTCGGCATGAAACGGATTTTATACTGAAGGGCATGTCGTTCCCCCATCACTGTATCAATCCGATAAGTATAAAAACTCTTTGCATTGGGGGCTAAAGGAGAAAGTAGTTTATCGTATAATAAAGTGGAAGAATAGACGTTGATATGGAAATATTCCGGTAATCGCCCATCCAGTTCCCAGAACTCGGAAGCAGTGCCGATGCTTGCCTTCACCTTTTGGTCATAGATATTAGGAGCAGTAAAATGTAAATCGCTATAAGTTTCCATCATATACTCCCTTACACCTTTCTTGGGGCGGAACATGGAAGGAATATAACGGAGAATATGATTCTTCTTACGAATATTCACCCAGCCCTTTATGTAGAGCTCTGCCTTGTAGCTTTCAATAATACGTTCATAAAGGGGAGCAAAGAAGATGACTTTCTCCATGATAGAGTCTGCAGAACTCACTTGTTTGTCTACTGGATAAACTACACACTCTGCCCCTGCCTTCTGTACAAAAGAAAACAAGAAGCAAATCCCAATCCATATAAAGAATAAATGTTTCAACCGCAATCTCTCCTTATTGAACCGGACAAATATACGGAAGAATTTGTGTAATGCAAAAACATGGCCAATTAAAGAAAAAGAAGAAGGGATGACACTTGTGGCACCCTTTATTATAAAATATATGTTACGCGCGCGAGACATATTATCAATATACACAAACATACATGGTTTGTGTATAATAAGAATCGTCCTATATAAAGTGTTGCAAAAAGGGTGTCACAAGTGTCACGCACTGAATAATTAGTAATCATGACGCATGAAAATTACTAATCGTGACGTATAGAGATTACTAATTGCGATGCATAAAGATTACCAATCGCGATTGGGATACACACCCACTTTTGACTCTTTTTTCACGACAAGCAGGCTTTTTCAAGGGGTATATCCTCAAAAAACACTAATATTTTCGAGAATACCCCCTATAAAAGAGGGGGTAGTTCAGAAAAAACATGTATTTTTGCGCCCAACAACCAATAAAAGGAAAGACTTATATGTCAAAAATGCGATTTTTTGCTTTGCAAGAACTTGCCAATCGGCAACCTCTTGAAGTGACCACCCCTTCAAACAAACTGTCCGACTATTACGGCAGCCATGTCTTCGACCGTAAGAAAATGCAGGAATACCTGCCCCGTGAAGCTTACAAAGCCGTGACCGACGCTATCGAAAAAGGTACCCCCATCAACCGTGAAATGGCCGACTTGATAGCCAACGGTATGAAAAGTTGGGCAAAGTCCCTCAACGTCACCCACTACACGCACTGGTTCCAGCCTCTGACGGACGGAACAGCCGAAAAGCATGACGGCTTCATCGAATTCGGTGAAGGAACAGAAGTTATTGAACGTTTTTCCGGCAAGCTACTCATCCAGCAAGAACCGGATGCTTCTTCCTTCCCCAACGGAGGTATCAGAAACACCTTTGAGGCACGCGGATATACAGCTTGGGATGTTTCCTCGCCTGCTTTTGTGGTAGATACTACGCTATGTATCCCCACCATCTTCATCTCTTATACCGGCGAAGCGCTCGACTACAAGACTCCACTGCTCAAAGCTTTGGCAGCTGTAGACAAGGCAGCGACAGACGTATGCCAGTTATTCGACAAGAACATCACGCGTGTGTATGCCAATTTAGGTTGGGAACAAGAGTATTTCCTCGTTGATTCGGCGCTATATAACGCCCGCCCGGATCTTTGTCTGACCGGACGTACCCTGATGGGGCACTCTTCAGCCAAAGACCAGCAACTGGAAGACCACTATTTCGGTTCCATTCCCCCACGCGTCACAGCCTTCATGAAGGAACTGGAGATTGAATGCCACAAACTGGGCATTCCGGTCAAGACACGTCACAACGAAGTAGCTCCCAACCAGTTTGAATTAGCACCTATTTTTGAAAATGCCAATCTTGCCAATGACCACAACCAGCTTGTGATGGATTTGATGAAACGTATCGCACGCAAGCACCACTTTACCGTGCTGCTTCACGAAAAGCCTTACAACGGTGTGAACGGCTCTGGCAAGCATAACAACTGGTCGCTCTGCACCGATACAGGCGTCAACCTCTTTGCACCGGGCAAGAATCCGAAGGGCAACATGCTATTCCTCACCTTCCTGGTAAACGTGCTGATGATGGTGTATAAAAACCAAAATCTGCTGCGGGCCTCCATCATGAGTGCCGGAAACAGTCATCGTTTGGGAGCCAATGAAGCACCTCCCGCCATTCTGTCCATCTTCTTGGGTAAACAGCTATCTTCCATCCTCGACGAAATAGCCCGCCAGATAAGCAGCAGCAAGATGACATCGGAAGAAAAGACGACACTGAAATTAGGAATCGGACGCATTCCCGAAATATTACTGGACACCACCGACCGCAACCGCACTTCTCCATTCGCCTTTACCGGTAACCGCTTTGAATTCCGTGCTGCAGGTTCATCCGCCAACTGTGCCGCCGCCATGATTGCCATCAATGCAGCTATGGCCAACCAGTTGAATGAGTTCAGAGTCTCCATCGACAAACTGATGGAAGAAGGAGTCGGTAAAGATGAAGCCATCTTCCGCATAATAAAAGAAACCATCCTTGCATCCGAGCCCATCCGCTTTGAAGGTGACGGCTACTCCGAACAATGGAAACAGGAAGCCGCCCGTCGTGGGCTAACCAATATTTGCCATGTTCCCGAAGCTTTGATGCATTACATGGACAACCAGTCTCGTTCCGTACTCATCGGCGAACATATCTTCAACGAAACGGAACTTGCCTGCCGCTTGGAAGTGGAACTGGAGAAATACACCATGAAGGTACAGATAGAAAGCCGCGTGCTGGGCGACCTCGCCATCAACCACATCGTACCGACTGCTGTTATCTACCAGAACCGTCTGTTGGAGAACCTTCGCGGTTTGCGCGAGACTTTCTCTCCTGAAGAATACGAAGTACTCAGTGCCGACCGGAAAGAACTTGTGCGCGAAATATCCAAGCGCGTAACTGCCATCAAGGTACAAGTACGCGAAATGACCGAAGCCCGCAAAGTAGCCAACCACATGGATAACTATAAAGACAAGGCTTTTGCGTACGAAGAAACCGTGCGTCCTTATCTGGAAAGCATCCGTGACCACATCGACCACCTCGAGATGGAAATCGATGATGAAATCTGGCCACTTCCGAAGTATAGGGAGTTGTTGTTCACTAAATAATATGCATCTTTTTGTCATATTTGTGCAATATTTAATTTTTTCTTTTTACATTTGTGCTGTATAACACAGTTTTGCAGCAGTTATGGTAAAAGTAAACTTATCTGATATTAATGTTCCGGAGTTGATTGCAGATATATGGTCTCCCCTGAATGACGAACAACGAGAGTTTCTCGCCAACCACTTCACACTTCAGAACTATAAAAAAAATGAAGTCATCCATTGTGAAGGTGAGACCCCTACACACTTGATGTGTCTGCTGAGTGGAAAGGTCAAGATTTATAAAGACGGAGTCGGTGGAAGAAGCCAGATTATCCGTATGATAAAACCTGTCGAGTATTTCGGTTATCGCCCTTACTTTGCAAAAACAGACTATGTCACTGCAGCGTCCGCATTCGAGCCGTCCCTTGTATGCCAGATACCCATGACTGCCCTGATGACTCTGCTCACGCAAAACAATGGCCTTGCCATGTTCTTCATCAAGCAATTGTCTGTCGACTTGGGAATTGCCGATGAGCGTACCGTAAACCTGACACAGAAACACATCCGCGGACGTCTGGCTGAATCATTGCTGTTCCTCAAAGAGAGCTACGGCCTGGAAGAAGATGGTTCTACTTTGAGTATCTATCTCTCACGCGAAGACTTGGCCAATTTGTCAAACATGACAACTTCCAACGCCATACGCACTTTGTCACAGTTTGCCGCAGAGCGGTTAATTGCCATCGACGGACGTAAAATCAAAATTATAGACGAAGAAAAGCTGAAGAAAATCAGCAAAATTGGATAAGGAATAAGTGACAAGGAATAAGTGACAAGGGATAAGCGATTAGGGATAAGCGATTAGGGGTTAGCATAATAAAAACACATTGTTGCCATCCTAATCCCTAATCGCTAATCACTAATCACTAATCACTAATCACTAAATCAGTCCTTTCGCAGACAAATATCTTTCCGCTTCAATGGCTGCCTGACAACCTGTTCCGGCAGCGGTGATGGCTTGACGATAGTGAGGATCAGCAACGTCTCCGGCGGCGAATACTCCCGGCACTTTCGTACGTGGTGTTCCCGGCTCGGTAACGATGTAACCTACTTCATCCGTATCTATGTAAGGCTTGAAAATATCCGAGTTGGGCTTATGACCGATAGCCAAGAAGAAACCGTCAATAGCTACATCATAGCGTTTCTCATCCGGTTCGCCCATGCGCTGCACCAAGTGTACACCTTCCACACCATTTTCTCCAAACAAGCCCACGGCGTTATGCTCAAACAATACTTCAATCTTATCATGCTTCATCACACGCTCCTGCATAATCTTGGACGCCCGAAGATAAGGCTTGCGGACTATCAGATAAACTTTGGCGGCCAGGCCGGCAAGGTAAACAGCCTCCTCACATGCAGTATCTCCACCCCCTACAACAGCCACTGTTTTCTTACGATAGAAGAAACCGTCACAAGTAGCACAGGCACTGACACCCATTCCCGCATATTTCTTTTCATCCTCCAGCCCCAGATACTTCGCAGCGGCACCTGTAGCAATAATCAGCGTTTCAGCCTCAATCATCTTTTCGTCATCAATCGTAATCTTATAAGGTGCTTCAGCAAGATTGGCAGCAGTAGCCACTCCATAGCGCAAGTCCGCGCCAAAACGTTCCGCCTGCTTCCGCAAGTCTTCCATCAATTCAGGACCTCCGATACCTTGGGGATAGCCGGGGAAGTTCTCCACGTCAGTGGTGGTTGTCAACTGGCCACCGGGCTGCAACCCGGCATAAAGTACCGGTGAAAGATTGGCACGACCTGCATAAATAGCAGCAGTATAGCCGGCAGGACCCGAACCGATAATCAGACATTTTACTTTTTCTATTTCCATCATTACATTATTTACTATTTGACAATTTATTATTTATCGCAGGTCTATGACTTCAGCTGTAGGGTGCGCCTTTTCATCAAACACAAAAAGAGTATCCGGATAATCCTCCCCGGTCTGATAGGAATCAACGATGATGACAGCCGTATCTCCTCCCCGTTGCGCCATACTGACACGTTCGGGACGATACGTATCTTTCGTTACGTACAGGATGATACACTGCAAATCCTGCTTCCGCTTCGTGGCTGTCAGGACAACCTTATAAAGCGAACTGAACCGGGGATTGTCCGCCTTTCCCAACTTCAAGTTGTAACCTTGTTTATAAAGCGACAGCAATGCATAAGGATTGATACTTTGCAACTCTTCTGCCGTCGGCTCAGAAATATTCACTTCATCACTGGAGGCAAGATAGCTCCATTGCGTACGTCCGTCAAACCACGTTGTCACTCCATCCGTTTCCAACAGGAACTTATCTCCTTTCAGACGAATGACACCGGTAGACGAACCTTCGGGCGCTTGAACCGTAAAAGCGATTTTGACTCCTCCCGCATTCTTGAACGTCTCGGCAGTACGATCCAGTATGCCCTTTGCATCCGGTTGCTGCGTCCACGCAGGCAAAGCAAATGCAATCATGCATATACACAGCAGAAATTTATAGATTTTCAACATATTCATATTTCCTACTCATTATTTAAGGTATAAAGAATATCAACTTCCATTCTCTTTTCAAAAAACACCCACTTATTGCAGATTGTTCAGCCGCATTTCGGCTGCGGCGCTTCTGTCCCTCGGGAGCGACTGGTAATATTCGACCATCCGCGACTTTTTTCGGTTTTCGTTGTTCGTATTGTATGTGTCATTGACATCCCTGAAAGACAGGCTGCATACAAATATACCGATGACCAGCGCAATGCCTGCAATTCCGATATTGGTTCTGACAAGCACGGCATACGAAAATACTATGTTGATGAGCGTCGTCATCAGAGCAACGGATTTATCCACGAAATACGAAAGACGGTCGGCACCCGCGACCGCTCCGGCGGTTTTGTTCATGAAGTCCGCGTTTGCAAACTGACGAAGCGGTATTCTGTTGAACTGCTCCATCAGTCTTTCCTGCATATATATGCTGTATGTGTTCGAGAGATATGTACTGAAAACCAGCGCGCAAAGATTGCTGAGTCCCGCGCTCAGTGTCAGGAACAAGCCCCATATAATGATGTTGCCGATCTGTAATTTCACGGACGGATCCCGAATGGCTGCGGTAATGTTGTCGATCATCCTCTGCGAA
>CAJJYX010000125.1 GCA_905197435.1 uncultured Bacteroides sp.
CTGCCTATAACCAGACTACCGACGTACTGAAGCGTTGGCAAGGAGAGGGGACCAGTAATTCGATGCCGCGTGCCGTGTTCGGCGACCCCAATCAGAATACACGCGTGTCGGACCGCTTTGTGGAGAATGGTTCTTATCTGCGTTTGAAGAATATCACACTTTCATACACTTTCCCGAAGCAGTGGTTGCAGAAAGCCCAGATTGAGAATGCACGTCTTTCCCTATCTTGTGAGAATGTGGCTACCATCACCGGATATTCCGGTTTTGACCCCGAAGTGGGTATTAACGGAATAGACCAGAACCGTTACCCCATTTCCCGTACGTTCAGCTTAGGATTAAACTTTAACTTTTAATGATTGACTCGGATATGAAAAAGATAACAAATTTACTATATATGCTGGCAATATTGCTGCTGGCTTCCTGCAGCGACTTCCTGGACAAGTCTCCTAAAAATACGGTTGACCCGGAAACGACGGTGACCGATGATGTGGCCATTGCTCTAACCAATGTCTGCTATCGTACCCTTCAGTCTTCCAATATGTACAACCAGCGTATCTGGACACTGGATATTGTGGCAGGTAACAGTCTGGTGGGTGCCGGTGGCGGTACCGACGGCCTTGAAACGATACAAGCTTCTAACTTCATAACGCAGAGCGACAATGGCATGGCATTGTACATGTGGCGTTCTCCCTGGGTGGGGATAGGACAATGCAACATTGTGTTGAATAGTCTTCTGGAGGCTGAAGCCGTGTCAGAGAGAATCAAGAACCGCTGTCTGGGAGAGGCTTATTTTCTCCGTGCACATTATTACTATGTATTGGTACGTCTGTATGGCGGTGTTCCACTGCGTTTGGCTCCTTATAATCCGGGAGAACCGACAGATATTGCACGTGCTACAGTCGAAGAGACTTATGCCCAGATAATTTCCGATTGTAAGAATGCGGTTGACCTGCTTCCTGCCAAGTCTTCTTACGACGACGAGAACGTGGGACGTGCCTGCAAAGATGCAGCTTTGGCCATGTTGGCAGATATTTATCTGACGCTGGCTCCTAATCATACGGAATATTATCAGGAGGTATCCGATTTGTGTGATGAGATAACAAATTTGGGGTATGACCTTTCTTCCTGCAAGTATGAGGACAATTTCGATGCCTTGGTAAATAACGGACCGGAATCTTTGTTCGAGGTCCAGTATTCGGGTAATACGGAATATGATTTTTGGGGAAACAATCCGCAGTCTTCCTGGCTTTCTACTTTCATGGGTCCCCGTAATTCGGATTTTGTTGCCGGCAGTTATGGCTGGAACCAGCCTACAGAAGAATTTGTGGGTCAATATGAGAGCGGTGACAAACGTAAGGATTTAACCGTGCTTTATGCCGGATGTCCGGATTTTGACGGTAAGGCTTACAAAAGCTCTTATTCCAATACGGGATACAATGTACGCAAGTTCCTGGTGTCGAAAACGGTTTCTCCGGAATACAACACCAATCCTGCCAACTTCGTGATTTATCGTTATGCGGACGTCCTGCTGAAGAAGGCCGAAGCTTTGAATGAAATGGGACGCCCTGACCAGGCTGCCGTGCCTTTGAATATTGTACGTAAGCGTGCCGGACTGCCGGAGGTTTCGGGCTTGTCACAGGAAACCATGCGTGAAAAGATTATCCATGAGCGCCGCATGGAATTGGCTTTTGAAGGGCATCGCTGGTTCGACATGATTCGTGTCAACAATGGAGAGTATGCCATTAAATTCCTGCAGTCCATTGGCAAGAGCAACGTGAATAAGAATCGCTTGCTGTTCCCTATTCCGCAGACGGAGATGGATGCTAATACCTTAATGGTGCAGAACCCGGGTTATTAATTAATTTAATCAGAAGAATATGAAGAAATATATTTCACACCTTGTATTTGCCTTACTGGGCTGTGCTGCCTTATCTGCTTGTGTAGATGATGATTACATGGAACTGGATAAAGGACAGAATGAACTTGTACTGACGGCCAGCAAGACGGAAGTTGTTTTGAATGAGCAGGCACATGCCGATGATGCCTTGGAGCTTTCCTGGACTACGGGAACCAATTATGGGACGGGTAATAAAATTTCCTATACGCTGGAATTGGCCAAGACCGGCAGTGATTTTGCAGATTCTTATGTAGCCGTGGAGAATGCCGTACAAGAATACTCATGGAAAAAGAGCGTGGAGGAATTGAATGACATCCTGCGCAACCATTTTGGGGCAACTGCCGGGGAGAACATTTCGTTGGAAGCGCGCTTGACGGCTACTGTAACGGAACGGGACGAAAAGCAGGTGTCTACCACTGCTTTCAGTGTTACAGCCTATAAACCGCTCACATCCACCCTTTATCTGATAGGTAGTGCTACTCCGGGCGGATGGAGTGCCGATGATGCGACAGAGATGACCCGCAAAGACAATGGCATCTTTACATGGACAGGCCGGCTTGTGGCGGGGGAATTTAAGTTCATCACGACTTTAGGCTCAGTCCTGCCCTCTTACAACAAAGGAACAGATGGCTTGCTGGTTCTTCGTAGCAGTGATGACCAGCCGGATGAACCTTTTGTTGTCGAAGAAGACCATAATTACATCGTCGAGGCCAATCTGTTTACCGGTGTTCTTACATTGACCCAGACAGAGACGTTGGCACCTGCCTACGACCAGCTTTATTTTGTGGGTAACGCTACGGATTGGAGATTCGTGAAGATGAAACAAGATGTGCTCGACCCATACTTGTTCCGTTTGGGCAAGTTCTTTGAAGTGGGCAAAGGAGGGGAATTCAAGTTCGGAACCTCCGATGGAAGTTGGGAGAACATGTATAAGGCCAAGAATGCCGATGCTGCTTATACCGATACAGAAGTGGTGTTTGTGAAAGGGTTCGACCCGGACAATAAATGGGTGCTGAAAGACGGGGAATGCGACAAGGCCTACAAGATTTGCATGGATATCCGTAGTGGTAAGGAACGCATGATGATGAGCGAATTTACTCCGTATGAGATGATTTATATGGTAGGTGATGCTACTCCGGCCGGTTGGACGATTGGTGATGCTACGCCGATGCAGACAACGGATAATCCGTATGTGTTAACTTGGAAAGGTACGCTGAATGCCGGTGAGTTGAAATTTACTTGTGATAAGCAGGAAGATTGGAATGGAGCCTGGTTCATGCCGGCTGTAGCAGACAAACAGCCTGCGGGAGAAACAGAACCGATACTTTTCCTTGATAAATCAGACGAAGCGTTCAAAGCGCAATATCTGGACGTGATGGTAGGCGGCATCGACCAGAAGTGGAAGATTACGACAGCAGGTTCCTATCTGATTACTTTGAATCAGCTGGAAGAGACAATTTCAATCGTGAAACAATAGGTAGCTACAATAGATGAAGAAGATAGTTTATACAACACTGGTAGCCTTGCTGCTGGTTGCATGCAGCAAGGAGAGTGATGATACTGGCAGCGGTGCCGGTGGAGGCGGAGAGAGTGGAGGGGTTACGGAAGTAACCCCGGTCACCTCGGACTTGACGGTCAACCTCACTACCGACAAGGCATGTTACCGGCCGGGCGAGAGTGTTTCTTTTACAGCTGACGCCCTTCCTGCCGGAGCTAAAATCCGCTACCGGACAATGGACAAGGTTGTATCGGAGCAGGCTGCTGCCGGTACTACTTGGACTTGGACTGCTCCGGCAACCGATTATACCGGTTATCTGGTGGATGTATACCGTACAAAAGAGAATGGAACAGAGGTTATTCTTGGTACTATTGCCGTAGATGTATCCAGTGACTGGACACGTTTTCCACGTTATGGTTTCGTTGCCACTTTTGATGCTTCGAAAAAGGCGGATGGAGTGATAGAGAAGGAGATGGCTTTTCTGAACCGTTGCCACATTAACGGGGTACAGTTTCAGGATTGGCACAACAAACATCACTGGCCGTTGGGCGGTACGCGTGAGCATCTGGACGAGGTCTATAAGGACATTGCCAACCGGGAGGTCTATACCGAGGTAGTGAAGAAGTATATCTCTACACAACACAGCCTGGGCATGAAGTCCATGTTCTACAATCTATGTTTCGGAGCTTTGGACGATGCCGTTTCCGACGGAGTAAAGGAAGAATGGTACATATTTAAGAACACAGGACGCATGGATAAGGATTCGCATGACTTGCCCTCCAGCTGGAAAAGCAATATCTTCCTGCTCAATCCCGGCAATACGGAATGGCAGGCATATATTGCCCAGAGAAACGATGATGTTTATGCCAATCTGGACTTTGACGGTTATCAGATAGACCAACTGGGAAACCGTGGTGACCGCTATGACTATGATGGCAATAAGGTAAATCTGCCTAAGGGATATGCCTCGTTCATCGAAGTCATGAAACAGAATCATCCGGACAAGCGTTTGGTGATGAATGCTGTCTCCAGCTATGGGGCTTCCCAGATAGCTGGTACGGGTAAAGTGGATTTCCTTTATAACGAAGTATGGGGCGATGAGGCAGGCTTCAAGGATCTGCACACCATTATCAAAGCGAACGACCAGTATGGTAACCATGCCTTGAAAACCGTGTTTGCCGCATATATGAACTATGACAAGGCAGGTAGCAGTACCGGTGAGTTCAATACACCGGGTGTGCTGCTGACGGATGCTGTGATATTTGCTTTGGGAGGCTCTCATTTGGAATTGGGTGACCACATGCTATGCCGCGAGTACTTTCCAAGCACGGCTTTGCAGATGAACGATGCACTGAAAACAGCCATGATTCGTTATTATGACTTTATGACGGCTTATCAGAACCTGCTTCGTGATAAAGATACGGAGGCAGAGAATTCCGTTTCGCTGAACTGTACGGATGCTGCGCGGAATCTTTCTCTGAATGCATGGCCGCCGCAGAAGTCTGCCATCACTGTATATGCCAAGAATGTAAATGGCAGGCAAGTCATTCATCTGCTCAACTTCCTCAATGCGGATAACTTAAGCTGGAGGGATTTAAACGGAACAATGCCCGAACCACGTCTGGTGTCCGATGTGCCGTTGAAGATGAATGTTTCCGGTAAAGTGAACAAGATATGGGTTGCATCACCCGATTTCCATGCTGGTGCTTCGCAGGAACTGGTATTCGAACAGAAGGACGGCACGGTAACCTTTACCTTGCCCTTGCTGAAGTACTGGAGCATGCTTGTGATGGAATAAGAATATTCAATGAAAGAACAAACAGATTATAGTAATGAAGAAATATATATTTTTATTTTTTGCCGTCTGTGCATTTTCAGTCTATGCGAATGCGCAGAACCGCACCGGAGATTGCACTTCCTATACCAGTGGCGACCGGAGTGTGACCTTTTATTTGAATGACAGTTCTGCCATACAATTGCGTCTGTGCAGCCAGTCTACGGTGCGTGTATGGTTTTCTCCCGACGGTAGTTTCCAGCGGAATAGTTCTTCCTTTGCCGTCGTTAATGAGGACCTGGAGGATGTCGGTACCGTCCATGTGGACGAACAGAATGCCTGCTACGAGATTTTTACCCCTAAGCTCCGTATCCGGGTAAACAAGTCTCCGTTTAACTTACAGATATTCGACAAGTATCAGAAACTGCTGTTCAGTGATTATGCCGATAAGGGGCATATCGGTCACGGGCAGCGCAAACTGGAATACAAGACTCTCCGTCGTGACGAACACTTCTTCGGTCTGGGAGAAAAGACCGGCAAGCTGGACCGTCGCGGCGAAGCCTACAAGATGTGGAACAGCGACAAGCCTTGTTATAGTATCGTTGAGGACCCGCTCTACAAGAGCATTCCGTTCTTTATGAGCAGTTATCGTTATGGTATTTTCCTGGACAATACGTATAAGACCGAATTTAAGTTTGGTACGGAAAGCCGCGATTATTACAGTTTCGAGGCGCCTGGGGGAGAGATGATTTATTATTTCATCTTCGGGAAGGATTATAAGGAAATCATGAAACAATATGTCGACCTGACGGGAAAACCCATAATGCCTCCAAAATGGGCGTTGGGCTTTGCACAATGCCGTGGACTGCTGACGAGCGAAAAATTGTCTTATGAAATAGCTGAAGGCTATCGTAAGCGCGGAATTCCTTGTGATGTTATTTACCAGGACATAGGCTGGACACAGTATTTGCAGGATTTTGAGTGGCGGAAAGGGAACTACGAGAATCCGAAAAAGATGCTTGCAGACCTCAGAGATATGGGCTTCAAGGTGGTTGTTTCGCAAGATCCGGTCATTTCACAGGCCAATAAGCGGCAATGGGAGGAAGCCGATAGGTTAGGGTATCTGGTAAAGGACTCCACCAACGGCAAGAGTTATGACATGCCCTGGCCCTGGGGCGGTAATTGTGGCGTAGTGGACTTCACCCTTCCTGCTGTGGCAGACTGGTGGGGAGCTTATCAGCAGAAACCCATTGATGATGGCATTGCCGGTTTTTGGACTGATATGGGCGAGCCTGCTTGGAGTAATGAAGAGCAGACGGAACGCCTGGTAATGAAACATCACTTGGGCATGCACAATGAAATTCACAATGTCTATGGTCTTACGTGGGATAAGGTGGTGAAGGAGCAGTTTGAGAAGCGGAATCCCGATCGTCGCGTATTCCAGATGACACGTGCCGCTTTTGCGGGCTTGCAACGCTATACCTTCGGCTGGACCGGTGACTGTGGAAACGGTGATGACGTGACGCAGGGCTGGGGACAGATGGCCAATCAGATTCCGGTACTGTTGTCTGCCGGTTTGGGAATTATTCCTTTTACCACTTGTGACATTACCGGGTATTGCGGAGATATAGAGGATTATCCAGCGATGGCCGAACTTTATACGCGGTGGATACAGATGGGTGCTTTCAATCCCCTGAGCCGCATTCATCATGAAGGAAACGTGGCTGTGGAGCCGTGGCTGTTCGGCGAAGAGGCTGAGAAGAATGCCAAGGCAGCCATCGAATTGAAGTATCGCCTTTTGCCTTATATCTATACGTATGCCCGCGAAGCACACGAAACGGGGTTGCCTCTCATGCGACCGATGTTCTTGGAATATCCGGCAGATATGGAAACTTTCTCTACGGATGACCAGTTCATGTTTGGTAGTGAACTGCTTGTTGCTCCGGTAGTAAAGAAAGGAGCGCGAAACAAGAATGTTTACCTTCCTGAAGGAACTTGGATTGACTACAACAACAAACACACAGCATATAGCGGTGAGCAGTGGATGACGGTGGATGCTCCCCTCAATACTATTCCTATGTTTGTAAAGCAGGGAAGTATCATACCTCAAATGCCGGTCATGAACTATACGGATGAGAAACCGGTCTATCCGGTTACGTTTGAGATATTTCCTGCTGCAACGGGCAGTGAAACAACCTTCTCGCTTTATGAAGATGCAGGAACTGATTTAGGATATTTGCGTGGAGAGTTTATGCGTACTCCTGTTACTTGCCAGACTACCGATAAAGGCTATACGCTGAAAGTAGGCACACGGACCGGTGAGAAATATAGCTTACCCGGTCAACGAAACCTGATGTTCTGCATCTATACGGGACAGATGCCGAAAACAGCTTTGCTGGACGGTCAGAAAATCAAGAAAACGAATGTCGGAAAGCTGGAAGAAAATCGGGAGACAGAGTTTACGATAACTGCCTGGTGTCCAGATAAGAAGCAGGGAACCTGCCTGCTGAGGTTGCCGGATGATGGAAAGGAACATATCATTGAGTTTATCTATTAACACAAAAAACATATCATTATTATGAAGAAATTTGTACTTAGCGCAGCTTTGCTTTTTTCTGCCCTGGTGGGGAATGCTGAAGGCATTTCATCCCCTTCGGGCATGGTGAAGCTGGATTTTGAACTGACAAAAGACGGGACACCAGCCTATCAGGTGGATTATAAAAGGACTCCCGTCATCAATCCCAGTACGTTGGGACTGGAACTGAAAGGAACTACCAGCCTGATGGATGGTTTCAAAGTGGTAAGGACTTCTACTTCCACTTTCAATGAAATCTGGCAACCAGTGTGGGGGGAGACAAAAGATATCCGCAACCACTACAACGAATTACTGGTAGAACTTGAACAACCGTCTACCACTCGTTTTATGAATATCCGTTTTCGGGTATATGATGACGGTGTTGGATTCCGTTATGAGTTTCCGCAACAGAAGAATCTGGTTTATTTTGTGATAAAGGAAGAGCATTCCCGGTTTGCCATGACCGGCGACCATACTGCCTGGTGGATTCCGGGAGATTATGATACCCAGGAATATGATTACACGGAGTCCAAACTCTCTGAAATCCGCGGACTGCTGCAGGGAGCTGTGAGTGACAATGCGTCACAAACTGTCTTTTCGCCGACGGGTGTCCAGACTTCCATACAGCTTAAAACCGCTGATGGAGTGTACCTTAACCTGCACGAGGCTGCTTTGGTGGACTACTCTTGCATGCATCTCAATCTGGATGACAAGAACCTCGTTTTTGAATCCTGGCTGACTCCGGATGCCCAAGGAAATAAAGGGTATATGCAGTCTCCCTGCCATACTCCCTGGCGTACGGTCATGGTCAGTGATGATGCCCGCGAGATACTGGCCTCCAATTTGATTCTCAATCTGAATGAGCCTTGCGAGTATGATGATACCTCGTGGATTAAGCCGATGAAATATGTCGGCGTATGGTGGGAAATGATTGCAGGGGGAAAGCCATGGGCATATACTTTTGACCTCCCTTCTGTGAAACTGGATGATACGGACTATTCCAAGGTGAAACCGAACGGCATTCATCCGGCCAACACAGCTAATGTGAAAAAGTACATAGACTTTGCTGCCGAACACGGTTTTGACCAGGTATTGGTGGAGGGTTGGAATACGGGTTGGGAAGACTGGTTCGGTAATTCCAAGGATTATGTTTTCGATTTCGTGACTCCTTATCCCGATTTTGACATCAAGTATCTGAATGAATATGCCCATTCCAAAGGTGTCCGTCTGATGATGCACCATGAAACATCGGCTTCCGTCCGTAACTATGAGCGGCACATGGAGGCCGCCTACCGTCTGATGAATAAATATGGATATAATTCAGTAAAGAGTGGCTACGTAGGCAATATGATTCCCCGTGGCGAACATCACTATGGACAATGGATGAACAACCATTACCTATACGCCGTGACCGAAGCTGCCAAACACAAGATAATGGTCAATGCCCATGAAGCGGTACGTCCGACCGGTTTATGCCGTACCTATCCCAATCTGATAGGCAATGAATCTGCCCGAGGCACGGAGTACGAGGCTTTTGCCGGTAACAAGCCCTTCCACACAACGGTACTTCCGTTTACCCGTTTGCAGGGTGGTCCTATGGACTATACGCCCGGTATCTTTGAAATGGACATCAATAAGTTGAATCCGAACAGCCATACGCATGCCAATACTACCTTGGCGCGTCAGCTGGCACTTTATGTCACTATGTACAGCCCTCTACAAATGGCTGCCGACCTTCCTGAGAATTATGAGCGTTTCATGGATGCTTTCCAGTTCATCAAAGATGTGGCTGTGGATTGGGACGACAGCCGCTATCTGGAAGCTGAGCCGGGACGTTACATCACTGTTGCCCGTAAGGCAAAAGGTACGAATGACTGGTTTATCGGTTGTACCAGCAGTGAGCACGGACATGCTTCAACTCTGAAATTGGACTTCTTGGATGCAGACAAACAGTATATTGCAACCGTCTATGCCGATGCAAAAAATGCCGACTATAAGACAAATCCGCAAGCTTATGTTATCCGTAGAGGTATCGTTTCTCCTAAAACGGTCTTGAGACTGAAAGCTGCTCCCGGTGGTGGCTATGCCATCAGCATCATGGAGGTGAAAGATAAATCTGCATTGAAGGGATTGAAGAAACTTTCCGGGAATATTTAATTTACGGATATAAAAAAAGGAGTACCGCTGTACTCCAACCTTTGTTAACCTTAAA
>CAJJYX010000126.1 GCA_905197435.1 uncultured Bacteroides sp.
ATGGTGAGTATTTTCCAACTTATGGTTGTATAAAAACTGGTGGACCTATATACGTTAAAAATGCTGTTAGTGGTTCTCCTAATTTAGACCCAAATTACTTTGCATTACAAAAAACGGTAAAAGAGGGTGATTTTACTGATCCACTCTTTGAGATACCGGATGGTGTGACAAAGGTAAGAGTATATTTGTGGATAGAGGGACAAGATATTGATAGTTTGGAAACAGATTCTTCTGGATCTGATATATCTGTTTCTATAAATCTAATAAAAGACACAAAGGGATATTCTGATATAGAATAAATGGGAGGTAATTATGAAAGAAAAAAGGAAAGTTGATTTTGATTTATCTGCTCTTTCGTTAAAAGAGTTAGTTGAAGTGTATCAAGATATTACCAATTTTATTCAGTTTTTAGATGAAAGTGTAATAGAAGAGGCGGGTGGAAATAATGAATAATTTTTATGAGTTTATAAAAAAAGATGTAGAATCAAAAAAGAATTTACTTTCTACTTTGCCTACTAAAACTAAGACAAATAAAAGAAAATATAATCAGGAATTAGAAAAAATAAGAAAGAAGTATGATGAGTATAGGTTAAGTACTAGGAATTATTTGGTTGCGAAGAGTAAAAAAATTGATATAAAAGATAATAGAGAAGATGTTTGCGGGCGGTTCACGTTCGTTTTCGGTCTTTCCTTTGCGTGTGGTCTACCTGCCGGTGGAGGAGCTGGAGGCGCCTGTTTCCATTCTTGTCAGTGTTTCGAAACGCCGTTTCAAGCGGGCGGTGAAGCGCAACCGTGTGAAACGCCAGATACGCGAAGCCTACCGCATGAACAAACACGGGCTGCTGGCAGTGCTGACGGAAAAGAAGTGCCGCCTGGCCGTGGCTTTCATCTATCTTTCGGACCAGTTGGTAGACTCTTCTGTCATCGAGGACCGCATGAAGACCGCTTTGGCGCGCATTGCCGAGAAGATGGCGGCAAGCGCTGAGGCTGTGCAAACTCCGCAAGTGCCATGAAGCGTTTGCTTTCATATCTGCTGCTGCTTCCCATTTATTTCTATCAGAAGTGCATATCGCCCATGATAGGGCCTTCGTGCCGCTTCACCCCCACCTGCTCGCAATATGCGGTGGAGGCCATCAAGAAACACGGACCTTTCAAAGGGCTTTATCTGGCTGTGAGGCGCATTCTGCGCTGCCATCCCTGGGGAGGCTCCGGATATGACCCCGTTCCATGAATATTCCGGCAGACATACATACACACCGGCTTCCGCAGGTGCCCGGAGCGGCCATTGTGAATTGCTATCCCGAGACGTTCTCTCCACAGAGCGGCGGATGGTATTCCATAGGGATACACCCTTGGCATATAGGCCGGAGCGGGGATGGACATTCCGTAGCAGGCGGTGTCGCGGATAGCAGGGAGTGTGGCTTGGAAGAATTGGCGCGTCATCCCCAAGTACTTGCCGTGGGCGAGGCCGGGCTGGACAAGCTGGCAGATGCTCCGATGGATTTGCAGGTGGAAATATTCAGGCACCAGGCACGCTTGGCAGAGGAAGTGGGAAAGCCGCTGGTGATTCATCTGGTAAAGGCAACCGATGAACTGCTGAAAGTGAAGTGCGTCTTGTGCCCGTCGAATCCGTGGATAATTCATGGTTTTCGTGGCAAGGCGGCACTGGCGGAGGAGTACCTGAAGCATGGTTTCTATCTCTCGTTTGGAGAGAAGTTCCAGGAAGCAGCCCTGCGCCTGATACCTGCCGACCGTCTTTTCATCGAAACGGATGAGAGCGGAGTTCCCGTCGGAGAACTGTATGCGCGCGCCGCCGAAGTGCGTGGCATCTCTCCCGGAGAGCTTGGAGAAACGGTGCGGAGAAATGTCCGTGCAGTCTTTTTTAAACCCTAAGAGTTGTTTCTTAGAATAAAGAGTCGTATTTTTGCGCAGATTAAGATAGGAATCAAACAATTCATAGATAACCATTTAAATAATTAATCAGATAACTTAATCATTCGATGAATTTTGTAGAAGAATTAAGATGGCGTGGCATGCTCCACGATATGATGCCGGGTACAGAAGAACTTCTGGCTAAGGAACAAGTGACTGCATACATTGGTTTCGACCCTACTGCGGACTCTTTGCACATCGGACACCTTTGCAGTGTGATGATCCTGCGTCACTTCCAGCGTTGCGGACACAAGCCGTTGGCACTGATTGGCGGTGCTACGGGTATGATTGGTGACCCTTCCGGAAAGTCTGCCGAACGCAATCTGCTTACGGAAGAGACGTTGCAGCGCAATCTGGCCGGCATGAAGGCCCAGCTCTCCAAGTTCCTGGATTTTGATTCGGATGCTCCCAACCGTGCCGAGTTGGTGAACAACTACGATTGGATGAAGAATTTCACTTTCCTTGATTTTGCCCGCGAAGTGGGTAAGCACATCACCGTGAACTATATGATGGCGAAGGATTCTGTAAAGAAGCGCCTGAACGGTGAGGCCCGTGACGGTCTTTCCTTCACGGAATTCACCTACCAGTTGTTGCAGGGCTACGACTTCCTGCATCTGTACGAAACCAAGGGTTGCAAGCTGCAGATGGGTGGCAGCGACCAATGGGGCAATATCACCACCGGTGCCGAGCTGATTCGCCGTACGAACGGTGGGGAAGTGTTTGCATTGACCAGCCCGCTGATTACGAAGGCTGATGGTGGCAAGTTCGGCAAGACAGAGTCCGGAAACATCTGGCTCGACCCGCGCTACACCTCTCCGTACAAGTTCTACCAGTTCTGGCTGAACGTGAGCGATGAGGATGCCAAACGCTACATCAAGATATTCACCGCACTGTCCAAGGAAGAGATTGACGCTCTGACGGCCGAGCACGAGGCTGCTCCCCATCTGCGTGTCCTCCAGAAGCGCCTGGCCAAGGAAGTGACTATCATGGTTCACTCCGAAGAAGACTACAATGCTGCCGTGGACGCATCCAACATCCTGTTCGGCAATGCAACTTCCGACGCGCTGAAGAAGCTGGACGAAGACACACTGCTGGCTGTGTTCGAGGGGGTTCCCCAGTTCGAAATATCCCGCGATGCACTGGCTGCCGGTGTGAAGGCGGTTGATTTGTTCGTGGACAATGCTGCAGTATTCGCTTCCAAGGGTGAGATGCGCAAGTTGGTGCAAGGCGGTGGCGTTTCTCTGAACAAGGAGAAACTGGCTGCTTTCGACCAAGTGGTTACGACGGCCGACCTGCTGGACGAAAAATACCTGCTGGTACAGCGCGGCAAGAAGAATTACTATCTGATTATCGCCAAATAATGGCATCAAAAAGAGACGTAATCAAGAAATAATGCTTCAGCAGTAAAAATAGCCCCGAAATATTTGCATATTTCGGGGCTTCCTTTTATCTTTGCACCGCTTTTTAACAGAAAGCCCCTATGTTTGGACTATGGTGTAATGGTAGCACAACAGGTTTTGGTTCTGTTTGCCCAGGTTCGAATCCTGGTAGTCCAACAACGATACCGTCAATTACAGCTAAAAACCCACTAAAATCGCAAGTTTTAGTGGTTTTTTTAGTTGCATCCGAATAGGCGTCGAAAAAACAGACACGATTTCGGTGCCAGATTAGGTGACACGACAACCCCCATTCTGTCATGCAGAATGATAGTGAATTTTAGTTTCAACACATCCTCCTGTTCATGCTATAGATGCAGCAAAGCATTCTTATATAGGTATGGATTTTTCCTTTTTACAAATCTTTGAACGATATTGCTATATAATTGACACAAATTTGCACGGTTTCTCCGTTTTCTTTTGTTACATTTGCATCGTGTACGTAAACGAGGTGTCTTTGGCCACCGGATTTGTAACCTATTTAACGTAGTGCAATCATGAAAACGAACTATGAAATTCGCTATGCTGCGCATCCCGAAGATGTAAAAAGCTACGATACGAAAAGAATCCGCCGCGATTTCCTTATAGGAAAAGTATTTTCTCAAAATAAAGTTAGTATAGTATATTCCATGTACGGTCCGTATGGTGGTGTAAGCTCCCTGTTTTCCGATCCGGTGCGAGGTGGTTATTGAGTATAGACGGATTGTGAATCGTATATATCAATGGTAGGGGGTAACATAAACTGATTTTAATTACTTATTTAAACTTAATAATTTACATTATGAATCCGTATTTGAATTTTTCTTTGGAAGGTAAAGTAGCCCTTGTTACGGGTGCTTCTTATGGTATCGGTTTTGCCATCGCTTCGGCTTTTGCAGAGCAGGGTGCAACCATTTGCTTCAACGACATCAACCAGGAGCTGGTAGACAAGGGCCTGGCTGCGTATGCTGCAAAAGGCATCAAAGTACACGGTTATGTATGCGATGTGACTGACGAACCTGCTGTTCAGGCTATGGTGGCTCAGATTGAGAAGGAAGTAGGCTCTATCGACATCCTCGTGAACAATGCAGGCATCATCCGCCGCGTTCCTATGCACGAGATGGAGGCTGCCGATTTCCGCCGCGTAATCGACATCGACCTCAACGCTCCGTTCATCGTGTCAAAGGCTGTCCTGCCTGCCATGATGAAGAAGGGCCACGGTAAAATCATCAATATCTGCTCCATGATGTCCGAATTGGGCCGTGAGACCGTATCGGCTTATGCTGCTGCCAAGGGTGGCTTGAAGATGCTGACCCGCAACATCTGTTCTGAATATGGCGAATACAACATCCAGTGTAACGGCATCGGCCCGGGTTACATCGCTACTCCGCAGACCGCTCCGCTTCGCGAAAGACAAGCTGACGGCAGCCGCCATCCGTTCGATTCGTTCATCTGCGCCAAGACTCCGGCAGGCCGCTGGCTGAATCCGGAAGAACTTACCGGTCCTGCAGTGTTCCTGGCATCCGAAGCCTCTAATGCAGTCAACGGCCACATCCTTTATGTGGATGGCGGTATCTTGGCTTACATCGGAAAGCAACCGAAATAATAATGGATAATTGAGAATGGATAACCAAAGAGTGCGGCGATAAGCCCGTCCCCCTCCCCGGTTATCCATTCTTTTATTGTATTATCCACTATTCATTGTCAATTATCCATTATCAATTATCAACCGATGAAGAACCTTTTTTTATTATGTATGGCGGCCCTATTCTGCCTTGCTTGCAACGACAGCAAGACAGTGACCGTTACGGTGACCAATCCGTTGGCAATGGACCGCTCCGGTGAGATGGTAGAAGTGTCCATGACCGAAATCTCGAACCGTCTGAACCTGGCAGACACAGCGCAGGTGGTGGTGCTGAATGCAGAAGGGGAGCAGGTGCCCTACCAAGTGACCTATGACGACAAACTAATCTTCCCTGCTACGGTATCTGCCAATGCGTCGGCTGCATATACCATCCAGGCCGGCACTCCCGTCGATGTGGAGGTAAGGGCTTGCGGACGGCAGTATCCCGAGCGTCTGGACGACGTGGCTTGGGAGAACGACTTGGTGGGTTTCCGTGCCTACGGTCCTGCGCTGCAGGCAAAAGGCGAGCGCGGTTTCGGCTACGACTTGTTCACGAAGCGCGGCACCTCTGCACCGGTGCTGGAAGACATGTATGCCAAGGAACTGGATGCCGACTCCTGGAAGCAGGTCAACGAATTGCGCAAGACAGACCCGGAGGCAGCCGGTGAGCTGGTGAGTACGTTCTCCTATCATGTAGACCACGGTTTTGGCATGGACTGTTATGCAGTAGGCCCCACGCTGGGAGCCGGAGTGTCTGCGCTGATGGTGAATGACAGCATTATCTATCCGTGGTGCTACAAGACGCAGGAAGTGCTGGACAACGGCCCGTTGCGCTTCACGGTGAAGCTGGAGTTCAATCCGCTGGCTGTGAAAGGTGATACCACGGTGGTGGAAACTCGTCTGATTATGTTGGATGCCGGTTCTCATCTGAACCGTACAGCCGTTTCGTACAGCAATCTGAAGGAGCCCCTGCCCATTGTCACCGGTATTGTGCTGCATGAGCCGGATGGTGCCGTGGTGGCTGATGCTGCAGACGGCTATATGACGTATGTAGACCCCACTACCGGTCCGGATAACGGCAAGATATTCATGGGAGCCGCTTTCCCCGCCGTTGTGAAGGAAGCCAAAACCGTGCTTTTCCCGGCAGAGGAGAAGAAGACGCGCAACAATGCGGACGGTCATGTACTGGCTGTCAGCGACTATGAGCCGGGTGCCGACTACGTGTATTACTGGGGGTTTGCCTGGGATCGTGCGGATATCAAGACTGCTGAAGCCTGGAATCAATATATGGCTGATTTTGCGCAGAAGGTGCGTAATCCGCTGAAAATTGAGGTCAGATAACTCTGCTGTCGAGAGTTGGCCGGAATATAACCGAAAAGGATGTGTTAAGATTCAGTTTAACCATCCTTTTTGTATTTTCAGGTGCCGATGATACGGATGAAGTTTTGAGCGAAGCCGGTCTGTATCATCGGCGCATGAAAGAAAGACAGCAGCAAAGCCGTTCAGGCTTTAAAGCACTTTAAACTCGTATCCCTCTTCCTTCAGAAAGTCGATGGCGCGTGGCAGTGCATATTGCAGGTTTCCGTTGCACCATGATTTCAGCGAGTCGTGGAAAGTGATGATGGAGCCGTTGCGGGCGTAGCGCATCACGTTGGCAAGCACTTGCGGACCGCGCAGTTTCTTGCTGTAGTCGCGGGTCACGAGGTCCCACATCACAATCTTGTAGGTGCGTTTCAGCGTAAGGTACTGGTTGGCAAACATGTGTCCGTGAGGCGGACGGAACAAGAGAGGGTATAGCACCTTCTCCACGTTGCAATTGATGTCTCCGCCCATTTCCATGAAAATCTTCGCCTGTTCGGTATTTCCTAAATAGTTCTTGGCTGTATATTCAAATCCGCGGATATGGTTGAAGGTGTGGTTCCCGATGCGGTGCCCACGCTCAACGACCATCCGGAACTCATCCGGATGCTTCCGTATATTGTCACCCACCATGAAGAAAGTGGCTTTGATGTCATGCTTGTCCAGCAGGTCGAGCACCCACGGGGTTACCTCAGGAATAGGCCCGTCGTCAAAAGTCAGATAAACGGCTTTGTCATCAGGGTCCATCCTCCAGATTGCACCGGGGTATAGCTTGCGAAAAAACTCAGGAGGCTGTTCTATAAACACGCGGTTAGTGGTTAGGGGTTAGTGATTAGTGATTAGGGGGTTAGTGATTAGTGATTAGTGGTTAGGGGTTAGTGATTAGGTATTAGTGGCGAGCACTATGCACTTATCCCTAACCCCTAATCCCTAACCACTATCCCCTAATCCCTATCCCTTCATCCGGTCTACGTACATATTATACAATTCTTCCACTTTCGGCTCGTAGATTTCGGCGAGCTTGGAGTTGTACTTCTTCATGGCCTTTACTTCGGCATCGAGTACGGCCCAGTGGTATTCAAATTCACGGGTAGAAATCATGAAGCGGTTGTCGTCCAGGCTCAGATACCAGGTCAGGTATTCCACAGCCTTGTCGGCAAGGACTTTCATCATTTCGTCCGCCTTGGCGGTTTCGCCCAGTTGGTAGTAGGCTTCCGCCATCTGTACGGCGCCGTTCTGCCAGTCATAAGGCACGTTGTAGGCGGGAATCACCTTTTCGGCATAATCCAGAGCAGCCTTGGCTTTGTCTTTCTTGCCTTCCTGCATCAACTGCTGTACGAGTTGCGAGAAGATGCGGCGGTGCGAGTGGCACATGCGCATGGCGTTCTCGTCGATGTAGATGCCCGGCTTGTCTATGCCGCCGTACTTGAACTTGTTCATCAGGTTGTCGTACATCTTCTCGGAGTCTATCTTCACGCCCGTCTTGTTGGTGTCGAACGGAGTGAAGCGGTAGGCAAGACCTTCCTGTACAAAGTGGTTTTCCATATTCAGTTGCTCCTCCCGGCCTACGCTGACTGCGATGTAGATGGGGCGTTCCCAGTTGGCTTCGCTCAGCATCTCGAGCATCATCAGCTCTTTCTTGTAGAGGGCGCGCTTTCCTTTCAGCGAGATGTGCATGTAGTCGGGGATTGAGTCGCCCGGTATCATCATGCCGCTGCGGCGCACAGCCTCCTTGTCCACCTTGATGACGATGCTGTCGGTGGGAATCACCTTCAGGTCATTGTCCTTGGGGGCACGTACCCAGTGCTTCAGGATGTTTTGGAGCTCGTAGGGATTGTCTCCGAATTCTTTCTTCACATTAACCAGCGCTTCCGGATTACCGTCCAGTGCCTGCTTTTCGGCTTCGGCATAGAGCTGGTCGATGCTCTTCTTGTATTCCGGGTGGATGGGGATATATTCGTTGGTGCCTTCCACGTACTCCATACGGTCCCACGTGATGGGGAGGGAAGGGCTGTCGTAGGCGGGACGCTTCATCTGGTCGATGTACCAGTCGGTCTGCAGGTACGAGAGGTTGCAGGTGCGGGCATCGGTGCGGAAGCCTTCGGTCTCCTGGTTGTACCAGAGGGGGAAGGTATCGTTGTCGCCGTTGGTGTAGATAATCGGGTTGCCGCTTTCCTGCAGGGACATCAGGTAGTTCTGGCCGAAGTCGCGTGCCATGTAGCGGTCGCTGCGGTCGTGGTCGTCCCAAGTCTGGCTTGCCATCTGTATGGGGACAAGGAGGCAGGCTGCTGAGACGATGGCGGCAGCCGGAAGTTCCTGCATCTTGGTATAGTTCCGGAGCAGACGGACGAGTCCCGCCACACCCATGCCGATCCAGATGGCAAAGGCGTAGAACGAACCGGCATAGGCGTAGTCGCGTTCGCGCGGCTGGCTCGGAGTCTGGTTCAGGTAGAGCACGATGGCGATACCGGTCATGAAGAAGAGGAAGAAGACAACCCAGAACTGCTGGATGCCTTTCTGACCGCGGAATGCCTGCCAGAAGAGACCGAGCAGACCGAGAAGGAGGGGCAGACAGAAGAAGACATTGCGGCCCTTGTTGTTTGCCAAATCGTCGGGCAACTTGCTCTGGTCGCCATACATGGCGTTGTCGATGACTGGAATGCCAGTTATCCAGTTGCCGTAGTTGGCTTCTCCGTGGCCCTGAATGTCGTTTTGACGTCCGGCAAAGTTCCACATGAAGTAGCGCCAATACATATAGTTGACCTGGTAGGAGAGGAAGAAGCGCAGGTTGTCCATCTGCGACGGCATTTCGCCGTAGTTGGTTTCTTCGCCCTGCGGGGTGTCCCACGTGGCTTCCACGTCGTGCATGGAGATGTCGCCCAACCAACGCTGGTAATTCTCGGTGTGTGCCGAAGAATAGATGCGCGGGAAGAGCATCTTCATGGCTGAAGGATAGATGACGCCATGCTGGTTTTCCACGATGTCGTAGCGGTCGGGCTCGCTGGCGTTTTTCTTCTCGTGACGTTGCACATAGGGTTGGGTGTCGGTCATCACGCGATAGCCCTTCTGACCAGTTTGCTCGTCAATGACAACTTGCTCGAAACACGGACTGGAGCTGAAGGCCGGACCGTAGAGGAGCGGCGTATCGCCATATTGCTCACGACCGAGATAGGTGCGGAGGCTGAAGATGTCTTCTGGCGAGTTTTGGTCCATCGGCGTGTTTTGCGTGGAACGGATGAGGATGACGGCGTATGAAGAATAGCCAATCATCAACATGAGCATGCAAAGCAACGAGGTGTTGAGGAATCGCTTGCGGAGCACATACTCTCCGTCTTTGCCTTTCTTCTGAAGGAGCCATGCAAGCGCTCCAATCAGGATGAAACCGATGACCACGGCCGAGAGGCCCTGGCCGGTGAAGAACGGAATGCCGAGCAACGACACGGAAAGCACGTAGAGCGTGGAGATGAGCTTGCGACGGCGACCGTTGGTGCTCCAAATGGCCGAGAGAACCACGGCGATGAGCACGAGGATGTAGATGATCAAACCGCTATTGAAGCCGAG
>CAJJYX010000127.1 GCA_905197435.1 uncultured Bacteroides sp.
GCCAACTAATTCATACTTACAGTATTGCGAATTAGTTGGCTTTTTTGTATCTTTAAATATTCCCCCAAAAATACGGTTTGACGGCCAAGACGGGGGGGGGGGGAAATATCCCAATTAAGATATGGCGAAGATACAAAAGATTTCAGAAATTCATCCTACTTTGGGTTTTACAGAATTCGATATTCTGGAAAAATATCGTAAGAGTTTTCATGAGAGTAAACTTGGCAGCCTTCATTCGGTGTTTCCGTTTGAGAGCATAGCTAAAGAGATAGGCCTTTCACAATCTCACTTGGGGTGGAGGAACAGTTTCAGTCCTTCCGCAAAGATAGCCCTTATGGTACTGAAGGCTTAGCTTACACCGGATTCTCTGATAGGTTACTGGTAGAACATCTTAACGGAAACATACACTATCAGTTGTTCTGTGGTATCATGATAGCCCCGTCCTGCCCTATAACGAACTACAAGATAATCAGTGCTGTCCGTAATGAGATTGCATCCCGTCTTGACATTGACTTCCTTCAGGGAATCCTTGCCTCACACTGGAAGCCTTATCTTGAGAATCTTCACGTGTGTATGACCGATATCACATGTTATGAAAGTCATATGCGTTTTCCTACGGACATGAAGCTCCTTTGGGAAAGGATCGAATGGCTCTATCGGCATATCTGCCAGCATTGTAGAGATCTTGGTATAAGACGTCCCCGTAACAAATATACGGATATTGCGGTATCCTATCTGTCCTATTGCAAGAAAAGAAAGAGGAAGGTCTCAAGGACAAGGATGCTGAAATGTCGCATGATTAGACTCCTGGAAAAACTCATCATACAACGGGATGACATTCACAGAGAATACGGCTCTTCACTCACATATACACAGGATTATCAGAAACGGCTTTCCATAATCAGAAAGGTTCTTGTACAGGAAAAGGAACTCTTTGAAGGTAGGAAAATCAGTGACCGTATTGTCTGTATTGACCGTTATTACGTACGCCCTATCGTAAGGGGCAAGGAGACAAAATCTGTCGAGTTCGGTGCAAAGGTTAATAATATACAGATAGACGGAATCTCGTTTATTGAGACATCTCTTTCAAGGCATTCAATGAGGGCATACGTCTAAAAGATTGTATCCGTATACATCAGAAGTTGATGAATGTAAGGGTAAGGTGTGTGGCTACCGATTCCATATACGCCAATAATGCCAACAGGAAGTTCTGTACAAAATATGGAATATCCACATCCTTTGTGCGCAAGGGAAGAGCGGCAAAAAATGAGCCTTTGAGGAAGGTGCTTAGAAGTGAACTCTCAAAAGAAAGGGCCACCCGGCTTGAAGGGAGCTTCGGTACTCAAAAGCAACATTACTTGCTCGCAAGGATAAAGGCACGGAACAGGAAGACGGAAATCCTGTGGATTTTCTTCGGAATACATACGGCAAATGCCATACTGATGATTGAAAAGATCAAAATAGAACGGTGAAAGCAGCATGATATGAGTTTACTGAAAGAATCAGAAGAGGTCATCAGGCTTCTTCCGCAGCGTCATGTCTTAACAGATAAGAGGAGAAAATACAGAAAAACAACAATAAAAATGGCATATGAAGTGAGCACGCTCTATCATATTCATATGCCATTGTATTTTGTAGGGACATTTACTGAATATCCCACTGTAAATTAGTTCATTTCTGGTTACTGATGGCTTACAGTGGGCAGTATAGTTCTCCCGGAGTTTTCCTAATTTAACTACTCCAGTACTTCTGCCAGGAAAGTTTTAACTTCCTTCCATGAATAATAAGGAAGCGTTTTGCTCTTCAACGGTAGCGTCACTTCACGTTCGTTCAACAGGAATTTCACAAGTATATCATTCTTTTTATTACGATAAAAAATTAATTGCAGATTGGCTCCCATAGGAGAGATTCGATAATCTTGCCAAACAAGATGGAATTTTTCCATATCCGCCTCCTGATTGCTACATCCTTCTATTTGCATCAAAGCAAGCAGACGGATGAGGTGGGTATCATGTCCGAAACGGAGATCTGCTGCAGGAGTACCTTTTTTTATAGCAACATCCGCACTTTCCAAAATATTACGTAACAAAGGCACAGCGCAGCGAGGCATCAAACCGCCATTGAGCGGAGCTGCAGCATTACATACATACATGCGGGCATTCACTGTTTTCCAGATTCCTACTAATTCTTCATATTCAAAGATATCATAGAAAGACAAATCCAACTCAACATTCTGCATATCAGCGGCAATCCAATAAAGGCTGCGTATCATAGCGTCTTGGTCGGTTATCGCTTCAGGCTTCACAAACAGGGAGACCATCAGACGTTCAGGATGGACATTCTTTTTTTCAAACTCTCTGAAGCTACACCTCCACGGCGCCTTCTCAGAAGCAAATTTTTCACCTTCGGGGGATGTATAGGCAATATAATCCATATACCGATGGTAAGCTCTACGCTCCACATGCAAGTCAGGATTCAATTCTTTCAGTCGTTCTGTAAAATAGCCCATGCTCATGGCACAACGTAGGGAAGTGGACGAACGAGCATCTATGAAAGCATCCTCACGAAATACTTGTGGGAAATTGTGATACATGCGTTCGGCTATCTCACGATGCTGACGTTCGCCAAGGGGAGTAATGCTTCCACTACATCCGTGGGCGTCTTCCCAAACCTTGTGCAGACGCTGACGGACATCCATGCCGAGAGGAGTGAGCTCAGAACATCGATAAAGGGAATCAAAAACACAGATGACTTCCGTATAACGTTCATCCGTTGTCATCCAACGGGATCCATGACGACCGTAGTGACTGATATAGAAAGGTTCATATCCTGCTGGAGTCGGAGCATAGACGGACGAAGGGGTAGGATAAGCATAATAAATACTTCCTGCTTGCTCCGGTGTCAATACGGGCTGGGAACGAGCGGTGAAAGTGCACAGTAAATACAATATAAAAATTATACCTTGTCTCATCTTTGTGACTAATTTTAGTTATAAATATGAATCAGTGACGAACTATAGTCTATAAGCTACAAGTGCCTTTTTGACTATAGCACAGCTATTGGTAGCTCGTAGCTCGTCACTTGAACTTCATTCCTTTATTTTCAAATTACGAACATCCTTCTGTCCAATGCCTTCAGCTGCCTGATCGGGACGGATATCTCCCCAGGTAACCGTACAATCATCTATCAAGATATCGGATGCCGTATCGATATAGAATCCATACGTCTTATCATGAATGAATCCTTCGCCCACGCACGGACGTTTATCATAAATACCGCCCTCATAGGCAGTACGCTTCTGCAACAGCAGATCTACGTTTTCAAAGTAGATACGGTTTACCTTGTCTTGTGTATCCCCGCCTACAAAAATACCGTTCTCGCTGGTACACTTGATATTTGTGAAATAAATATGGCTTACTTCTCCGCAACCTCCTTCGGTAGCTCCCTTCGGAAAACGCCAACCGGCGTCCTTATGGTTACCTATGGCACGTGGATAAGAAGTCACGTAAATGGGTTCCGCTTTCCCCCACCAGACATCCGAGTAGAACATACAATCCACAATCATATTAGAAAAAATTACGTTGGTAACCGTTCCTTCATCCCGGTTCTGAATACCGATGCCGCGATTGCTATTCTTGATGATACAGTTATTGAACAGCACGTTATTAATCTTATCCATATTTTCCGAACCAATTTTGATGGCACAGGAACGGGAGACCATCGTACAGTTGGCCACCACAATGTCTTCGCATGAACCGTATTCCTCAAACTCGCGGCGATTCTTCAGGCAGATACAGTCATCGCCCGATTCTATATGGCAATTGGCAATGCGCACATTCCTGGAGTGGTCTACATCGATACCGTCGCCGTTGCGTATCTTCAGATTGTTCAGAATAGAGATACCATCAATGGAGGCATTATTGCAACCAATAAGATGAACCGTCCAATAGGCACTATTGCGGATGGTTATATCACGAATCACTGTCTTTTCTATATTGATAAGCGTCAGTACATGCGGGCGGGGATCGAAGTCGGTCACCGGTTTCAGCTCGTAAGAATCTTCCAGTTCCTTGCCCATAAAGGAGACACCGTTTCCGTCTATAGCTCCTGTTCCGGTGATGGATACCTCTTTCAGGTCTTGACCATAAATCCACATCATACCTTCACCACGGTTATCGCGGAAAGCGCTCAGTGCATAGGCAGCTTCATCGGGATTGGCAAGCAGACAGGAATTAGGTTCCAGATGTAGTTCTACAAACGAGGCAAGATGGAAAGGACCGCACATAAAAGTACGCCCCGCCGGAACAAGTACCGTTCCGCCACCCGACTTGGAACACAGGTCGATAGTAGCTTGTATAGCCGTGGCGTCATCGGTCACGCCGTCACCTTTGGCTCCGTAGTCCATAATATTGTAGACAGTCCCTCCGGTCTTCGGAGTGCCGCACGCCCCTAACAGCAAGATGCTGCATAGGGCAAATAAGAATGCTTTTACTCTCATATTAAGTATATCTTTTTTTAATTAAGCTACATTACTTCCGGCGGACAGTTTTCTGCTCCCGCTCCCCATTCTTTATTCGGTTCATCCCCCATTACAAACTCCATTACACCACCGTTCACCATATCCTGATGGGTAATATAATTCCGTGTATAAGGTTTTCCGTTCAGTGTTGCCGACTGGATGTAAATATTCTTCTGCGACGCATTACGGGCTTTCACGGTAAATGTCTTTCCATTCTCAAGATTCAGCGTAAAGCTGGGGAATGAGGGGCTGGCAAGTATATAATACGGAGTACCGGGACATACTGGATAGAATCCCATAGCGGCAAACATATACCAGGCCGACATCTGTCCGGCATCGTCATTACCGGAAAGCCCACCCGGTTCATTCAGATATTCCGTTTCCATAATATGCCGGACGGCATGTTGAGTTTTCCAAGGCTCGCCTGCATAATTGAACATATAGGCAACTTGATGACACGGCTCGTTTCCATGCCAGTAACGCTGTTCTCTGAACATGGAATCCAGTTTGGCTACATACTTATTCTTGCCTCCCATACAATCCATCAATCCGTACGGATCTTGCGGCACATACCAGGTATAATGGCAAGGAGCGCCCTCAGTAATGAAACGGGCGAAATTGAAGGCATTGGCATCATTCAGGAAAGTACCATCGGCATGACGTCCCTGGGCATATCCGGTACGGGGATCAATCACATTACGATAGTTGGCAGCACGCTGCATCAATGCCTGGTAGTCATCTACCTTACCCAGAGCTTTCGCCATCTGTGCAAGGGCAAAGTCATCATAAGCATATTCCAGGGTACGCGATACTTGCTCTTTCGTGTGGAATGCATCGGGTACGCCGTCTTCAAGAGGAATATATCCATATTTCAGGTAAGAAGTCAGGGCACGGCGGCCCATCCCGTTTTTATATTCATCAGGGTTGTAAGGAGTTTCAAAAGCATTCTTACGCATTCCTTCATAAGCCTTGTCTACGTCGAAATTACGAATGCCCTTACAGTAGGCATCACTGATGGCGGAGATACAATGATCGCCTATCATAGCGGCGGTATAGCTATTCCAGCAAGGAAAGGTGGGTAACCAGCCGCCTTGCTCATATTTATGCACCAGAGATTGCATCATATCTCCGCCCTTGGTCGGAAAAAGCAGATTTATTATTGGATGCAGGGCACGATAGGTATCCCACATACTGTAATCTTCATAGTACGTTTCTCCTTCAGGAAGTTGCCGTATCGGGGTTCCATTTGCAAAAGAGGGATAACGCCCATCTGCATCATTGAATGTATGCGGTAGGAAAGAGGCACGATAGAAAGCACCGTAAAACATTTCCTTGTCTCCAAGCAGTTCGGTCTCTACATCAATGGCGGAGAGATGTTTTTCCCAAATCTGTCTCAAATCTGTGCAAGTCTGTCCAAAGTCCCAATGAGGGATTTCAGCTTTCAGGTTTTGCAAAACACCGTTCCGGTCGGTAAAAGAGGAAGCGGCTTTTACCAGCACTTCTTCGCCTTCAGCTACATCAAACTCCATGTAAGCACCTATCTGTGCCGCATCACCTATCCGGGTGACACCTGGGGACAGGGAATCTCTCCTGAACACACCGTACCCCGTCAGCTTCTTTTGCAGCTGGACAATGAAATGTCCGCTATACCCTGTCGGTTTTCCCCAGCCCTGATAAATGCGGTGAACGGGATTATATCCGTAGATCTGATTGTTGAGGGTATCGATGCAGATGTACCCCTGACCTTCATCACTGTTGGGATTTACCACCAGATAACCTTTTCCTGCTTTTCCGTAGGTGAAACGGAAGATGGCGGAACGCGAACGGCCCGTCATTTCAGCAAAGATATTCTCATCCGGTAGAGAAACCCTATAATAGGCGGGAGTCGCTGTTTCCTCGGCATGCGAGAAACGGGTGGAACGTGCTTCCGGCTGACAACGTAATGTACCGAAGAGGGGCATCAGGGTCATAGAACCGTAATCCTGCGTACATCCGCCCACAATCCAATGGGAGTTACGGAAACCTTGCAACAGAGAATCTGCATAATAATAGGGAGCTATACATTTTTGTTCCGTATCGCGCGTCTGCGCAGTCCAGAAGTTCATTCCGTTGGGTTCGAGTACTGCCGGAAGGGTTTGCCCATATTCTTCCGTATCCCTGCCGAACAATCCGGCTGTATGGGTAGCACTGGGGGCAGTGCCGACACGGGTGTCGATATAGGATAAGCGCGACTCATCATCCATTCCACAACGTCCGGTGCATGAAGTGGTACCCGGCAGCAAGGTAGTTATCAATAATAGGGAGCAATATGTATAGACCATTCGTTTCATGTTATATTTTTATATAGATTTTCTTTTTATACAGTGGATAGCCACACGCTCCCATCAACAACGTGAAAGCAAGTGCGTAAACGGCAGATGCCAGACAGGGATCGGTTATCAATGAATGTATCCCCTCGTAAATAACCGGTTTGCTTCCGGTAGCACCGATAACAATAGCCGCCACCTCACTGAGTACATAGAGAAACAAAGGGTTGACTCCGAATATCTCAAAGAAGCGGCACCAGTTTTTCTTCTCTTTCATATCGATAAAGTAAATCAGTACAGCCTGAAGCATGGCAGCCAGTCCGCAAGTGACCAATACGAAGGTAGGCGACCAGATACGCTTATTCAACGGCAAAGCCTCCGTCAGCACAAAGCCGCATGCCATCAGAATAAAGCCTGCCACAAACAGTTTCAGGTTTTTCTGTTCCAAAGCTTCCTTAGCCAGTATGATCCTCCCGCAACAAAAGCCAATCAATGTATGAGCAATAGCTGCAAGGGTGCTGGTAAGTCCTTCCGGATCTATCGGGCTTTTATGATAAAGATGGTCTGCACCCAATAGATTCCGGTCTATGATTGCCAGGATATTTGTGCTATCGGGGGTGTATCCGTTGCCAATACCGAGCAAGACGGCATATCCGATAATAAGGAAACCGATCATCCAGCCGACATACTTAGGCTTGACATACAGAGCTACGAAAGAAACGGCACAATAACATAAAGCGATACGTGGCAACACTCCCGTGAGCCGAAGACGGGCAAGGGGAAAGAAATCGCCCTCACAGATAAAGTGAAACCAATGAATGGCCCAGCCGATGCACAGAATGACAAGAGTGCGTTTCAGTATCTTGCGAATCGCCGAACCTGATGCCTGGAAATGGAACTTGCTCAGAGCAATGTAAGTGGAAATACCCATGATAAACAGGAAGAACGGAAAGACCAGGTCACAAAGCGTCAGCCCATTCCATGCAGAATGTTGCAGGGAGTCGTAGGATAGCTTTCCACCGGAATTGTTGACGAGAATCATTCCGACAACAGTGATTCCACGCAACACGTCGAGAGAAAGTAGGCGCTTCTTCTGCGGATAACCGGAAATTGGTGGTTGAATATTTTCCATTATCTGTAGGGCATTAATCACTAATCACTCATTCCCAAACACTTTCGTAAATACTTCCTTTGCCACATCCACACAGTTTCCTTCGGGAGCCGAATCATACAGGTTCTTCGCCAATGTCCAGGGCTCTTCCATAGCGTAATAATCCAGCTTCACTTCGGGCTTACCATCCAGTTGGTCTTGGAGGGTTTGCCAATAAGCATCCCAGCGTTTATAGTAAAAATCGCGCAGAATTCCATTCCATTCCTTATGGGCATAGTCGCGCAGACTGCCGTCGTCAGCACAGACACGATTGCCCCAGGTCGTTATCTGTACACGGGCATTCCATTCGTACAAGTCTTTTTCTTCGGAAGTAGTGCCCAACTTTCGTGCCTGCTCTATCCAGCGACCTACACGGAACTCACTGCGTGTACCCAACAGTTTATCCTGCAACAGCAGTATATCCAGGAATTTCCTGGAGTCACGGGCAAAACTGCGTTTATCAAAGCTCTTGAAGTCGGCAATGGTACGATTGTACACAATGCGTCCCTTATCCGAAAGGGACTGGCGGACAATATCTACCAAGTCGTATTCGAAGTTGTTGTTACCACGGTATTTATCGGCTACCTCCAGCATCATCCGGGCAGCTTCTTCCGTAACAGTGGGGTCGTAATAGTTCTTCATCTTCGACCAACTCGATGCCTGGAAGTTGTTCAGTGAAGGACGTCCGCAGAAGATGGATTCATGAGGACCTTGTTGATTATTTCCGAAGGGGCAGTTATAAATGGTATTGGAAAGCAGAGTCCATGCCTGTTCTATCTTCTCGTCGTGCACGCCGTAACGGGCAAAGAGATAATCTTTCAGCCATTCCTCTTTCGTGAATTTCTCCGGGCGCCAAGGCAGTTCGCACATCAGTTCGAACATCATGGGGTTATTCTCTGAGCCTTCCATGGTGAGACCGATACCTTTCAGATGAGTTGCCAGCGGATTGTTCTTTGTCAGATAGAAGTTGTTGAGCAACTGATCCATGCGGCCGTGCAGACCGACATTGCCGCCGAAGTTGAGCAACATACAGAAAAGCCAGTCGTGCTGCTCATAACCTTTGTCGCGCTTCCAAATGGAAGGGATTCCCCACATAGGGCGACATTCACTGAATAAGTCCAGTATCAGCAGATCACCATTCTGCATATTATTTATCATTTCAGGACGAGGATTCTCCGTCCAACCCTGTACTACCCAGGTGGCTTTCGGATTCACTTTCTTCATAGCCGCCATGATGGCCTTTCCGGCTGCATTGAAATCTACCGAAGCGGCATTTTCTGCTTCATGGAAGGGGTCCATAGAGTAATAATCCGCCTTGCCGAAAAGCTTCTCCTGCTCCCGGTAATACAAATCGGCTATCTCGGCAAAACGGGCATCAGTGGGCTGCAAGAAAGCCGGACGGGTAAAGCCGTTCCACAAATCGGACTTGGTCAGGTCCAGTCCCAACTTCTCGTCGGCATTATGCGGAACCATTCCGGAATATCCCGGAAATACAGGTTTGATGCCATACTCACGCATGCGCTTCAGTATTTTCTTCTGCAGAGCTTCCTGCTGTGTGTACCAAGAGTCAGGATTTGGGCCACCCCATCCTTCCAGATTATTCATGGCCCACCAAGCCAGAAAGGCGGGGCCGGCTATAAAACTGTTTATTTCTTCTTTGGAATATCCCAGCTTTTGGAGTATATTGAACCAGATACATTCCTGCCCTACGGCTGCCAAAGGAAGATTGATGCCATGCAGAGCCATCC
>CAJJYX010000128.1 GCA_905197435.1 uncultured Bacteroides sp.
GTATTTCGTCCCAGCCGATGATTTCGCGTCCTTTGGCATTGAGGTACTTTTCAATGCGGGATATCATATAGCTTTGCAGTTCGCTCTCATCTTTGAGTCCCTCGTCCTTCATACGCTTCTGGCACTTGGGGCATTCCTTCCAATGACGTCTGCTGGCTTCATCTCCTCCGATGTGGATATATCGGGAAGGGAACAGCCGTATCACTTCATCCAGTACATCCTCAAAGAACTTGAAGGTTTCTTCATTGCCTATGCAGACTTCGCCGGATGTATAAGGCTCTCCGGTGCAGGACAATTGCGGATAGGCCGCCAGTACTTCTCCTGAGTGTCCCGGCATTTCTATTTCGGGAATAACGGTGATATGCCTCAGACGTGCATATTCTAAAACTTCGCGTACATCTGCCTCTGTATAGTATCCTCCATAGGCTCCTTCTTCATTTTTCTCGCAGAAGTGATGATCGTATTTTCCCCAGTCCTGCAGATTGGCGGCTTTTCTCCAGGCTGCGAATTCTGTCAGGCGGGGATAGCCCGGAATCTCCAGCCGCCATCCGGCGCCGTCGGTCAGATGCCAATGCAGGCGATTGATTTTGTAAGTGGCTACCAGGTCTATCTGTTTCTTTACATAGTCCGTGTTGAAGAAGTGTCTTGAAACATCCAGGTGTAACCCGCGGTAGGGGAATCTGGGCTCGTCCTTGATGGTCGTGACAGGCAGTTCCTTCCCGTTCCGGGCAAGTTGTGCCAGGGTTTGCAGGCCATAAAAGGCGCCTGCTGCGGAGGAAGCTTGAATCTTTACACCTCTCTTGTTGATTGTCAAGTTATAGCCTTCGGCGGCGATGGGGCTGCCCGGCGTGCCCGTCACTTCTATCGTTACGAAAGGGTTCTCATCGACGAGCTTCATGGGAATGGCAAAGTCCGGTAGATAGGTCAGCAAATCGTCCATATCGGATTTTGCCAGATTTGCCGAGAAGGTTACCGTAGATGGCAGTTTGACTGTTTTTGATGTTGTTTGGGTGTACTGCGGATATGGAATCATACCGAGTTCCTTGGGCGCTTTGCATGCCGTCAGTAGTAATACGGCCATGGAAGCGAGTGCTAAGTTTTTCTTAAAATGTTTCATTTGTTCGGGGGGTATTAAGTTCGGAGGCCAAAGATATAGAATAATATACAAAACGGATAATCTTTTATTGCAGAAAAACCTTTTCCGTCGAAAAAATGTTAACACTATTCGTTCGTCTCATAAAAAAGTCCGATATTTGCAGCCATGATTCAGATAGAGACCATATTTGACATAGTGTGGAAAGGGTTCATTATCGGCGTCATTGTGTCCGCGCCATTGGGTCCTGTAGGTGTATTATGTATTCAGCGTACTTTGAATAAAGGACGGTGGTATGGTTTCGTGACAGGGATAGGAGCTTCACTGAGTGACATTGCATACGCTTTGCTGACGGGTTACGGAATGAGCTTTGTCTTTGACTATGTCAACAAGAACATCTTTTATCTGCAGCTTTTCGGTAGCATTCTTCTGCTGGCGTTTGGCATTTATACGTTTCGCAGTAATCCGGTACAGTCCATCCGTCCGGTATCCGCCAACAAGGGTTCCTATTTCCACAACTTTATAACGGCGTTCGCCGTCACGCTGTCCAATCCACTGGTTATTTTCCTTTTTGTAGGCCTTTTCGCCCGCTTTGCTTTTGTAAGTGAGGGCGTATTGGTGTTCGAGGCCGTTACCGGATACTTGGCCATCGCATTGGGCGCTTTGGCGTGGTGGTTCGGCATTACTTTTTTTGTCAATAAGGTCCGTACACAATTCAACCTGCGTGGCATCTGGATACTGAACCGCGTTATCGGGGGCATTGTCATTGTGGTGTCTGCAGTGGGATTGGTGTTTACGCTGATGGGCGAATCATTGTATTAATCTAAAACCATAACTCTTATCGTGAAGATTGCGCAACAACTGAAAGAGAAGAACATAGCCGAATACCTTATATATATGTGGCAGGTGGAGGATCTGCTGCGTGCCAACGGCTGCGACATAGACCGGATACGCCGGAGCATCATCTTGCGCTATCCGGAGGAGGAACGGCCTGCATTGGAGGAATGGTATGGAAATCTGGCAGATATGATGCGTGCGGAGGGTGTTATGGAGAAGGGGCATCTGCAAATCAACCGGAATGTCATTCTGAGCCTGACTGAGCTGCATGGAGAGTTGCTGGCTTCTACAAAATATCCGTTTTATAATGCGGCTTATTTCAAGGCGTTGCCTTTTATAGTGGAGTTGCGTCAGAAGAACGGCCGGAAAGAGGAATCGGAAATAGATACTTGTTTCGAAGCGCTTTATGGAGTGTTGCTGTTGCGCTTACAGAAGAAGGAAATCAGCCGGGGCACGGCAAAGGCCATGGAGGCCATCAGCAGTTTCATCTCGTTGCTTGCCAACTATTATGACAAGGAGAAGCGGGGTGAACTGGAATTGATGGATAATTGACAATGGTTGGTTGATGATTATTGGAAAAAATATTGTTCATCGTAACATTCTACATATATAAGTGTAACTTTATTAAATGAATATTCTGATAACCGGTGCCAACGGTCAACTTGGCAATGAAATGCAGGTGTTGTCGAAGGAAAACGGCCAGCACACTTATTTTTTCACTGACGTGCAAGAGTTGGACATTTGCAACGAACAGGCTGTGCACAGGTTTGTGAAGGACAGCCGGATAGATGTAATCGTGAATTGTGCTGCTTATACGGCTGTGGACAAGGCGGAAGATAATCGGGAACTTTGCGACAAGCTGAATCATATTGCCCCCGGCTATCTTGCTGCTGCTGCCGAAGCTTGCGGCGCTGCATTGATACAGGTGTCTACCGACTATGTATTCGACGGGACCGGACATATCCCTTATACGGAAGAGGCGGCTACTTGCCCCAATTCGGTATATGGCTTTACAAAGCTGGCGGGTGAGCAGGAGGTGATGAAGCATTGCAGCCGTGCCATGATTATCCGTACGGCATGGCTCTATTCCATTTACGGAAATAATTTTGTGAAGACGATGCTTCGCCTGGGGCGTGAGCGCGAGACGCTGGGAGTTGTCTTTGACCAGATAGGCACGCCGACATACGCCAATGATTTGGCACGTGCCATCTTTGCGGCTGTCAACCGGGGGATTGTTCCCGGTGTGTATCATTTCAGCAACGAAGGAGTCTGCTCGTGGTATGATTTCACATTGGCAATCCATCGCCTGGCCGGTATAAAGACCTGTAAGGTAACCCCGCTGCATACGGACGAGTTTCCTGCCAAGGCACCTCGCCCGCATTATTCGGTGTTGGATAAAACGAAGATAAAGAAGACATTTGGCATTGACATACCCCACTGGGAGGAGAGTCTTGCCGTCTGCATAGAGAATTTGGAAAAGTAATTATTACTGACTAATTGATATAATGGCCAATAACAACGAAATAGAAAGACGGAGAACGTTTGCGATTATTGCGCATCCGGATGCCGGTAAGACCTCATTGACCGAAAAGCTGTTGCTTTTTGGCGGACAGATTCAGGTGGCGGGCGCCGTGAAGAGTAACAAGATAAAGAAGACGGCTACGTCGGACTGGATGGATATTGAAAAACAGCGTGGTATTTCTGTCACCACCTCTGTGATGGAGTTCGATTACCATGACTACAAGGTGAATATTCTCGATACTCCGGGTCACCAGGACTTTGCCGAAGATACCTACCGCACATTGACGGCTGTGGACAGCGTTATCATCGTGGTGGACGGTGCGAAAGGTGTGGAAACGCAGACGCGCAAGCTGATGGAGGTCTGCCGTATGCGTAATACGCCGGTGATTATCTTCATCAACAAGATGGACCGTGAAGCCAAGGACCCGTTCGACCTGCTTGACGAGTTGGAGGAAGAACTGCATATCCACGTGCGTCCCTTGACCTGGCCTATCGAGAGCGGTGTCCGTTTCAAAGGTGTCTACAATATCTACGAGCATAACCTCAACCTCTACCAGCCCAGCAAGCAAGTTGTGACGGAGAAGGTGGAAGTGGACATCAATACCGAAGAGCTGGACAAGCAGATTGGTGCCCAACTGGCCGACAAGCTGCGTGGCGAGTTGGAACTGATAGACGGTGTTTACCCCGAGTTCGATAAGGAAGAGTATCTGGGAGGTGGGCTTGCTCCCGTATTCTTCGGCTCGGCATTGAACAATTTCGGTGTGCAGGAGTTGCTGGATTGTTTCGTGGAGATAGCTCCCAGCCCCCGTCCCGTAAAGGCCGAAGAGCGTGAGGTGGAGCCGGAAGAGCCTAAATTTACCGGATTCATCTTTAAGATAACCGCCAATATCGACCCGAATCACCGTTCCTGTATCGCTTTCTGCAAAATCTGCTCCGGCAAGTTTGTGCGCAATGCCCCGTACTTGCATGTACGTCATGGCAAGACAATGCGCTTCTCGTCGCCCACGCAGTTCATGGCACAGCGCAAGACAACTGTCGATGAGGCTTGGGCGGGAGATATCATCGGTCTGCCGGACAATGGCACGTTCAAGATTGGCGATACACTGACCGAAGGTGAGGTGCTCCACTTCAAGGGACTTCCGAGTTTCTCACCGGAGATGTTCAAATACATCGAGAATGCCGACCCGATGAAGCAGAAACAGCTTGCCAAGGGTATCGACCAGTTGATGGACGAAGGTGTGGCGCAGTTGTTTGTCAACCAGTTCAACGGTCGGAAGATTATCGGTACGGTGGGGCAGTTGCAGTTCGAGGTTATTCAGTATCGTCTGGAGAACGAGTACAGCGCGAAGTGCCGTTGGGAACCGCTTAGCCTGTACAAGGCCTGCTGGATTGAGAGCGATGATGCGGCAGAGCTGGAGGCCTTCAAGAAGCGTAAATACCAGTATATGGCGAAAGACCGCGAGGGCAGGGATGTGTTCCTGGCCGATAGCGGATATGTGTTGCAGATGGCGCAGATGGACTTCAAGCATATTAAGTTCCACTTTACGAGTGAGTTCTGATTGAATCTTTTTTTCTCAAATAAGGTGCACAGGGATGCAAAGGATGAAAACTTTGTGTCTCTGTGTTTTTTGTTGTGGGGAGAAAGCGTTATCTTTGGCTTTGATAATGAGTAATGCAAGCACACCGAAGGATGGTGCGTATGGCAAACTCATGATTATTATAAACACAAAATTTCAAGATGAAACACACCTCTCCCTTTCTCTTGCTGACCCTCCTCCTTCTGGGGCTGACAGCTTGCTCGAACCCTTCCGCTAAAACGTTGATGAACTACGAACAGTCCCTCGTCCATGCCGATTCGCTGGTACAGTCCGGTGCTGCCGACAGTGCCCAAGCCGTCCGCCTGATTTCCGACCTGCACCGTGAATACAATCAGATAAAGGAACTGTCCGATGGCAGGCATGTGCGGCTGAAGCCGGTCAGCGGTTACGAACGTTTCTTTTGGGGAGTGTTTTCTGTGATTATGTTCAGCATCTCCGGTGCTATGCTGTTCAGCCTTGTCCGGTTCAAGAAAGAGCGCCGTCATCGCAACTACCTTATTACCCTGAGTGAGAACGAACAGCGCCTGCGCAATAATGAGCGCGAGCGTGAGGAACTGGAGGAATGCCTGGGAGAGATGTCGTTGACCGTTGAAGAGCACGAAGAAGTGCATGGCTCGCTGACGAACCTAATGGAGTATGGAAGCCGTCTGGACAAGGAAAACGAATCACTCCGCGCCCGTCTCAAGGAGTATGAGGATAGCCCCGTGCCTCGTGAACTGGAATTGTTGAAGAAAGAGGGCGAACGTATCCGGGTGCTCGACGGGCAGGTGCAGGCGCTTGCTTCTGCCATGATAGACGGGGACGAAGTGGTGAAGCAGTTGCGCGCCCAGCCCAAATTCCTTACGGACAGCCAGTGGGAGTACTTGCAGAAGCTTACTGACAGAGTGTACAAGGGCGCTTCCAAACGCCTTGTCCTGCGCTTTCCCCAGCTTACGCCTGCCGACAGCCAGCTTTGTATGCTTATCCGCCTGCACTTCAGCAATGCACAGATTGCCACGCTCATTGCCGTGTCTCCCGCTTCCGTGTCCCAGCAGAAGTTCCGCCTGAAGAAACGGATGATACAAGCGGATGGGAGGCTGTTTGCCGATGGAGAGACGCTGGAGGGGGTGATTGGGAGCTGCTGAGAATGATAGATTCTTCTTGACTCTTCAAGAATCTCGAGGTTTCTTCCGATTTCCATAAGTACTTTTTTACCAATGCCTGTTCCGGACGTGGTTCTGTGGGTGGAAAATGTTTATAGAATCATGCTTTGTAAACTGCACTTCCGAACCGGAAAAGAAGGCGGATTATCTTCGCTCCTATACTGAACCCTATTCAGTCGTATACAGAATGCCATTCAGTCGTATATTGAATCCTATTCAGTCGTATACTGAATCACCCCCACCTCAGAAGATGTTCTGGAAGGGGATGGACTGTGGCGGCTTGATGGCTTGAACTGAATGGGATTGGACTTTGAAATGTTGTTACAAAATGAGGCTTTGGAATGGCTCGCAATAAGAAAAATATTGCTGTTCATAGTTTTCTTTCTTTAAAGAAAAACAGAAAACGGGAGAATATTTGCGGGAAAAGCGTCTTTTACAGTTTCCTTTTTGTACTTTCGCAAAGATATAATGAAAAAGAAGCCTCAGTTGGAACATCAGGGAGAAATCATATTATACCAGCCGGACGAAGCTGTTAAGCTGGAGGTACGTTTGGAAAATGAAACGGTTTGGCTTTCTATTGATGAAATGTCCCATTTGTTTGACCGAGATATTAGTGTCATAGGAAAACATATCCGAAATAAATCTACTTTAAAAACCTGAAACTTATGGCAAAATCAGAAATTAAATTATAAAGATACGCCGATAGTCATCATAAGTTGCATTATTAGCATTTTGGTCCTAAAATAAGTATAAGGACCGGTTTTCGGCAATGAGCTATGAGAAATTACATCGCATGCTTGATTACTAAGTGACAAGTTCATATCCCCCCGTAGGAAAGTCATAGAAGATACATTGAGAGAGCGAAACGAATAATTCTAAATAAAATGAATATGAAAAAACTGATTTCCCTCAGCCTTTTGGCAACATTGTTTTCTCTGGCTTCCTGCGACAAGGAGAATAGTTCTATCTTACCGGAGCCGGAACCTACTCCCCAACCGCCGCCGGAACCGGATAAGCCTAAAACGCTGCTGCGCTTCTCAACAAGCATCGAGATGCTGAATGAAGTGACAACCAGGGGCACTATCGCTTCTTTCGAGCCGGGCAGTGAGATAGGGTTGTTCTACAATGACACATGCGTAAACAGAAAATTTGTCTATAACGGCACTCTATGGAACGGTGGCGAGGTGGCGCTTGCCGATGAGATGAAGGATATTTTCTGTTATTATCCCTATTCGTCTGCAATAAAGAGTAACGAGGCGATCCCCATCGATATCGGTTCCCAGACTGATCACCTGGCGGGTTCCGCTTCCGTCGGAGCCGAGAAACCCCAGGTAGTGGTCAAGATGAGACATCTGCTCTCCTTGGTCCGGATGACCATCAAGAAAAACAATTATACCGGGGAGGGGCATATCGAATCCCTGACCTGGAATGGCATCCATACGGCTGCAAAGTACAATGCCGTGAACAGCACCGTCACTCCCGAAGGGAATAAAGGCAGTTATCAGGCAGGTGGTAACTATTACCTGGATGACACCAAAGACCCCATACCCGTTGAAGCGATCATGCTGCCGGTAAGCTCTGCAAAAGGAATAACCCTTACCGTCGTTGTTGACGGGGAAGAACGTACCTATGACATTCCTGAGGCCCACCAATGGGAGGCTGGCAAGGCGTATACCTACACTTTGACACTGAAGGGGGGATACAACAGCCCCATTGACCTGGAGGAGTTCCCGATTGACGTAAGCCACTGGAGCACTTTTGGCAAAACGGATAATATCGTACTTGCCGGCTCGGAAGGCAACTGGTTCGATATTGAACCGGCTTCGGTGAAATATGGCACTGACATCTATCGGAATGAAGGGTTTATGTTTGACTTCTTTGGGTATTGGACCGGGCTTGACCTCAATACAGGAGAGATGCCCGACACATGGGAGGGGGACTTCCGGATGGTGCTCATGGACAATGCCGGGAATATAGTGGACAAGTTCCAGCCGTGTTCCATTGTAGCGGAGAATGGTGCCATGATGAAAGGAACAGGGAGAAGATCCTATGTAACGGCTCCGGCAGGGACTTATGAACTCGGCGTGCTCTTCAGGAAGAAAGGTGAGACTACCTGGCAGAAAGCCAACAGGCTTGACAAGGTATCTAAACTGGATATGACATTCGCCATCAAAGAACAGACTGATTTGCCGGCTCTTCGTATGATCCAGGTGGAAGAAGAGATAAATACCGGAGTAGTTAATCATGGCCGGCCATACGACAGCAACTTCAATATTACCTATGTTCTGTCCAATCGAGGGAAAATACCATTGAAAGGTGAGATAAAGGCTGTCTGGGAGAGGACATTCGACTATACAGGACATTGCTACCGTCCTAGTGATAAAAAAGAAAATACGACCAATGATAATACCTGGCAGGATGAGATTGGCAGGATTTCCATAGACCTTCAACCAACGGTTCGTTTTTGGAAAGGGCTTATTCCATGTAAATTCCCAATAAAAAGAGAATACCCTCATATGGCCAATGGCATAGGGTATTGTATGCCAATGGTTCACCTCTACTGGAAAGCGGCAGGAAGTAGCGAATGGATACTGCTCCGTTGTGATTTGGATGAAATCCTGGCAGCAAAAGTAAATAGCAGCCAAGAAGAAGCTAACCTTTTCCTGGTAGCACTCAATTATTTAAACCTTAAACAAACTCATTGGTATAACTGACAGGCATGTACTGTTATAATCAATCGGTAATAATTCCTTTATGGACGGACTGCAATTAATCCAACGCAAGATATACGAGATTCGGGGTCAGAAGGTGATGCTGGACTTTGACTTGGCAGAAATGTACGAGGTAGAGACACGAGTTCTCAACCAAGCTGTGAAACGTAACATAGAACGGTTTCCACCGGACTTCATGTTCCAGATGACAAAGGATGAATGGCATGTCATCACAATTTGTGATGACATCGCGAAATAAACGGCCAAAGACTGCTATTCCATTAGCTTTTACAGAGCATGGGGTTGTTATGTTGTCAAGTGTACTCAGAAGCAATATAGCTATTCAAACAAGTGTTTTAATTGTCCGTGCCTTCGTCGCCATCCGTCAACTGGCAGCCAATCCACCGGCAGGTCGGGTAGGGGAGCTGGAAAGACAGATGCAGGAGCTTCGGAACTACATGGAAGAAGTGTTTGCCGATTATAACGACATCAACGAGGATACCCGGATGCAGCTGGAGCTTATCAACCAGACGTTGGCTGAGCTTCAGACCCGGAAGAAGATTGAAGAGAAACCGCGTAACCCGATTGGCTTTACATGATGGAAGAAAAGATTCAAATTGGAACTCAAAAAAAAGCAAATCCTTAGTATCTTGCTTTGAACCATTAGAAACAACATTAATATTTGCTTTACAAAAATAAAGATAGGTTGTGTAAATTAAACTGTGTCATGCTCTATTCTCATTCAATCTCATCTGTCG
>CAJJYX010000129.1 GCA_905197435.1 uncultured Bacteroides sp.
GTCTGAACTATAACTACGCCGACAAATATCTGTTGATGCTTACCATGCGTGCCGATGGTTCCAGCAAATATCAGGAACACTGGGGTTATTTCCCCTCTGTAGGTGCCGCCTGGGTTTTGTCAGAAGAAGCATTCCTGAAGAACCAAAAATGGATTGACTTCCTGAAACTGCGTGCAAGCTGGGGCAAACTGGGTAATGACCAAGTAGCTGCAAGCGATGGTTTTGCTTCTATTTCTACCGGTAACAGTGCATCCGGTGTATTTGGCAATGCCACAATCCCCGGTTATCAAAACAACACCTATTTCAGTTGGCTGAAATGGGAAGTCGTTGAAGAGTGGAATGCCGGCATCAACTTCATCACTCTCAACAACCGCTTGAACATTGACGTAGATTACTATCACCGCATGACGAATAATGCTGTGATTGCTCCGCTGCTTCCTTTCAGTACTACGACCCTTGCCGGTAACTACGGTAAAATTCTCAACTCCGGTATTGATGTCAGCGTCGACTGGAATGACAGAATAGGAAAAGACTTTTCTTACAACATTGGTGTGAATATCTCTACTTTAAGAAACCGTGTGAAAGATTTGAATGGCAACAGTATCATCAGAGGTGGCAAGACCGTCAACATTGTTGGCAAGGAAATGAATTCATTCTATGGTTTCAAAATGATCGGCGTCTATCAGACAGAAGAAGAAATCGCCGCTGATCCGATTGCAGTAGCCAACGGCTGCGTACCGGGTGACTTGAAATATGCCGACCTTGATGGAAACAATGTTCTCGACGGAAATGACCGTACGACATTAGGCTCTTATATTCCTAACTTCACTTACGGTATCAACCTCGGTCTTAATTACAAGAATCTTGACTTCCAATTGACGACTTACGGCCAAGCCGGTGCCCAGATGTTCAATCGCAAACGTGCACTCCGTTATTCTTCCCAGAACTACAACTTCGACCGGGCTCAATACGAGAACCGTTGGACAGGACCGGGTTCTACCAACTCTAACCCGTCGGCAGCTGCCCTGCTGAAACCTTGGAACGTAAGCGACCAGAAATATAGCTCTTATTTTGTAGAGAGCGCCGACTATTTCCGCATTCAAAACATTACGCTGGGTTATACATTCCGTAATGTCAAGTTCGGTAACTATACCATGCCGGGCTTACGCCTGAGCTTGACAGCCGATCGTCCCTTCACAACCTTTAAAGCCAATGCTTTCAGCCCTGAATTGTCTGACAGCCAAGGTTGGGATACAGAAGTATATCCTCTGACATCAACTTACACATTAGGCTTGAAAATTGATTTCTAAGAAATAACCCATTAATAATTTAGAACTAATGAAAGCATTAATAAGACCTTTTATATATATAGTGTCCGCCTTGATGGCATTGTCGTTCGCATCCTGCAATGATTTTCTGGACAAAGAGCCCGAAGGCAAAGTTCCTGAAGAAAAAGTAGATTACACCAATATCAGCAATATGTATCAGCCTGTATCGGGTGTATATGCCAAAATACGAACCAGTGGTTTGCACTGGGTGATTTGGGAGATTACCACCATCCGTGATCAAGATGTATTCAGTGGCCAATGGAATGGCAGTGACTATTATAATTTGAGTGAATATAAGTACAATGATTCATTCTGGGGTATCAATGAATTGTGGATGCAATACTACAATATCATCAAAACCGCCAATGCAGCCATCGAATCATTGGACCTATACGCCGAGAATATCACCAACGACAACGATATGAAGAATTATAAAGCATATCGCGGTGAGGTTATGTTTATGCGTGCTTATGCTTATTACCGTCTGGTTCAAGCATTTGGAGCAGTTACTATTCTTCGCGACAACAACCAGACTGATTTGAGCCGTTCTACTGCCAATGCAGTAAACAAATATGCATTGGAAGATTTACAGTACGGCATTGACAATATGCCCCGCATCCGTCCCAATCAAAATGAGCATAAAGGAGCCGTCACAGCTTTCTCCGCTGAAATGTTAGCTGCCAAAATCCATTTGAATATGGGCAACTATGCTAAAGTGGAAGAACTCACAGACGATATCATCGAGCATGGCAACTTTTCACTCTACCCGGATTTCTACCAATTATTCAAAATCCCGGGAAAACTCTGTGACGAGTCCATATTCGAAAGTCAAATGACTGACTTTGGTAATGGCTCCGGCGATTTAATTGATCCGGGAGAATGGTTTACCTGCCAAGGTCCTAAAAATTCCGGCAGCAACATCAACGGTTGGGGAGACTGCGGTATCTTGAAGTCTTTCCGCGACTGGGCGTATAACCGCGGAGAAACAATACGTGCCACAACTTCGTTCCTGATGGCAGACTCAACAACCCCCGACGGTGATTATATCAAGCCGCAAACGAACCCGACGAATACAGACTGTTGGAATGGCAAGGCCTACACTCCACTAAATCAGCTGACTCCCGGCCGTACGAAATACGGTACAAACAACAATGTCCGTATTTTCCGCTATGCCGACGTTCTCTTGATGAATGCCGAAGCTAAAATCAAGAACGGGAAAAGCGGTGATGCACCATTCAACGAAGTAAGAAGACGCGCCCAAATGCCTGAGCTGACAAATGTAACTTTTGAACAAGTTATAGATGAGCGCCGCATGGAATTAGTCTGTGAATGGGGTGAACGATATAACGACCTTGTACGTACAGGCTTGGCAAAAACAGAATTGAAAGGTTGGTCTGAAGACAAAGCTCTCTTGCCATTGCCTTTCAATCAATACACCCAAATTCCTGATTTACTGAAAGAACCGAAGGATGAGTAAAATCCTATGAACAAATTAAGCTTTCGCAGGTTAATGATAGTAACATACTTATGTACGGGATTACCATTAACTTGCGAAACTTAATAAATACCCTAACAAAACATATCATGAAGAAAGTTTTCAGAAGAACAAGTCTATTGCTGGCCGCCATCCTAATGGGGAGCACCAGTATACAGGCACAAAAATCTCCGCAGGACATGGATCGATTCATCGACGCACTGATGAAGAAAATGACCGTGGAGGAAAAGATCGGGCAGCTGAACCTGCCAGTCACCGGAGAGATCACTACTGGCCAAGCAAAGAGCAGCGACGTGGCCAAGAAGATTGAACAAGGACTTGTAGGAGGACTTTTCAATCTGAAAGGAGTGGCAAAGATACGCGACGTACAGAAACTCGCAGTGGAGAACTCACGACTGGGCATCCCGCTGCTATTCGGTATGGACGTGATACATGGCTACGAAACCATATTCCCCATTCCGTTAGGGTTATCCTGCACATGGGATATGAAAGCCATTCAGAAGTCGGCACGCATTGCAGCAGTCGAGGCAAGTGCAGACGGTATATCCTGGACATTCAGCCCGATGGTGGACATCAGCCGGGATCCGCGTTGGGGACGTGTCAGCGAAGGTAACGGAGAAGACCCTTTCCTGGGAGGTGCCATTGCCAAGGCAATGGTGTCAGGATATCAGGGAGACAAGCTGAATGACCAACTGAAACGGAATGATGAAATCATGGCCTGTGTCAAGCACTTCGCACTCTATGGAGCCGGAGAAGCAGGACGCGACTACAACACCGTGGATATGAGCCGCAACCGTATGTTCAACGAGTATCTATATCCTTACCAAGCGGCTGTCGACGCAGGTGTAGGCAGCGTAATGGCCTCCTTCAACGAAGTGGACGGCGTGCCCGCCACCGCCAACAAATGGCTTATGACTGACGTACTGCGCAAGCAATGGGGATTCAACGGATTCGTGGTGACCGACTTTACCGGAATTGCAGAAATGGTGGCACATGGCATCGGTGACTTGCAAACCGTTTCTGCCCGCGCCCTTAACGCTGGCGTCGATATGGATATGGTAAGCGAAGGTTTCGTGGGTACCCTGAAAAAATCGCTCACCGAAGGCAAGATAACCATGAAAACGCTGGATACAGCCTGCCGTCGTATCCTTGAAGCAAAATACAAGCTCGGGCTGTTTGACGACCCTTACAAATATTGTGACCTGAGCAGACCGGCACGCGATATCTTCACTAAAGAGCACCGTGACGCCGCACGCAAGATTGCAAGTGAAAGTTTCGTACTCCTAAAGAATGAACCGGCAAAAACCGGACAGGCTCCCCTGTTGCCCCTGCAGAAAAAGGGAACGGTAGCAGTCATCGGTCCCTTGGCGAATACGAGAAGCAACATGCCGGGAACATGGAGTGTGGCGGCAAGGCTCAACGATTATCCTTCCCTATATGAAGGGCTGAAGGAGATGATGGCAGGAAAGGTCAACATCACCTACGCCAAAGGAAGCAACTTGATCGGAGATGCCGCATACGAAGAACGTGCGACCATGTTCGGAAGGTCACTAAACAGGGACAACCGTACAGATAAGGAACTGCTCGAAGAAGCGTTGAAGGTGGCAGCAGATGCGGATATTATCGTAGCAGCCCTCGGAGAATCTTCAGAGATGAGCGGGGAAAGCTCAAGCCGCACAGACCTGAACATACCCGACGTGCAGCATACCTTGTTGGAAGCACTACTGAAAACAGGAAAACCGGTAGTACTGACTCTGTTCACTGGACGGCCGTTAACACTGACTTGGGAACAAGAGAACGTGCCTGCCATACTGAACGTATGGTTCGGAGGAAGCGAAGCCGCTTATGCCATAGGGGACGTACTCTTCGGAGATGTGAACCCAAGCGGCAAGCTGACGATGACATTCCCCAAGAATGTAGGGCAGATACCTTTGTTCTACAACCACAAGAATACCGGTCGTCCCCTGCAGGAAGGCAAATGGTTCGAGAAGTTCCGCAGCAGCTACCTGGATGTGGACAATGAGCCGTTGTACCCCTTTGGTTACGGCCTCTCGTACACTACTTTCCAGTACAGCGACATCGCCCTGAGTGCATCTGCTATGGGACAGGACGGTTCCATTACCGCCGCAGTTACCGTTACCAATACCGGCAAGCGCGACGGTGCCGAAGTGGTGCAGCTCTACATACGTGACTTGGTGGGAAGCATCACCCGCCCGGTGAAAGAGCTGAAAGGGTTTGAGAAAATATTCCTCAAGGCAGGTGAAAGCAAGACAGTTACTTTCAAAATCACGCCGGAACTGCTGCGCTTCTACGACTACGATCTCAAACAAGTAGCTGAGCCAGGAGACTTTGACGTGATGATAGGTGGAGACAGCCGGAATGTAAGATCTGCACGCCTGACACTGAAATAGTACTTAATAAATATTTAGAAAACATGAAATACACAACTTTTTTTCTTTGTGCCTGCAGCATTCTGCTCCTTGGCAGTTGTAAGAAACAGCCTGTACAGAACGAACAGCCACTGGAAGTGATGACCTTCAACATCCGCCTGGATGCTCCTTCGGACAGTGCCAACAACTGGAAATACCGGAAAGACAATGCCTGCAAGATGATTGCCTACTACCAACCCGACTTACTGGGAATGCAGGAAGTATGCCATAACCAGATGGAAGATCTCAAACAGGGGCTTCCCCAATACACCGCACTCGGTGTGGGACGTGATGACGGAAAAGAAGCCGGTGAATATTGTCCGGTGTTCTTCAAGACAGACCGCTTTACACTTGTAGAATATGGGAACTTCTCTCTGAGCGAGTATCCCGACACCATCGGAATAAAAGGTTGGGACGCTTCCTATAACCGTGTCACCACCTGGGCGGTATTGCAAGAAAAAAACAACGGAAAGAAATTTGTGTATTTCAACACTCACCTGGACAATGACGGCAAAGTAGCCCGCAAGGAAGGTGTACGACTCATCTTGAATAAAATCAAACAGATAGCTCCTGATATGCCTGCCATCATTACAGGTGATTTCAACTGTGAGCCTGATGAGGAACCCCTGCAAATACTGGAAAAAGGCGGAATGCAGAATACATCCAAAACGGCCGGCATAACTTATGGTCCATCATGGTCTTTCCATGACTTCGGCCGTATTCCCTTGGACGAACGCGTATTGCTGGACTATGTATTCGTTACCAATGGCGCGAAAGTTGATCGCTACCGTGTCATCCAGGATATGCCAGAGAATGGTTTCCTTTCCGACCATTGTCCTGTACTCGTCGATTTAACCCTTTAATGAATATAGATATGCTCCTTAAATATTGCTTTTTATTGTTATGCCTGTTGTTGGGATTCACCCAATGCAAAAGCCCCGGCACCCAAGAAGCCCTGCCGAGCGATGACGCCCTGATGGACACCGTGCAGCGCCGGACCTTCAACTACTTCTGGGAAGGCGCAGAGCCCAACAGCGGACTGGCACGGGAGCGCATCCACATGGACGGCGTTTATCCGGAGAACGACCGGAACGTGGTTACTTCCGGAGGAAGCGGCTTCGGCATCATGGCCATACTGGCAGGGATAGACAGAGGATATGTCACCCCTGAGGAAGGCCTGCAACGAATGGAGAAAATCGTTACCTTCCTCGAAACCGCCGACCGCTTTCACGGTGCCTATCCGCACTGGTGGTATGGCGATACGGGCAAGGTGAAACCCTTCGGCCGGAAAGACAATGGCGGGGATCTGGTAGAAACAGCCTTCATCATGCAGGCACTGCTCTCCGTCCACCAATACTACATAAACGGGAATGAACAAGAGAAAGCCCTCGCCGCCCGCATCGACAAGCTATGGCGCGAGGTGGACTGGGACTTCTATCGCCGGAACGGCCGGAATGTACTCTACTGGCACTGGAGCCCGGAATACGGTTGGGAGATGGACTTCCCCGTACACGGATACAACGAATGCCTCATCATGTATATACTTGCCGCCGCCTCGCCTACCCACGGCGTGCCTGCCGCCGTCTATCACGAAGGGTGGGCACAGGACGGAGCCATCGTAGAGCCCCATAAGGTGGAAGGCATCGAGCTGCATCTGCGATATCAAGGCACGGAAGCCGGACCGCTCTTCTGGGCACAATACTCATTCCTCGGCCTCGACCCTACCGGACTGAAGGATGAGTACTGCACCGACTACTTCCATGAAATGCGCAATCTCACACTTGTGAACCGGGCCTACTGCATACGAAACCCGAAACATTACAAAGGATTCGGACCCGACTGCTGGGGGCTGACAGCAAGCTACTCCGTCAACGGATATGCCGCCCATGCTCCCAACGAGCGCGACGACCAGGGAGTCATCTCCCCCACCGCCGCCTTGTCATCCATCGTCTATACCCCGGAACAGTCACTGCAAGTAATGCGCCATCTCTATGAAATGGGAGACAAAGTATTCGGACCCTATGGCTTCTACGATGCCTTCAGCGAAACGGACAACTGGTATCCGCAGCGCTATCTTGCCATCGACCAAGGACCGATAGCCGTCATGATCGAGAACTATCGCAGCGGACTGCTCTGGAAACTGTTTATGAGCCATCCGGACGTGCAACAAGGGTTACGGAAATTAGGATTTACCTTTGCAGAAGCAGATTGATTTACAGAAAATAGAAGAAGAGCAGCAAAAATACGTTGGCGCCAATGACGCAGCCGAAGCCGCCCAATATCCACGAGCGCAACGGACTCTGCTTACCGGAGAAAAAGAGCGCGTAACACATGTTTACGGCGATATTGCTTACTATTGCCTGCATGGTGCAGGCCGTTATCAGCGAAGCGGGCACGCTGCCCGTACCTTGCAGAAGGTTCAGGATGAACGGAGTGATGTCACTGAAACCGGATACGAAAGAAAGTAAGGTGAGCCCACCCTCTCCGGCATATATCAGTGTATAATGGGTAGCTATTGTAAAGACCACGAAAAGTACGGCAAAAATAAGCGCCACCTTAAACTCCAGCGGGTTGCTGCCATCCTCCTCTTCATCGGTAGTCCCGGATACGGCCGGGGTTGCGCTGCATGAAGGCCACGCACTTACCGGAGTCGATGCGACATAATCAGCAGGTAGGGATAGACGGCGGCTAAAGTTCCTATGCTGAATATCCCTATCAGGATCAGGAACCGCAGAAACATCATGCTGACCGCCAGCAACATGGCAGCCACATATTCGGGCGCTTCCTGTGCAGGCGCCTTGCGGCTCTTGCGTGCCAATACGGAGATGGTGGCGGTACTACTGTACAACCCGCCCACAATGCCGGAGACCAAAATGCCGGACTCGCGGAACACATATCTCTTCAACAGATAAGAGAGATAGGAAATGCCGGAAACAACCACCGTAGCCAGCCATATGCTGTAAGGCGTCAGGTTAACGCCCGGTATCAGGTTGTCATTGGGCAACATCGGAAGAATAATACCGCTGATGGCAAGGAACTTGGCAAGCGTAATCATTTCATCATTCTTCATCCGCTGCGCCAGTTCGGTGAAGGTGTGCTTCAACTCCGTAAAGAGCAATACCGTTACAATCACCATGACATAGAACCATGAAGGCTGCGTGGCGACAATGGGCGCGATGCAGTACGTAATGAGCGCTATGACAATGGTAGTCACCCCGAACACATGAAACTGCGCCTGCTTGACGTAGTAGTTCAGGGCAAGCAACAGCCCTAAGACAGCTCCGCCGCCCATAAAAAGCCGGTAGTCCACCGGATCGAGAATATAGAGGAGATAACCCAGAATACCGATAAAAGTAAATGTACGGTCAGTACCGAAGAGGGTGGTCTCCCCTTCACGCTTCAGGCTGATGCGCCGCAAGGAAAGGCCTATGAGCAAAGAGAACACCGTCACCAGAATAAAAGTGACGAGCTCTTCCGGCAAGTGTTGGTACAGTTTCTCCATATACGAATGAACAATTACAAGGCACGATTAGTTTACTCCCATTCCTTAAACGGATGCTTCATCAGTTGCGAATTGTAATAACGGATATCTCCCGTAACTTCCCGCCCTATAAAATCCGGTTTCTCAAAAGGTTCATTCTCAGAGGCAAGCTCAACTTCGGCAACCGTCAGCCCTTCATTTTCCCCGTAGAACTCGTCCACTTCGAACACATGCTGCCCGCTGCGCACCAGATAACGGGTCTTATCGATGACGCCCGGCTCGCACAGCCTCATCAGGTCTTTGGCCTCATTCAAAGGGATCTCCTTTTCCCATTCGTAGCGGCTGATGCCTGAGCTGTCGGATGCTCCCTTAATGGTGAGGTAGCCCCGCCCGTCGCGAATACGCACTCTTACCGTCCGTCCCCGCGCACTGCTGATATAGCCCTGAATAATACGGCTTTGGGCGTATGCTTGCGACTTATACTCCCCTTCTACGAGAAACTTCCGTTCTATCTCTTGCGGCATATTCTATCTTCGATTAGCCCAAGAAGGAGTAACCTACCAGCATGGCGACTACCAATAGCAGAGCTACAACTCCGATAATCAGCAACACTTTCTTGGCCTGTTCTTCTTCTTTCCGACTGTGCATTACTTTCTTTTTGCTCTTTCCCATGGTGTTTTTACAGTTTAAAGTTCAACGACAAACAAAGTAAAAAGAAATTCGGGAAGTTTGCAAACATTTATAAAAGAAAAAAGCGGGAAGTTAACATCATTGATTATATGATGTTAACTTCCCGCATATACGATATTAACTTCTTACCCGCAACAGAGTTAACTTATTC
>CAJJYX010000130.1 GCA_905197435.1 uncultured Bacteroides sp.
GGCGGTGAAATCCGCGACCGTATGGGTGGCGGTAAAGGTTCTTGGCCGATTGCCGGAACAGCCGTTTACATGACCTCCTACCCCCGCATAGAAGAAGGACGTCCCTGGGAAGAAATTCTGCCGGTACGCAAATGGTTGTATCAGACTCCCGAACAAATACTGATTAAGGCATCGAATGGTGCCAGCGACTTCGGTAACAAATTCGGCCAACCACTGATCTGCGGTTCCGTACTCACTTTCGAACATAAAGAAAAAGACGAAGTTTACGGCTATGACAAGGTGATTATGCTTGCCGGAGGCGTAGGCTACGGAACCCAGCGCGACTGCCTGAAAGGTACACCGGAAGCCGGAAACAAAATAGTCGTTATCGGTGGAGACAATTACCGCATCGGCCTGGGCGGCGGCTCCGTGTCTTCCGTAGATACCGGACGCTACAGCAGCGGTATCGAGCTGAACGCCGTGCAACGTGCCAATGCAGAAATGCAGAAACGCGCCTATAACGTGGTACGTGCACTCTGTGAGGAAGAGACCAATCCTGTCGTTTCCATCCACGACCACGGTTCTGCCGGACATGTCAACTGCCTGTCCGAATTGGTAGAGGAATGCGGTGGTTTAATCGACATGAGCAAGTTGCCCATCGGTGACACCACTCTGTCTGCCAAGGAAATTATTGCCAATGAAAGTCAAGAGCGTATGGGCTTGCTGATTCAAGAAGAAGCCATCGAGCACGTGCGCAAGGTGGCCGAGCGCGAACGCGCCCCGATGTACGTAGTAGGCGAGACTACCGGCGACCACCGTTTTGCCTTCCAGCAGGCTGATGGTGTACGTCCGTTCGACCTCGCCGTAGAACAGATGTTCGGTTCTTCCCCAAAGACCTATATGGTGGACAAGACCGTGGAACGTCACTACGAAATGCCCAAATACGAACTGTCTCAATTGCACGAATATCTCACCAATGTGCTCCAACTGGAAGCTGTAGCTTGTAAAGACTGGTTAACCAACAAGGTGGACCGTTCCGTAACAGGTAAAATTGCCCGCCAGCAATGCCAGGGTGAATTGCTGTTGCCTTTGAGCGATTGCGGCGTGGTAGCTTTGGACTATCGCGGTGAAAAGGGTATCGCTACTTCCCTGGGACATGCTCCCCAAGCAGCTCTTGCCGACCCGGCAGCCGGTTCCATCCTTTCTGTCAGCGAAGCATTGACCAACTTAGTTTGGGCACCGCTTGCCGAAGGCTTGGACAGCGTTTCCCTCTCCGCCAACTGGATGTGGCCCTGCCGCTCACAAGAAGGCGAAGATGCCCGCTTGTACACGGCAGTAAAAGCATTGAGCGACTTCTGCTGTGCGCTGCAAATCAATGTACCAACCGGCAAAGACTCCCTTTCCATGACACAGAAATATCCCGACGGCAGCAAAGTAATTTCTCCGGGTACGGTAATTGTTTCTGCCGGCGGCGAAGTTTCCGATGTCAAGAAAGTAGTTTCTCCGGTCTTGGTCAACAATGAAAAGACTACGATTTATCATATCGACTTCAGTTTTGACAACCTTAAACTTGGTGGTTCCGCCTTTGCGCAAGCCTTGGGCAAGGTAGGCGACGAAGTTCCCTGCGTGCAGGATGCCGAATACTTCCGCGATGCATTCCTTGCCGTGCAGGAGTTGGTCAACAAGGGGCTGATTCTTGCCGGGCATGACATTTCCGCCGGCGGTCTCATCACCACACTGCTCGAAATGTGCTTTGCCAATGTGGAAGGCGGTATGGAAATCAACCTGGATAAAATTAAGGAACAAGACCTTATCAAAATTCTGTTTGCAGAGAATCCGGGTATCGTTATCCAAGTGAGCGACAAGCACAAGGAAGCCGTAAAACAAATTTTGGAAGATGCAGGCGTAGGTTACGTGAAACTCGGCAAGCCGACAGACGAACGCCACATCCTTGTATCAAAAGGAGACGCAACCTATCAATTCGGCATTGACTACATGCGCGATGTATGGTACTCCACTTCTTATCTGCTCGACCGCAAGCAGTCCATGAACGGCTGCGCCAAGAAGCGTTTCGAGAACTACAAGATGCAACCGGTGGAATTCGCCTTCATGCCGGACTTCAAAGGCAAGTTCTCACAATACGGCATTGACCCTAACCGCCGCACACCGTCCGGCATCCGTGCCGCCATCATCCGCGAAAAAGGAACCAACGGCGAACGTGAGATGGCCTACTCACTCTATCTGGCCGGCTTCGACGTGAAGGACGTTACAATGACCGACCTCATCAGCGGCCGCGAGACTCTGGAAGATGTGAACATGATTGTTTACTGCGGTGGTTTCTCCAACTCCGACGTTCTCGGTTCTGCCAAGGGTTGGGCCGGTGCTTTCCTCTTCAATCCGAAAGCGAAAGAAGCGCTCGACAAGTATTATGCACGTAAAGATACACTTTCACTGGGCGTCTGCAACGGTTGCCAGTTGATGATGGAACTTAACCTTATCAATCCTGAACACAAGAAGAATGGCAAGATGCTCCATAATGACTCACACAAGTTCGAGTCCAGATTCCTTGGCGTTACCGTCCCCACCAACCGAAGCGTAATGCTCGGTTCGCTGAGTGGCAGCAAACTGGGTATTTGGGTAGCCCACGGTGAAGGAAAGTTCTCCTTGCCATACGATGAGGACAAATATAACGTCGTTCTGAAATACTCATACGATGAATATCCTTCCAACCCCAACGGTTCGGACTATTCTATCGCCGGATTGGCAAGTGCCGACGGACGTCATTTAGCCATGATGCCCCACTTGGAACGTGCCATCTTCCCCTGGCAGAATGGCTGTTACCCCGCAGACCGTGCAAACAGCGACCAAATCACTCCTTGGATAGAGGCATTTGTCAATGCACGCAAATGGGTGGAAGCCAATAAAAAATGAACTGAATTCCTTTCTTAATAAAAATGCAACAGGCGCGGGTTTATAGACAAGCCCGCGCTTGTTGCATTCCTCCATTCTTCGCCTTCTTTTTGTTTTTCTCAAACAAAAGCATTACTTTTGTGTTCTATTTCCGACTCCCCCTTAGTATGACATTCAAAAATACGTTCGCCAATTATGAAAAAGTACTTCTTTTTCTACATACTACTATTGTTGCCAATTATAAGCATTGCACAAACATACAGGTACATCGATGTGGAAGACGGCTTGAGCAACAGACGGGTATATGCTATCCAAAAAGGGCCTAAAGGTTACATGTGGTTTCTTACCCACGACGGCATCGACCGATACAACGGTAAGGAATTCAAGCCATACAAGCTGATGGATGGAGATGAAGAAGTAAACTCCATGATGAACTTGAATTGGCTCTATGTGGATGCCAAAGGAACCATATGGGAAATAGGAAAGAAAGGACGCGTGTTCCGCTATGATACAAAACACGACCGTTTTGTCCTGGCATACAAGTTGCCCGAAAGCGAAGTGAAAGGACGTCCTACTCCTATCAGTTACGGTTTTGTGGATGCCAACAGCATAATATGGCTTTGCAATGAAGATGCCCTATATCTGTACGACAGCAATACTCAAAAAACAGCACTCATCCAAAACGAAATAGGAGAACGAATCACGGACATTGCACAAATCGATTCTACTCACTTCTTTATCGGAACCGACGTCGGCATACATTATGCCGAACTGGCAAACAACACCCTCACCCTCAGTCCCTGCGACCAACTGGATACCTTGAAGATACAAATCAACGAGCTATATTATCACAAATCGTCCCGCAAGGTATTTATCGGTACTTTCCAACGAGGAATATTTGCCTATGACTTGAACAAGCATAAAGTCATGCATATACCATCCGGGCTGATGGATATCAGTATCAACTGCATCCGTGCCTTCAATGACAATGAAATTCTCATCGCTACAGATGGGGCAGGTGTCTACAAAATGAATACCGACACCTACGAATCCGAGCCCTACATCGTTGCCGACTATAACCGGTACAACGCTATGAACGGAAATACCATCAATGACATTTACATTGACAGTGAGCAACGTATCTGGATGGCCAATTATCCCATCGGCATAACTGTACGCAACAACCGATATGCCGATTATCAATGGATAAAACACTCTATCGGCAATAAGCAGTCACTCATTAATGACCAAGTGAATGCGATTATCGAGGACCAGGACAGCGACTTGTGGTTTGCCACCAACAACGGAATCAGCCTCTATTCCAGCAAGACGAAACAATGGCACTCATTCCTCAGTACCTTTGACACTGCCAGCCATGACAAGAACCACATCTTCATCTCGTTGTGCGAGGTGGAGCCGGGCATCATTTGGGCCGGAGGGTACACTTCCGGCATCTACCAGATAAACAAGAAGCGACTGTCCATAGACTTCTTTACTCCGTCTCTATTCAGTAATCTGAATATCCGGCCGGACAAGTATATCCGGTCTATCGTGAAAGATTCCTCAGGGAATATCTGGTCCGGAGGGTATTATAACTTGAAAGAAACAAATTATGACAACAAAAGCACACGGCATTTCCCCGGCTTGAGCGGTATCACTGCCATTGTAGAAAAAGACTCCACGCACATGTGGATAGGCACTGCCACCGGCTTATACTTATTGGAGAAAGCAACCGGCAAATATACTTATATCCAGATGCCCGTAGAATCCTACTACATCTATTCCCTATGCCAGACTTCCAACGGAATGCTGTACATCGGCACCAATAATGCAGGTTTGTTGGTATACGATACGACCCAAAATACATTTACACATTATCACAGAGACAACTGCGCCTTGATTTCCAACAATGTCTACGCCCTGCTATCCGACAACAAAGGAAATATCTTCCTGAGCACGGAACATGGTTTATCCACATTCTATCCTGCCGAAAAGACCTTCCATAACTGGACCAAAGAGCAAGGACTGAAGTCCGACCATTTCAATGCCGCCTCAGGTACCTTGAGGAAAAACGGCAACTTCATTTTCGGTAGTACAGATGGAGCCATAGAGTTTGACAAGGACATGGTTCTGCCACGTGACTATAATTTCAAAATGGTATTCAGCGATCTGCGGGTATTCTATCAGACTGTCTATCCCAAAGATGAAGGCTCCCCACTTATTATGGATATAGACGAGACAAAAACCTTGCGTTTGAAGTACAACCAAAACATCTTCTCATTACAGGTTTCCGACATTAATTATGACTACCCTTCCTTGATTCTGTACTCCTGGAAGCTGGAAGGCTTCTATGAAGGGTGGAGCCGTCCGGGACAAGAAAACACCATCCGTTTTACAAACCTGAGCCCGGGCAGCTATACCCTGCGTGTACGTGCCATCTCCAACGAAGACCGCCGTATTGTCTTGGAAGAGCGCAGCATAGACATCATTATCGAACAGCCCATCTGGCTCAGTTTTTGGGCGTTAATACTTTATGCAGTGATTATCATATCCATTGCAAGCATCACTCTGCGAGTAATAGTCTTGCGAAAACAACGGAAAGAATCCGATGAGAAAATACGCTTCTTCGTTAACACAGCACATGATATACGCACTCCACTGACACTCATCAAAGCGCCTTTGGAAGAAATCACTGAACGCGAACAACTGACCGCCAGCGGACAGAGCAACATCAATACAGCCCTACGGAATGTAAATGCCTTATTGCGCCTGACCACCAATCTCATCTCTTTCGAGCGTGCAGACACCTATTCCGGAGACTTATATATATCCGAATATGAGCTAAACACATATATGGAAGAGACTATCGATACTTTCCGCTCATACGCAAACATCAAGCACATCAACCTGACTTACGAAAGCAATTTCCGCTATCTGAACGTATGGCTGGACAAGGACAAGATGGACTCCATTTTGAAAAACATCGTATCCAATGCATTGAAATATACGCCGGAAGGCGGCAACGTACACATTTTTACCTCAGAAGCAGGAGATACCTGGAGCATTGAAGTGAAAGATACCGGCATAGGCATTCCGGCTGCGGAACAGAAAAAGCTGTTCAAAATACATTTCCGCGGCAGCAATGCCATCAATTCAAAAGTTACCGGAAGCGGCATCGGCCTACTCTTGGTAGGAAAACTTGTACGCCTGCATAAAGGAAAGATTAATTTCAGCAGCATGGAAGGAAAAGGCTCTTGCATCAAAATCACTTTCCCAAAAGGAAACAAGCACTTCCGCAAGGAAATCCAACGCCCCCAACCCGCAAACGAACGGGTTGTCTATTCGGCTGCCGGAGTACCTGTCAATGCTTCCGCTGCATCCCCTGCCTCCGGTGGCATCTATGATAAAGCACGGCAACTGTCGGAAAACAGCAATAACCGCCAGAAACTTCTTATTGTAGAAGATAATGACGAATTAAGGGAGTACCTGCACGGGACATTGTCTGAACAGTACAATATACAAGTATGCACCAATGGAAAAGAGGCCCTCACCATTGTCAAGGAATACATGCCCGACCTTATCATTTCAGACATCATGATGCCAGAGATGAGAGGAGATGAATTGTGCCACATCCTAAAGAACGACATCGAGACATCACACATCCCTATCATCCTGCTCACAGCATTGAATACCGACAAGAATATCATTGAGGGACTGCAAAGCGGGGCGGACGATTATATCGTGAAACCTTTCAACATCGGTATTTTGCGGGCAAACATCGCCAACTTGCTGACTAACAGGGCACTGTTACGCCATAAATATGCCAGTCTGGATTTAAATGACGAAAAGAACAGTACAGATTGCATCAACTGCTCCAATGACTTGGACTGGAAGTTTATCGCAACCGTCAAAAAGAGTGTAGAAGACAATATGGACAATTCAAGCTTCAACGTCGATGTACTCTGCAACCTGCTGAACATGAGTAGAACCAGCTTCTACAATAAGATAAAGGCTCTGACCGATCAAGCTCCGGCCGACTACATCCGGCTGATTCGCCTGAAACATGCCGCTCAACTTCTGAAAGAACAAAAGCACACCATCACCGAGATTTCAGAAATGACCGGTTTCAGCGATGCGAAATATTTCCGTGAAGTATTCAAGAAACATTTCAACATGAGTCCAAGCCAGTATGCCAAGAAAGGAAAAGATGATAAAGAAATAAAGTAAATTACAACATTTTGAATATGAATATATATCTTGAAGCATTCTCCATTTTCTTTAAGATAGGAGCTTTTACCATCGGTGGCGGTTATGCCATGGTACCGCTGATAGAAAATGAAATCGTAACCAAACGGAACTGGATAGCCAAAGAAGACTTCATTGACCTGCTTGCCATATCGCAGTCTGCTCCGGGCATCCTTGCCGTCAACATATCCATTTTCATAGGGTATCGGCTACGAGGAATACGTGGCAGTATCATCACTGCATTAGGAACCATCCTTCCTTCGTTTCTCATCATCCTTGCCATAGCGTTGTTTTTTCACAATTTCAAGGATAATACCATTGTAGAGCGCATATTCAAGGGTATCCGCCCGGCTGTGGTTGCACTGATTGCCGCCCCTACATTCAGCATGGCCAAATCGGCTCGAATAAACCGGTATAACATTTGGATACCGGTTATTTCAGCATTGCTCATCTGGCGGCTGGGATTCTCCCCCATCTGGATTATCATTGCGGCAGGTGTAGGAGGATACCTCTACGGACGCTACAAAAAAAGGAAAGCTCAAAATAAAGAATGAAGAATGAAAGTTGCAGGACAAGCATCGCTAATCATTAATCACTAACTACTAACCATGATTTTCTTACAGTTATTCTATACTTTTTTTAAGATCGGCCTCTTCGGCTTTGGTGGCGGATACGCCATGTTGTCCATGATACAAGGTGAAGTAGTCACCCGCTATGGATGGCTCTCTCCTCAAGAATTCACTGATATTGTGGCAATCAGCCAGATGACCCCCGGACCGATAGGTATCAACTCGGCAACCTATGTCGGTTTTACTGCAACCGGTAGCGTATGGGGTTCTGTTGTCGCCACTTTTGCCGTGGTGCTTCCCTCTTTCCTACTGATGCTGACCATCAGCAGGTTCTTTTTGAAATATCAAAAGCACCCTTCCGTAGAAGCAGTATTCAGTGGTCTTCGCCCGGCAGTGGTAGGCCTGCTGGCCTCAGCCGCGCTGGTATTGATGAACCAGGAAAACTTCAGTTCCCCTAAAGAAGACATGTACTCTTTCGCCATCAGCTGCCTTATCTTCCTTGTTGCATTCGTAGGGACCAGGAAGTATAAACTGAATCCGATAGGAATGATTATAGCCTGCGGAATAGCAGGGCTGATATTTTATTAGTGATTAGGGGTTAGTGATTAGTGATCAGGGGTTAATCATTGAATATTAATCACTAATCACTAACCCCTAATTCCTAACCACTAATCCCTAAAGTTTAACCTTCTTTCCTACGGATTTCGATTCATTATGCAAGCGGTCCAAGGCTGTCACCACATAGCGGTACTTTGTCTTTCCGTCTTCATAAGGAAGTTTATAGAAATTATCACGTGTGATGGCCACTATGTGGGAAGGGTCATCTATATTCACTTTCTCTTTGGCATCAAAACGATAGACTACATACTGGACGGCACGATTCATTTCATCCTCATATTTGGGTGCTGTCCAGAAAAGGATATATCCGTCTTCCGTCCATACCGGTTTCATCTTACGTACATTTGCCGGAGCCTCGTTATCCATGAAATCGAAAACGGGAGGCAGTGCCGGATATTTATGATATTCGGCAATCAAAGAACGCAGCGTATCCGGGTTCAGGTCATAGGCATCCGGATGCAGATCGGAAATATTGTCGAAGATATGCAGGTTTTTCATGACGAGGGCATCAGCCTTCAGATCCCCGATGACCTGTTTCCGGTAGACCCCGTAAAAAACAAATAAGGCACACAGCAGTGTCAGTAAAATTGCAAACACTGCCGTGGCCAGAAGTTCCATATGGATTTTCCGTTTCATTCGATCATATACCCCACATTTCTCACAGTGCGGATCATGGAACCCGCTTCACCGAGTTTCTGTCTGAGCGTCCGGATATGCATATCCAGAGTTCTCGACTCACCTTCAAAGTCGATTCCCCAGACCCGCTCTAAAATGATCTCTCGCGTCACTACGATCCCCGCATTGTGGAGCAGGAGCTTTAAGAGCTCATATTCCTTAAATGTCAGGCTGCACGGAACATCCTTCACGTATACCATATGTTTCTCATCATCCAGGAAGATATCCCCCAGGGTCAGGAATTTATCTTCCTCCATCGTCCTTCTGAGCACCGCCTTTACTCTGGCGATCAGCTCCATGACACCAAAAGGCTTTGTCAGATAATCATCCGCTCCGACATCAAGTCCCTTTACCTTGTCGATCTCGGTACTCTTTGCCGTCACCATGATGATCGGAAGCTTTTTCGTCTCCGGACGGCGGCGGAGCTTTGCAACGATCTCCAGTCCGTCCTCGTCCGGAAGCATAATGTCCAAAAGGGCAAGATCCGGCTGCTTCTCTTCCAGCTTTTTATAAAAATCGCGGGCACATTCAAA